>DASSHM010000056.1:0-21259 GCA_035692885.1 Occallatibacter sp.
GGTCCAGCCGAGCGTCTGGCCGGATGCGTCCTTCTCGCCCCTTGCGGCAAGCTGCGCGCCACTGATGTGCCAGTCCATGTCAATCACCAGGACGTCAAGCGGCGTGTCGTTGTCGTGAAATCCGCGCACGAGCTGCTCCAGTTCCTGATCGCTGTATGCCCAGTAGCGCGACCACCACGCGCCGAAGGCAAAGCGGGGCGGAAGGGGGATGCGGCCCGCAACCCGCACGTAGTCGCCAAGGGCCTTGCGGTAGTCGTGGCCATATCCGAAGAAGTACCAGTCCTGATAGGCGCCGGGCCGTTCACTGGAAGGCCGTTCGACGACCCAGGGCCAGGGGCTCTTTTCACCCCGGGTGAAGCTGAAGTCGGCGGAGTCGAAGAGCGGGCGGGTGGAGTCGTCAACAAGAGCCCACCCTGTGCGTGAGACGAGGCCTTGTCCGATGGGTTCCTTGGTGTGGCTGCCCAGTGCCTCGTCGAGAGTGCGGGTGGTGCCCTCGAGGTTGCCTGGGTCCTTCATCCCCGGATGCCACACGACCGGCTTGCTATCGACGCTGAGCGAGATGGTCAAATTCTCTGGGGTAAACCCAGCGTCAGCGACGTCTGCGTGGCCGGCATTGGTGTAGCTGAGGGTCAGGGCGCTGGTCCTGATGGTGAGAGTCCTGCCCGTGATTGTGTGCTCGAATGCGGGCACAAAAAGGCGGCGATTGAGGAAGACGAAGGAGGCGTGGTCCTCAAAAGTATCGGTGTCTGACCACTCCATGCGGATAAGCTGCGGGGTGAGCACGGTGAATCGGGCGTGGCCAAAGGTGACAACCGCCTTGGGATCGGCGACCGGATTATAGAGACCGGGAATATTGGAATGAACATTGGCCGCGGCCTGAGCCGCTTTAGACATCATCGGCATGTGTGTTGAGTGATTTGGGGCTGGGGCTTGCGCAGCCGCCGATGCCAGTGCTGATATCAGTCCAATCGCAGCAAGGTGACAGATGGAGAATTGCAAGGGCCCTCCCCCGGGAATTTGGTTCAGAAGGAAGGCTATCACCGCGGGGTGGCGATCAGTATCGCGTGTCAAAGAATAGGAGTCCAGGCAGGCCGCAGGCGCATCGGGATAACTATGGATATACACGCAGAGTTCAAGCTGGAAGAGGCAATCGCACTGCTGTCGAGAACCCCGGCGGCACTGAACGCGCTCCTGCGCGGACTGCCCGCGAGATGGGTAAAGCACAACGAGGGAGGCGACAGTTGGAACGCCTGTGACATTCTTGGGCACCTGATTGAGGGCGAGCGCTCGGACTGGATTGCGCGGGCGCGCATCATTCTGGAGCACGGCGAAGCACGAGTCTTCGACCCGTTTGACCGGCTTGCCCAAACGAAAGAGAAGCGGGAACGGCCTCTCGATGAGCTGCTGGAAGAGTTTGCCCGCCGGCGCGGGGAAAACATCAAGCTACTGGAGGAGATGCGCTTGACGGATGAGGACCTTGAGCGGCGCGGCCGTCATCCCGCGCTGGGCGCGGTCACACTGCGTCAACTGCTGGCCACCTGGGCCACGCACGATATGACCCACCTGCATCAGCTCTCCCGGGTGCTGGCTCACCAGTATCGCGAGACGGTGGGTCCGTGGACCGCGTATCTGGGCGTGCTGCACTGTACCGGACACGGCGCCTGAAGCCGAACCCGGCGATGCCGCGGAAGCATCTCTAATGCTTCTGCGTCGAGGCGGCCGGAGGCTTTGGCTTTACAGCCTTGTGGGTCGTGGTGTGACGCCTGGTGCGCTTCACCGGCTTCGGGGGATTGCAGGGCGGCGGAGGCGGAAGCGCCCGAAGGGCCGCAAGCTGGGCCTTTTGCTCATCGGATGAGTGGTGGAGACTGGCGATTTGCTTTTCCTGGGCAACCGCCGCCTGCTCAAGCTGATTCTCCAGCGTGATGCGCGCGTTGCCCAGCGTGACGAGCGCGCTCTGCAGACGATCGACTTGGTCGCCGGATGCCACCACGCGCGAGGCCTGCACCACGCGCAGCAATACGTCGTAGAGCGCGTCAACGTGGTGCGCCAGGGGAAGCACCTTGCTGACGGCGCCCGGGTCGGCATCGGCGGTATGCATGAGCGGAGGCACATTCGTCTCGATGTCGCGCAGGATGTCGTTGATGTTGCCGGATGCTTCCTCGCGAATGGTGCCTCTCTTCCAGCGGTCAGGATAGGTGGAGAGCAGGGCATGACGCACGGCGTCTAGCGCAGGCTGCAGCGTGGCCGAAGGAGCAACCGGAGCAGGCGGCGCGGCAGCGACGGCGGGTGCTGGCGCTTGAGCGCAGGCAAGGACGGGGCCAAGGGAAATTGCACCAATGAGGATTGTGCGCGAGATACGCATGGATTTCAGCCTTCCTGTCCGGATGACCGGCAGTGTGTGGCGTACGCAATTGGAGATTCTTGGCAGCCCAATCGGCGCGGGAATTGTACTCGCAATTCGCGAGCGGGAACATGCAAACTTTCGCATGGATACCGCGCGTTACGCAACCCGTACGGCAAGATTGGCGCGACGCTGCATGCGCCAGATGGGCCGCCCGAGCCGATGGGAACTCTTGAGCGGCTGGACACGTATTCTTTTCGAGGGCCGCCGAGGATCATATTTTGAGGGTAAGCCACCGCAATTCTGCCCCTGAACTTGAACTCACTCGTGACGGGGAGCATTCCTCCTGGTTCCCTGGCCGCTGGGTGGGAGGAACGGCAATGGTATTGGCGCCGGTGCTTCTTCTCATCGGCGTTCTTCTGCGCCTCCAGTTCCACTTCTTCTTCCCGCAGCAGTTGGCGGCTTTCGCTCAACATCCCAGCCAGATGACCGCGGCATACAACTTCTATCTGGCGGGAATCATCATCTTGTGGCCGGCTGTCGCCACCCTTGCGTGGCTGATTGGCCGAACCAGGCCTGGCTGGGCTCTGTGGGGTGGCGTCTTCGTCATCTTCGGATTATTCGCGCGCACGTTTTACGCTGGTGCGGACTATATGGCGTTCCAGATGGTCCGCCCGTTGACCACAAAAGTTGCTACCGAAACGGTCGCGGGCTCATACGGAGCCTTTCATCTCGTGTCGGCCCTGAACGGCGCGATTCTTTTTGGATGGATCATCCTCGCAATCGGTACATACCTTTCAGGCACGCTCGGTCTGATCCGCTCAATTGCCCTGGCTCTCATGTCCATGCTGATGATGGGGGTCCTGAAAGGCAGCTCATGGACCTCAGTGGTGGCAACTTCCGGTCTCTGCATTGCGCTTGTGCCGTTGGGAGTAAAACTCCTTCGAGCATCGCCGTCTCCGCGCCTAAAAGCAGTCCTGGGCTGGGTTGCGCTTATGATGGCGCTCATCGCTCTGCTCTTTGTTCTCGGGCAGTTGGGATGATTGGAAGCGCATCCATGCTCAGCGATGGCAGAGAGCCATCCTTGAATCGAAGTACAAAACGGTCACGCCAACCCGCTGATGAACCCGCCGTTTTAAACGTCGAGATGCTGCACATCAAGGGCATTTTCCTGAATGAACCGCCTCCGCGACTCGACATCTTCGCCCATGAGGGTGGTAAAGATGGCGTCAGTCTCGGCGATGTCCTCAAGCTTTACCTGGAGCAGGGTACGCCGTTCGGGGTCCATGGTGGTTTCCCAAAGTTGCGGCGAGGTCATTTCGCCCAGACCCTTGTAGCGTTGCACGCTGTATTCCTTTTTGCCCTGCTCAACGATGTAGGAGAAAAGCTCGCGCGCGGTCTGCTTCTCAACCGGCTCGCGATTGGCGCGCGCGGTTCTGCGCGGCTGGCGCGTGTCGGTCTGCGGCTCTGATTCGCGCTCCTCTGTGTCTTCAGCAGTTTCAGAGGCCGAAGATGCAGCCGGGGGCTTAGGCGCGTACTCGACCAGAAACGGCGGCTCAAGAAAGTTCTTAATCTGCGTGTACTTCGCCATCATCTGACGAAATTCCGGGCTGGAGGCGAGAGTCCAGTCAATACAGCGCGTCGCAGCCTGCGCATCGGTAAAGCAGACCGACCAGGTATGGTGCTCCTCGTCCTCGACAGGCTTGTGAAGCTGAATCTGGAACTCTTCAGCGAATTCTGTAAGCCGGCCATGCAGGCGGGCGATTTTGGCCGGTGCCTTGCCTTCAGCATCCGAGGTAAAGTCAGCGCGATGCGTGAGCTCGGCGCGCGCCAGCAACTCCGTGAGCCGCTCATTGCGGATGCGCTTATCGACCTTTTCCACGAAGTCAAGGTAATCGCTGAGGATTCCCATAAAGCGCGTGAGGTCGGCGCCCTCGATGCGCTGTACGTTCTCTCCGTGGCGCACAATCATACCCTCGGCGGCGCGGTTGATCATCACCTTCACAAACTCGCGCTCGTCCTTGATGTACTGCTCAAAGCGTCCCTTCTTAATCTTGAACAGCGGCGGCTGCGCGATATAGACGTTGCCGCGCTTGACCAGCTCGGTCATATGGCGGAAGAAAAAGGTGAGCAGCAGGGTGCGGATATGCGAGCCATCGACGTCGGCGTCGGTCATGAGAATCACCTTGCCGTAGCGGAGTTTGGCGGCATCAAAGTCGTCCTTGCCGATGCCTGTGCCAAGCGCCGTAATCATGGCGCGGATTTCCTCGTGCCCCAGCATTTTGTCGTAGCGTGCCTTCTCAACGTTGAGAATCTTGCCCTTGAGCGGCAGGATGGCCTGGAAGCGCCGGTCGCGGCCCTGCTTGGCCGTGCCCCCGGCGCTTTCGCCCTCCACAAGATAGAGTTCGCAGCGGTCAGGGCTGCGCTCTGAGCAGTCGGCCAGCTTTCCCGGCAGTCCGCCGCCATCAAGCGCTCCCTTGCGGCGGGTCAGGTCGCGGGCTTTGCGCGCGGCTTCGCGTGCGCGGGCGGCCTCAATGGCCTTGTTGATGATGCGTCTGGCAATGGGCGGATTCTGCTCAAGGAACATGCCCAGGCGCTCGTTGACAAACGCCTGCACCGTGCCGGCGATATCGGAATTAAGTTTTCCCTTGGTCTGGCCCTCAAACTGCGGCTGGGGCAGCTTGACGCTGACCACGGCCACCAGCCCCTCGCGCACATCGTCGCCGGAGAGATTCTCCTTCAGGTCCTTGAACAGGCCAAGCTGCTGGCCGATGGCGTTGATGGTGCGGGTAAGCGCGGTGCGGAAGCCGGAGAGATGCGTGCCGCCATCGACGGTGTTGATGTTGTTCGCAAAGGCGAAGACCGTCTCGGAGTAGCTGTCGTTGTACTGGAGCGCAATCTCGATCTCCACGCCGTCGCGCGTGGCTTCCATCACGATAGGCTTGTCGTGCAGTACGGCCTTGCCGCGATTAAGATGCTTTACGAACTCGGCGATGCCGCCGGCATAGCGGAACTCGGTGCGCTTCGAATCGCCAGTCTTGGGATCGACGGTGCGCTCGTCGGTGAGCGAAATCTCAAGGCCCTTGTTCAGGAAAGCCAGTTCGCGCAGGCGCTGGGCGAGCGTGTCGTAGCTGTATTCCGTGGTGGCAAAGATGGTCTTGTCGGGCAGAAAGTGAATCCTGGTCCCGCGCTTCTTGCTGGTCCCGGTGCGGCGAAGCTCGCTGGTGGGCAGCCCGCAGGAGTAGTCCTGTTCCCAGGTGTGACCGTCACGCCAGATTTCGACGCTGAACTCCTGGCTCAGCGCATTCACGCAACTGACGCCCACGCCATGCAGACCGCCGGAGACCTTGTACGTCGAGGCGTCGAACTTGCCGCCGGCGTGGAGCTTGGTGAGCACCACCTGCACCGCCGGCATCTTCTTGCCGCCGCCCACGGGCATCATGTCCACGGGAATGCCGCGGCCGTCGTCAACCACGGTAATCGAATTATCGACGTGGATGACAACCTCAATCTTCTTCGCATAGCCGGCCAGCGCCTCGTCAACGGAGTTGTCGACCACCTCGTACACGAGATGATGCAGGCCCATTTCGCCGGTGGAGCCGATGTACATGGCCGGACGAAGTCGAACGGCCTCAAGGCCTTCGAGGATCTTGATGTTTTCGCCGGTATATTTGCCGTTGTCTTCAGAGAGTGCGGTGCTGCCAGGAACTTCAGTCGCCATAAGAATCCGTCTGCAGAGATTTCGCTTCAAGCTCGGCGCGAGGCGCGGCTCCAGGACCACAAACCGGGATGGCCATGAAAGGGGTAAAGCGCTTGAGAAACGAGGACTTGAGCACACCCTGCCAGGCTCTATTTTACCATGCTGGGCGGGAAGCAACTTCTACCCCTTCCCGTCATCAGGATGATTACCTATGTGCATATTCTACCGGTATGTGTGATGACTACGGTAATTAAAGAGAGTGCCCCTAATCGGATGCAAACAAAAATGTTACAGTTTCAGTGAAAAATGCACTACCATACTTGTGTTACGACGGGAACCACTTCTGTCAATCTAATTCTGCAAAGGGGTAACCAAATATGAAACTCGCCATTCGCATCTTCGCTCTCTCTGTCGTTGTTGCCGGCCTGACCGCTGCCTCAACCTCATCGCGTCCCTCACACGTGATCGCAAGCCATCTGTCGGCGACCGCCAGCCTGCCGATTCCGCAGTGCGGGCCGGGCATGTGTGGGCAAAAACCGTAGGTAAAAGGAACACTTTATAGCACTAAGGTGCTATAAAGTGTTGCAAATTCATTTGAATTGGTCTGGTACTTGGGGCTATCCTGATTAAACCCTCAGGATGGGGTGAGTCCCTATGCCCTTAGATCTGACAATGTCTGTGATGAGCCTGGCCGAGTTCCTGCTGTGGGCCGTGCTCGGGTTCCTGTTCCTCAAAAAGGGTTTGCACCGTCGATTTCGTGCGATGGGTACTTATCTGGCCCTGCGTGTGTTTTCAATGCCCGTGCTGCTGGGTCTGCTCTACCTGCAGGCGCAGCCATGGGGACATGCGTATTTTCCCGCATATTTCTATTCCTACTGGGCCGTGTATTGCGCCAGTGCAATCACGCTCTTTTTTGTATGCGTTGAGGTGTTCCGCGCCGCGCTCTCCGGGTTCTCGGGGCTGATGCGTCTCGGCACCGTGGTATTCCGCTGGGCGGCATTTGTCTCGCTGGTCGTGAGCCTGACCACCGTGTCCTACTCAGACATCCACATGAGCGCGTTTGTCATTCCCGACGTGGCGATTGCAATTACCCGCGCGGTGAGCATTCTGGTGCTCTGCCTGCTGGCATTCCAGACCCTCAGCATGAACGCGCTTCACTATTCGCCCCGCGAGCTGAGCTTCGGAATTACGCTGGGATTCGGCCTGATGGCGGCAGGCGACTTTGTAGTGGGGACGCTGCTCTCGCGTAATTCGTCCCTGACCTCCCCGGTGCAGTTTGTGAACGAGGCGGTCATCCTCATGACGCTGGGCATCTGGATCACCTACTGCGCCCTGCCTGAGCCCGCTCCCAAGCCGATGGTGATGCCCGTAAATTCGGCCATTTACCGATGGAACGAGATCGCCGCGGCGCTGGGTCACGGAACCCAGATTGCGGTGCAGCAGCCCGCCAATGGGTTTTTCCTGTCAGACGTGGAGCGGGTGGTGGACAAAGTTCTTACCCGGAACATGCAGGGGAGCGAATCAAAGACGTAGCCTTCAGAAGCCGGCCTGAGAGGAGAGAATTTCTCGCAGAGTAGACGGGCTGAATCCTTGAGGATTCAGCCCGCTGGCTTTTGGGCTACGTGCCGTGGAAACAGAAGAGCCGCGGACCGGCTGCCGCGGCTTTTTGTGACCTGGCACACGCTGGGCTGCTATTCCGCGGTCACGGGATCAACTGAGGCAAAACGTCCGCGATTGCCGTGATCAGAGAACTTGACCCGGCCGCTGACCTTGGCGAAAAGGGTATCGTCAGAGCCGACACCGACGTTGGCTCCGGGCTTGATGCGCGTGCCGCGCTGGCGGACAATGATGGATCCGCCGGTGACATACTGGCCGGCAAAGGCCTTCACACCGAGCCGCTGTGCATTTGAATCACGTCCATTGGTGGAGCTGCCCCCACCCTTTTTATGTGCCATGGCTGAATCCTCTCTCGGTTCTTCGCGCGCTCTACCTGGCGGCGGAGTAGGTGACGCCATCCGCCTCAATGGCTTTGATGCGCACCTCAGTGAAGTTCTGGCGGTGTCCCTGCAGCTTCTTATACTGCTTCTTGCGTTTCAGGTGGAACACCAGGATCTTGTCCCCGCGGCCCTCCTCCACAACCTCGGCGGTTACCCGCGCCGTGGACGGCTTGACCAGGCTGCCGGGCTCGCCCGAAACGGCTAGAACGTCACTGAACTCGACGGTCTGGTTGTCAGATGGAAGGCGCTCGATCCTGACGATATCGCCGGGAGCGACTCGGTATTGTTTTCCACCGGTACGAATCACCGCGTACATAAATCCTCCAGCGCGAGTCCGGCCGGGCCGGTGCGCTCGTGCAATGCTCAAATTAGATCAGGCGGAAACTTCCGTGCCGCGGTACGCTCAAGCACCAAATCCGGTGCGAACGTCAGGCTCCGCGACAACAGGCAGGAATCGCCAAACTAAGGTAGTGTACCTGCTGAGCTTGGGGCAGGTCAATTAGAGCCGGGTGGCAGAGCCAGCGTCGGCTGATAGAGATCGATGGCGCCATTCGCCGACCCACAAGCTCGGAAGCGACACTGAAGACAAGCAATCTGCACAGCTGAATGTGCACACGGCGCGGCAGAAGTTTCCGATTTGTCCATCGCGAGTGTGAAGAAAATACCAGGCAGAGAAGAATTTACATACCAGCAAAAACGTTTGCGTAGAAAAGCAATTTACTAAGTTGCAAACCATTCGTCGGATAGCCGTGTCCCTGTGGATTATTTTCATTGGCCATTCGATTGCTTCCAGGAATTGTAAGCACCACACTCTGTGAGCCATCCCAGCGACAGGAGAAGCGCTCGTAAGCATGTCCAGGAGAACGCTTTCACTGCGTCAAGGGGAGAAAATTGCGCCGGTTGAAAATGGCTTGCGAAATTACGTAGGTAACTCGCTCCGGTCATTCTGCTGTTACTTTCGTGGAACATTCATAGTACTTTCCTGTTAATGAGCAAACCCGAAGTGCGCTGATCTTTCGGGGGGTTCGTTCTGTATCGATTGAAGAGGGACGTGGTGCGAAGGTGCCCCTCAGAGTTGGGAAATGGAATGGTCCCTTACCGGGATGACGAAGTTGGATTGTTCTCTGCTGGGCTTGACGGGCTGCACAGGTACTGAAATTCACAGTGCAGAGCGGAAGAACTGACGCGCGGCGGGTTGCTGAGGTGAAGTAGATGTACCAAGCATTTTTTCTATTTGCAAAGAGCATGCGGCCCTCGACTCCTGCTGCGGGAAGGCGTTCCCGCGCTGCCATCATCCGTGCGCATTCAAATGTTTCCGGAGCCAACCATGGCTGCAGCGGCCTGTGCAACGTGGCGCTGCTTGCGCTGGTGCTTTGTGGCGGACTCCTGCTGGCTGGCTGCGGAGCAGCTCAATTTTCGGACCTGCCGGCGGCCCAGCTCACCGTGAATGCAACGAGCGTGGGGTTTGGCGTAGTGGACATGAATTCACCCGCGACGCAGGTTGTAAAGGTGAGTTCAACCGGAGGCGCACCGCTGACGATCACCGATGTGACGGTGAGCGGCACAGGCTTTACCGTTTCAGGCGTTTCACTGCCGCTTACGCTTGATCCAGGTACATCGACGGCGCTGAACGTGAAGTTTACCCCCGTGGCAGCGGGAAGTGTGACTGGTGAACTGACCATCACAAGCAACTCAAAGGCCCATGGGAAGACGAAGATCAAGCTGAACGGTACGGGAGGGCAGCCGACAACGGGCGTGCACCAGGTGGCACTGATCTGGAACTCGCCGGTGGATACCTCGGATCCCGTGACCAGCTACAACATCTACAGGGCCATGTCCAGTGGACCGTTCCAGCGGCTAAGCGCGGTCAAGGCGCCCACGACACAGTATGTCGACATCAACGTCCAGAGCGGCACGACATACAACTACCAGGTGACGAGCGTGGATGCGGCAGGGATCGAGAGCACGCCGTCGAATATGTCGAGCGCGTCCATCCCCTGAGTCCTTGAGCCCTTGAGGGACCTGCACGCGGGGCAGGCTGTGCAAAGCCCGGCCAGTAAAATGGCGAAAGCCCTTGACCGGCATCCGCGGGCACCAAGGCCGCTGCCAATCAAGGGCTTGTCGAGTTTCTACAGGCGGGACTTGCTGCCCTCAGTGCTGGTAGCTTGGAGCGAACCGCGCCGGCGCCGCCAGCGAGGGCTTCGCGGAGACCTCACGAAGCGAGCATGGCATCCTCAGGTTGCAGGCTATACGTCACGCTTTCGCCGGAGAGCCGGGCATAGGCGATTCGCGCGCGCTCCTTGCCGGGGCCCTCAATTCGCCATCCGCCATCCGCATGCAACAGCTTCATCTGACTCCTCTGGCGCCACCATATTGCAACGTCCCTGGGCAGCGGAGTCCACATGGGCGTTGTGTCGCGCAGCCCGGCAATATAGCTCAACAATTCCCTGTATGACTGCTGCGCCTTCCCCTCAATAACGTAATCGGGGTGAACAAGGATTGAAATGAGGCCATGATTGGCACGGATAAGACTAATCTGCTGCTCCCAGATGCGCGTGGAGTAGTCGCGCAGCATGTGAAAGAGCGTATAGTCCTGCGTGCAGGTCAGCGGGAGTTCCACAAGATTACCGATAAAGTAGGGCAAGACGGTGCAGCACCCGCCGCGCTGCGGGTCGAGATGCCCAACGTTCGGGATGGACATGTCGTAATCAAAGTCGAAGGCGTCGTACCAGTCGGCATTCCGGTACAGAATGCCTGAACGGAAGCCGGCGGCATTAAAGTCTCGCGCAAAGCCGTTGATCTTCTTCGCGCGTCTCAGGAACTCCTCGTGCTCAGCGTACAGGCGCCCGTCGTGCGTCAAATCATGCACGTTGACCTCGAAGCCCCTACGATTGATCTGCTCCAGATAGCTTCTCGGCACCGGATATCTGCTTTCAGGAACCACCTGAAACGAGCTGCGGAACGAGAATGACTCATCAATATCCATGAGAGTCCTGCAAAAGTCCCGGCCAATCACAGTCTCAACGTCATGGGTGATAATCGCGCAGCTTGTGTAGCCGTCTGGCCAGAACCAGATGAAGGGCAATCTCTCGATACCAAGTGCGCGAATTTGTAGCGCCATCAAGCGCCGCTGAATCCGGTCGACAGTGAAATCAACGGGCCACTCAGGGAATGGAATGTCTTTCCAGTTGCGCAGCTTGATGCGCTGCAGATGCTTGCGGATGCCGACCGACAGGTAGGGGCGAAGCTGGTAGTAGATGTGGCGAACCAGGGAATTGGTCGGGCTGCTGGGCTCGCGGAAATGCGCAGAGTAACGCTCGCGTAGAAGATTTTCGATGATTTCATCCGCGTTGAACGGCAGGAGAATGTTCAGGTCATCGATTGAAACGGAATCAGAAACATCGTGGAGATGCGAGTTGACGTGGTGGGCACGATGTCCGTTGGTGGAACGTCCATAGCAAATCAGATTTTTCCCCCAGCGGAAATGGCCGGCATCCTGAGACAGATCTGCGCCCAGCCGAAACTCGGCGTCGGTGTCGAGGCAACGGTAGTATTCCAGGAATGCTGATTTCACGACGTTCCTCTGGCGTGTGGACTTCCTGCCAAGACTTTTTGTTCCAGGACCTGCGCGTACACGCGTCCTTGGGTCCTGCCCAGCTTACGCGATTCCCGCCGAGCCATGAGCATTGACATCTCAAACCCTGCTCACTCGACCGTTGAGCAGGTCGAATCGATGAGGGGATTTCTCGCATTGTAACTTCATGAAAGTCAATAAGATAGGTTACGATTGTGCAATGTCATGGTGACCGTCGCAATAAGGCGCCGGGCAGCCTGCTCCTCATGTGTGGACCAGGAAATCTATCCCATATGCCTGTAGAGAATTTCGCCAACCTTGCATGAAATACGGTCAGGGACCAGGGAAAAAAGTCTTCCAGTCAGCGCTCCGGAGGTACTCGGCGCCGGCTTGCGGACCGCCTTGTTCGCAAACCGATAATAGGTGAGCTTTGTGCGAACGGTTCCAAACTGATCCTTGAATCGGATCAATCCTGCGTTGTCGAGGTCGGTTCGTCCAAAGTCGAGTGATTCGGCGCCAGCGGCATTGGCATCCATGATGAGATTCCAGAATAACCATGGCATTGGCGCGAAACGATGATACTGCTCGTCGGAGCATCCGTACTTGTAAATCACGTTCGTGCCGGTGTGCAGGCTGACGATGGCCCCGATAGCAATGCCGTCTTTTCTGGCGATTCTTAGCTCGGCCTGTCCCGTCATGTTCTTGAACAGATTCGTGAACCAGGAGCGCGGCTGAGGCGGCAGATGATGGCGCTTTCGTGTTCCGATCAGCAGGCGGTAGAAGTCATTCACCTGCTCTTCCGAGCACCCTTTTTCGACGGCGATCTTCTCGCGCTCTGCACGCCGGATGCGCCGCTGGACGGAGTCCTTGTCGAAGGCTCGAAAAACATCGTCAAGCGATCCGCTTATCTTAAGGGTATGCAGCCAGAACGACTGAGACTCCGTGCCGTCTTCAACCGGGCTGGTTTGCCAGGTGAGAGGCCTCATTTCGATATACTTCCACCCGCCGTGCCGGCTCTCGGACCGCAGCCAGTCTGCAAGCATGAGCCTGGCATCCGCCGAAAGAATTGGCTCACCATGATCGGTGAATGGCAGGGATACCAATCGCCGTCCGGTAATCCAACTGTCGATTTCGCAGAACGCGACCCCGTCCTCAAGCGGCTTTCCAGCGGGCGTGCTCGTTAGAGCAAATGGCTTGTAGCCATAGGTATCTGTCAGCGTCTTAAGCCAGCCCGGCTGATAGAACGTGGATGCGCCGGGATGCGCTGCGAGCAGCGAGAGCCAGCGCTCATCAGAGAGTGGGTTGATTCTGTAAAGCGGCACGAAGACCGGTCTCCCAGGATAGGTGCTTTGTAATGTGTGTAGATGATCGCTCTTCAGATCATCATCCACCGGCAATAGCCACGTTCATACTGGCCTTTGAAGCAGGGGCAGGGAGTAGCAAGGCCGTGCTCAACGATCTGACAGCAGGCAAAGGAGACCTGAGCTTGCTTGCCTGGCAGGACCTGCACTTTGGCCACGGCCGTGCAAGATATATAACGCCAGAGTACGGATGGGTCACGGAAGCGCCAGCGCGGGTTACTTCAAGCTTCACCTTGGCACAACTCCGCAGCGAAGCGGTAATGTTTGAAATCGCAAACTCTCAGGATGTCCCCAACCTGGCCCGCATTATGCCGCCCAGCCGGCTGAAGACAAAGAGGGCACTGCGTCGCGGACTCGGAAAGAGAAGCACCAGCACAAATCCGATGCCCAGGCCCACAGGGATGCAGACAAGCAACTGGAGCAGCGGTGACAGACCTTCCATCAAGCGGTAGGCCAGCCAGGTGGGAAGGAAGACGGCGGCCCAGCATGGCAAATGAGAGAAAAAGCCGCCCCATAGATCCCGCGTCCGAACGTGCCCCCTGCGGCCGGCAAGGAAATAGATGATTGGCTGGCGAATGGTCAGGCCGATAATTGCGAGAGAGATGAGAAGCCCCAGCGGTCCCCAGTGCAGCCCTATCAGGTAGGCAAGAATCGTAATCAGCCCTGAGATTGAATGGTTCCGCAACTGCTCCGCGCCTCGTCCCTGGCTTTCATAAATCCATGCGCAAATCAGACTCAGCGGACCGGAGATTGCCGCCATGGCAACTCCAATCACCAGGGGAATAACGCCTGTCCATTTGGGTCCCAGGATTACCAGGACAATGGGCCTGGCCATGGCAACGCAGACAGCGGAGAGCGAAAACACGACCAGCGCCAACCCACCATAGGCGCGCATGTAGCTGCGGCGGTAGCGTTCCGGGTCAGACTGAAGCCGCGACAGCACGGGAATCAACACCGAGTTGATCGGCGTCAATACCTGCTGGATGGGACGGGCAAGCAGCACCTGCGCCCGCGAGTACAGGCCGAGGGGGGCCGCGCCGAAGTAGCGCCCCAGCAGGATTCCGTCACTACTCTCCGCAAACCTTGCGATGAAGTCAGCGAGGCTGAGATGCGCGCCGAAGGTGACCAGCGGACGCACCCCGCTCTGGCGCGATGGAAGCCGTGGCCGCCAGCGGGAAATAAGCCATGTCATCGGCAGCGCGCAGCCGGCGGTCATGAGCTGCTGTGCGACAAGCGCCCAGTATCCGGCTCCAAGCCATGCGAGCACGCAGGCGCTGATATAGCCTACGGCGATCGAAGTAACATCGATCAATGCCATGGCCTGAAATCGCATTTGCCGTGCGAGCAGGGCCTGATGCTGGACCGTGGAGCCAGTGAGAACGAAGGTCGCAGACAGCGCCAGCATGATGGCGGTCACTCGCGAGTCGCGATAAAAGGATGCCGCCAGGGGCGCGAGCCCCATACAGATCGCCGCCAGCGTACAACTGAAAACAACATTGATCCAAAAGAGGTTTGAAACCTGTTCCTGCGTAATCGTGTCGCGCTGAACGGTCGCTGTTGAAAGTCCAAGTTCCTTGAAGACCCCGACCACCGCGGTTACAGCAAGGACCATTCCGACCAGGCCGAAGTCCCTGGGGCTCAGCAGCCGTGCCAGTACCGCTGCCGCACCGATATTGAGGACCATTTTGGTGGCCTGAGCGCCGAACGTGACAAATCCGCCCGAAACGGCTCGATGGCCGATGTTCTCAAGCAAATGGTCAGTCCGGAACGGGTCCGTCTGGGGTGCCTTGGGAGTGTCGTCCTGCGGAGAACCAATCAAGTCGGAATTCAAAGGGTCCTGAACGCTCTCTGGGAGAGGCCTTTTGGGAATATCGCTCGAGGCGGTCCGTGCCCGCTCTCATATCAAAAAATTTACTTTATTTGGCGCGGCTGCAGAAACTGCCTGCGCTGTTCGTGAGGCCTGCTCCTATGCAGGAGTGTCTGGTGGCTTGGACACACTGAACTGAAGTTTGCGGTGCAGGACAGCAAAGCACACCCGCGGTCTCGCCACAGGAGCCACTTGGCGCATCGCTTCAGGTCGAAGGCCAAGTGTCTTGGAAGACGAAGTGCCGGCATACTCCGTACTTGAGAGCACGCCGGGCACACGATTTCGTGATGCGGAAAGTCTACTGCTGAACGGGTGTTGCCGTCAGGTTGGTTGGCGGCGCAGGTCCAGTTGATGCGGGCGGCGTTCCAGTGCCTCCACCGGTTCCGGAGCCCGCTCCATCTCCATAGCACTGATTTGCGTTGAAGGAGTATGGTCCGCCGCCACCGCCGTCAGTTCCGTGCATCACATTCACAAAGCAGTTGTAGGCCGGGTTGCCATAGGAATGTCCTCCCGGGCCAGAGCCGCCAGTAACATCAGGGCCGGTTGCAGGGTAGGGAATGGAGCTTGCCCACCAGGACGGCTTTCCGCTCAGGTAGAAGGATGCCGGCAGGGTCTGGCTGGCGCCGGAAGCCCATGTGATCGCGCCTCCGATGTTGTTGAAGTTCCCGTCAATAAAGTCTGTCGCGGAAGTCCCCGACCGGTGGCAGGGTGAGGTGCCACCCGCGCAGCCGCTGCCGGTTCCGTCATCAGAGGCCTCACCGTACCCAAAGGTCCATCCGTAGGCGGAACTGTCGTAGCTCCGTGTTGCGGGATACTCGACTGAAACTGTCTGCGCCAGCGTACCGTAGCCCGTCAATGACTGCATCTGAGCGCTGCCGATGACGTTTCCGACGAAGTTGTTGTAGGTGGACAAGTACGACATCTGGATTGCACGCGCCGCCTGGAAGCCATAATGGCCACTTCCGCTGGCGCAACTGACGGTCCCACGACCGCCGCCGGTTGGGCTGCAAATCCTGTTTGTGCCTACAACCCAGTTGCGAAAAGCTGTTGTGTGGCTGGACGTGCCCCAGACTGAGTCCCCGTAGATTGAGGTGAGCATATTGCCTTCAAGCAGATTGAACTGGGGATGGGCGCCGTGAAAATCGATGCCGCCGATCACCACGTTTGTGGCGCCGCTATCGAACTCGCCCTCAGTGTAGTTATAGGAGATCACGTTGCCGGCCGCACCCCACTCGAGAATGACGGACTGGTGGGCGCGCTCGACGATGTTGTTTTCAATCAGGCTGGCGCTCGTCTTCAAGCCTATCTGGATGCAGGAGTCGTGCGTTCCCGGAGAGTGCAGGAAGGCATTTGAGAAGTAGTTGTCGCGGATCTCATCCCGGTAGCCCCAGTACACCTCGACATGGTCGCCATCGGTGTAATTCGACTCCACACCCTTGACCCAGCAGTATGCGCAGGCTGACATCGCAAAGTTGGTGCCGTACCCGGTGTTGTTCGCATACACCTGCAGGTTTTCAACGCCGGCGTAGCTTGCGGACATGTTGAACGGCACGGCGACCGGCGAGTTGGTATAGGCGCTGTAGAGACCGGGCGCAATGGTCACGTTTGAGCCGCTGACACCCATGACGGCAACAATCTGCCCCCGGGCGAGACTTCCATTGCTCCAGCCCGCATCGCACCACGAACAGTTGCCTTCACTACCCGCGGAGGAAACGTAGCTGGAACTGTTGGTTTCAGTGATGACCAGGTACATGCCCGTCTTGATCGATGATGCACTGCTCACCGTGATGGTGGTTGATCCGGTTGTAGCTCCGCCGGTGATGGTAACCGGAGAATAGGACGGCTGCCCGGATCCGAGGCTGACCACGGCTCCGCCGCCACCGCCGGTGGCATTGAGAATGGTCTGGTTCGCCCCGGCGCCCCGCAAGGTCACGTTGGATGGGACGCTGATGGTTCCGTTGATGTTGTATGTACCCGCCCCCAACAGGACAGTCTGCCCGCTGGGACAGGACGAGAGCGCTGAATTGATCTGCGACACCGTTGCGGACGATGTAAGATTTGTGCACACAGTCGTGCGTGCCGGAATGCCGCCGACTCCGGAATTTGACCAGTTGATTGCCTGACTCGAATTCAGAATCGAATTCCAGGACTGTGCATATCCACCCAGTGCGAAGACAAAGACAAGCACCGAGATCCTTGTATGAATACGTCTCATTGCCACCTCAGCTGATTTTCTTCCGCGGCCCATTGTGTTGCTAAAACTGATGGGGCCCCATGCGGAAGCTTGCGGTTGCTGAAAGCGATCAAGGCGAATCGCAGATTTTGTCGATGATCTGGGAATATCCCGCCAATCGAACTGGGGAGTGCTGCAGCGTGCCGGTGGCGGAAACGGGTGACCTGTGGAATATATCTGTTCCAGCCTACTGTCAATACCATAATAGTGGAGTGGCTGCCTGGGAATCAATGCCGCCGGCCGGCAGAATAAACTTTAGTTCCGGGTGGCAGTCCAGGTCCGCATCAGGACGTTCCTGCGTCGAACCGAAACATTCAAGGCCTTTAGACTGAGGGTCTTCAAGCGGCAACCAGACGGTCGACCAGCGCGAAATAGTCCTTTTGTTTCACATCCCAGTTGTTCTCCGCAATGAACTCGGCACTGCATCTGCTCATATTCCTGCGCCGTTCCGGATCGTTTTTCAGGTAGTAGATCTTCTCGGCGAGATCGGCGGCGTTCCCGGATTCAAAGAAATGCACCAGTTGATCGGTGAAGTAGTACTCGTCAATGCGCGTTCTTGAGGCAAGCACGGGCACATTCATGGCCATGAATTCCATGATTTTGGTGCTGAATGCCTCATTGCCAAATGAGTCGGTCCGCTTGGGAACGACCCCCAGATCAACATCCACCATCATCTCCGCCACCCGTTCCATTGAGGTGGCCGGCTCAAGGAAGACTCGATCTCCCAGGTCCTTCTCGCGAATCATTGCGCGGAGCTTTTCGCGATCAGGGCCGTCGCCGACGATCAAAAATCGGACATCGGGGGCCCGATGGTGCAGCAAGTCGAGGGCCTCAATCGCGATGTCAACTCCCTGGTGCCAATTCAGCGAGCCGGGATAATACAGAACAAACTCGCCCTCTGGCGATGATTGCCGGGCGCGGGCTTTGAAAATCGTCAAATCAGGATAGTTGATGAAGGAAGAGCATTTGTCTTTTCGCGCCGACCTTTGAATGAGCTTGTCATACCAGAGGTCGTTTGAAATGATCACATGATTTGCGTACCGGATGGAAAGCCGCTCCATAAAGAGCAGTAGCCGAAACGCCAGCGAGGACTCACCGGCGTTGAACTTGCTTGCGTAAAATTCAGGCACGAGATCGTGAATGTCAAGGATGATGCGCGCGCCCATCAGCTTGGGAATCAGGGTGGCAAAGACTTCGAAATCGGGGACGGAGTGAACGTGGATGATGTCATAGCGCTCACGAAGATGCTCCCTGGCGATCGTCCAGGCAGACAGGAAGAAGAAGGTCATCAGCTTTAGGAGATAGCTCCAGGGCCCCTTTTCATCAATCAACCTGCGATAGATGCGTAGAACACGCACGCCCCTCAACATCTCAATGCGCGGCTCACCGCTGCGCGCCAGTGCGATAACGTCAACGCGATCGCCACGGCGGGCAAGGGCCTCCGCATATCGTCGAACACGATTGTCCGACTCATAGAATGTGTACGCAAGCATGCATGCTCTCATGATTTCAGGTCCCAGATGCGGCTGTGTGAATTGCTGCCAGTTTGCTCCTCGAGCGGAGCGAAGGCAGCCGCTCGCGTCTCATGCTCCTCACGTACGTCATCTAAAAGCGCCCGGGAAGTATCAACCGGCACATCGGATTGCCACCACCCAATCTGCAGTACAGGTTGCGAGGCTTCCTGGCGCAAGATCTCAACCGGAATGCAGCTGACCGCAATCAAAAAGCAGACCCAGATAGAGCTCATCATTCGAAATCCAGCTTCTGAGAGGCTATAGATCAACCCGGCTGTAATGAAGGCAAGCTTAAAAGCCCCGAGAACGCGGTCGTTCCGTAGATGGGCAATCGAGTTCCTGTATCCGGCAACAATCAGGGCAGCGAGAAACGCCAGTCCTACGAAACCCAGGTTGATGTATACCTCTAGATAGCCATTGTGAGCCTCTTGAATGCCCTTTGCCGTGAGCCTCCACATCTCCGTGAGGCGGTTCCCCATCCAGAAACTTTCGAATCCCGTGCCGATCAACGGATTGGAATGCATGGAGAGAACGGCCGCCCAAATTTCTCTGCGACCGGTAAAGGTGGGGTCGCGTCCGATCGATTTGAGCATCGCCTCTGGATCGACGAACATGCTGAACAGCGACAAAACGATGAATCCCACCATCATGATCTTCAGCGTCTTCAGGCGTGATGACGGATGACTACGCATGGCCATGATGAGGAGAACGCCTGACATGAGATAGCACGACAGGGAGGTCATGCTGTTGGCGGTTACAATCAGCGAGAGCGCCAACGCCACCATGCTTCCGTGCGCGATGAGATGCCGCATGCGGCCTTCCATCTCACGATCATGCAAGGCACGCATAAACGACCAGAGCGATCCCATGCCGCAGATCAGGCAGGTCATGCCCAGCAGGTTTTTAAAGGTTGTGACCCCGGAATACATCGGTTCGCCGGTCCACGGATTGTAGGCGCGACCCCATTCGGGATAGTACTTGATAAACAGCAATGAGAGTGGCAGCAGAAGAAAGCTGGCACGGGAGAACACCCGCCGAATCGCGTTTTCCACATCAGGATCGGTTAGGATGATGATGACCATCACCACATCGCCTACTGACTTAATCCATCGCTTGAACGCAATGAATGAATAGCCGGACCATGCGATGCTGACGGCACAATATGCGAGAAAAAGGATGATGGGGAGATTGGCGCGCACGTACTCTCCGACCTTTTCCCGCCGCCGGCTGAGAACTAGTACGCCTGCCACGATGATGCAGCCATACACGGCTGCGTCGATCGGGCTGCCTTCCTGATAGGTTTGCTGCTGCGATACGGTGGTTTCCTGCTGAAGCCATCCTGATACCGGCCGCGACCCGATAATCAACACCCATAGAACCGCAACCCAGAGTCCCCTTGAAACGCGCGAGGTTTTGTCCCGGTCCAGGTAGAACAGGCCCGCGATACCGGTGGCGTAGATGATGGTGGCGAGGAAGGGGCTCATCGGGCGTCAATAAACAGTCGATGGAGATGCTCGAGAGTGAGGAGTTTATGGATGGGCACGGTAAAGTTGCCCGTGCCATGAGTGTGGGCATGGACGATGGACTCTACGGTGCGGCGCTGAAGCCACGGTCGTGACAAGGTACGAGGATCGAGAAGCATTTCGCGCACGTAGGTGGAGAGGGCATCGCGATACCAGACGCGGAAGTGATAGAACTTGTGCCTGCCAAGAAACATCCGCTCAAAGTGCAGCGAAGAGAACGCATGATCGACACGTGCGACCCACTGGGGCATGCCGTAATCGTACGCGTACTCGGCCTTGAAGGTGAACTCCTGGTATTGCTCGCGCAGTTGGGCCGCGAGTCCGGGATTCGCGATGTAGCCACGATCTGTAGCGATACGCGACAGGGCATGATCCCCGTCGCGTATGAGGCGCAGAGATATATCGTTATTGTCGAGTGTGCTGTGCGGAGCGCGGAAGACGAGCTTTACAAGCGCGTTATCAAGATAAGGGGAGCGCAGCGCCAACTGCGTTTCCTCAAGGGACAGCAGCCCGTAATGGTGCCACGGAGCTTGCCTGAACACCGAGAAGGAGAGAGGGTGAACATCAATCAGACTGTTGTAGGTTTGGCCTGCCTGAGCGAAAAATGTTGATAGATCGGTGGAAAACAGCCCCGGCAATGGCGGAATGGATTTGAAGGCGCGAATACTGCGAAGCACTTCACCGCCATAGTTTCCCGTCATGCGGACAGGAGAAATCTGGCGGGCAATTTCGTTGGCGTAGAGGTCTGGCGAGTGAGCAACCGGCACGCAGCCGTCAGTCAGGTACACCGTACGTTCAGAGTAGTGAGGGAAGCGGGAGAGAAACTCATCGCCGACTCGAATGGTTTGGTGAGCCTGCCCGCAACTTCGCGCCACACTTCGCGCCACCGTGACATCCCGGCAGTCACGAAATGGACCCCCGAATGAGAAACAGGGAACGGTCCCGGCAGGCGCCTTGAGCCAGGACATGATCATGCGTGAATCAAGCCCGCCGGTCAGCGAGACGCCGACGGGGTGATCGCCTGCAAAATATCTGGGAACGATGTTCGAGAAGATCGCCCGCAGTTGCTCATAATAGGCTTCGAGGCCAAGGGGTTCCTGCTCTTCCCACTCCCGCGGCTGAAAGTAGAAGCCCCTGGATTGCAGATTG
>DASSHM010000057.1:0-5126 GCA_035692885.1 Occallatibacter sp.
CCCGGAGAGCAAGAAGAAGGAACCGAAGGCGGAGCCGCCCGTTGATCCCAATGTACGCGAGGTGGCAGAGCAGTTGCAGCGCGCCCTGGGGCTCAAGGTGCGCATCGAGGACCACAAGGGACGCGGCCGCGTGATTATCGAATACGCGCGGCTGGAGGACTTTGACGCATTGCTTCAGAAGCTTGGCAGCGCCTGAGCCGTTGGCATCGTAACAACACAAAATCACGACGGATTATGGTTGACTTGCCCAATAGAGCCCGGCATGGTGTATGCCATGATGCGCGCTTCCGTTGTCCTGCCCTGCCTGCTGGCCTTTGCTGCCTCCGCTTACGCACAAGCTCCCGGAGCCAATCCGCTGGCGCATTACATTTCAGTGGATGCGCCGGTGGTTGCACTGGAGCATGTCGAACTGATTGATGGAACCGGCGGCCCGGCGGCAAGCGACCAGACAATCGTAATCAGTCACGGCAAGGTCGCTGCGATGGGCGCCGACGCAGGCGTAGCTGTTCCGGCGGGAGCAAAGGTGCTGGACCTGAAAGGGCGCACCGTTTATCCGGGGCTGGTGGGGATGCACGAGCACCTGTTTTACACCGAGCCGTCGACTCGCGAACTGAGCGGACTGGTCGTGGGAGAGCTAGTGGACACTGCGCCGCGGCTATATCTGGCCGCAGGGGTGACAACAGCGCGCACGACCGGCAGCATTTCGCCGTACACAGACCTGAACATCAAGAAGGAGATTGACGCAGGACACGTGCCGGGACCGGATCTGGACGTGACAGGCCCGTATCTTGAAGGCAATCCGCCGCTGATTCCGCAGATGCACGTCCTCACCGGGCCGGAGGACGCGCGAAGGATGGTGGATTACTGGGTGGACGAGGGCGTGACGTCGTGGAAGGCGTACATGCACATCGCGCCGGCAGAGCTAAAGGCGGCGATTGACGAGGCGCATGCGAAAGGCGAAAAGCTGACCGGCCACCTGTGCTCGGTGGGATTCACCGAGGCGGCCGAGATGGGCATTGACGACCTGGAGCACGGCATCGCAGTGGATACGGAGTTCACGCCGGGACGCAAGGAGGGCGAGTGCCCGGCCGGCGTGATGCCCTACCTGGCCGAGCATGTGGAGATGAACAGCGCACCGGTGATGGCAATGATTCACGAGCTGGTGAGAAAGCACGTGGCCGTGACCTCGACGCTGGCGGTGCTGGAGAGCATGGCGCCGGGCCATCCGCCGATGGCAACACTGCTGCAAGAGCGCGACTCACTGCCCCCGGCTGCGTGGTCGAGCGTGCTGACGATACGGTCAATGATTCAGGAGCGCGGTGCGAAGTCGGAGTGGCCGGTGATGCTGAAGAAGGAGATGCAGTTCGAGCGTGAATTTGTGGCGGCGGGCGGATTGTTGCTGGCAGGGTGCGATCCAACGGCATACGGAGCCGTGCTGCCGGGATTCGGCGATGAACGCAACCTTGAGCTGCTGGTGCGGGCCGGCTTCACGCCGGAGCAGGCAATCGAGATTGCCACGCGAAACGGCGCGGAGTACCTGGGGCGGGCCGAGCGCATCGGGACCATCGCGGTGGGCAAGCAGGCAGACCTGGTGGTGGTGAAGGGCGACGCAGCCAGGGACATTTCCGCAGTGGAGCACGTGGAGACGGTGTTCAAGAATGGCGTCGGATTCGATAGCGCGAAGCTGATTGAGAGCATTCACGGCATGGTGGGTTTCCGCTAGGGCGCGGGCCAACGAACACATTGAGGCGACAGATGGCGACGCGGCCTGCGGCCGGGCAGCAAAGTGCTGCGCAATCCGCGCCGGGCAAGTAGAATGGCGTTTACCCGACGAAAGGCTCCCATAATGAATTGCTTGATGAATCGCTGTTTGAGGTTGCGTGCCCAAGGATGTCGTTTGCTGATTCGGCCTGTATCTGTTTGCCTTGCCATTGCTGCGATGATGGCAGCGCTGCCCCTGATGGGCGCGCAGGACACAGCCAGCGTGGCGGGGCGCTGGACGGAGGCCCGGGCCAATGCGTGGTATGCGCGCCAGCCATGGCCGGTGGGCGCGAACTTTCTGCCCTCAACCGCAATCAACGAGCTGGAGATGTGGCAGGCCGCGAGCTTCGACCCCAGGACCATTGACCGGGAGCTGGGCTGGGCGGAAGGCATCGGCATGAATACCATGCGGGTGTTTCTGCACAACCTGGTGTGGGAGCAAGACCCGCAGGGATTCAAGCAGCGCATTGACGAGTTCCTGGCCATTGCGGCGCGGCATCACATCCGCCCGGTGTTTGTTCTCTTCGACTCGTGCTGGGATCCGTTTCCCAAGCTTGGGCCGCAGCATCCACCCATCCCCGGCGTGCACAACTCGGGCTGGGTGCAGGCGCCCGGAGCAAAAATCCTGACCGACCCGGCGCAGTACCCGCAACTGGAGCGCTATGTAAAGGGTGTGGTGGGAGCATTTGCTCACGACCCGCGCGTGCTGGCGTGGGATGTGTGGAACGAGCCGGATAACACCAATGACGGTTCGTATGGGAAGGAAGAGCCGCGGAACAAGGTTGCGCTGGTTGAGGCACTGCTTCCCCGGGTGTTTGCATGGGCGCGGGCCGAGCATCCTGACCAGCCATTGACCAGCGGGGTGTGGCATGGCGACTGGAGCTCGCTGGCCACGATGCCGCCCATGGCGCGCATTCAGATTGAGCAGTCGGACGTAATCAGCTTTCACAACTACGGCTGGCCGGAGGATTTTGAGGCGCATGTGAAGCTGCTGGAGCAGTTCCACCGGCCGCTCATCTGCACGGAGTACATGGCGCGTGGGGCGGGCAGCACCTTCGACACCGTGCTGCCGCTTGCGAAGCAGTATCACGTGGCGGCCATCAACTGGGGCCTGGTCAAGGGCAAGAGCCAGACCTACCTGCCGTGGGACTCATGGCAACGCCCGTATGTGCTTGAGCAGCCGACAATCTGGTTTCATGACGTCTTCTATCCCGATGGACGGCCATATCGCGAACGCGAAGCGCAGCTCATCCGCGAGCTGACCAGCGAGAAATAGCTGCCCCGTCGTGGAAGCCCGCAACGCACGGGTCCACCGGTGCAGATGACTTGGGTGGGACATCCGTCTGCTGGAACGGCTCAATTTTGGCCGGGGAGCAGAAAAGCCGCTATACACTGGCGGAGATTGACGGTCTGACTCTGCGCGCGGGGTGTGGATTGGGCACAGTGAACGGCGGCAACAGGGCGGCAGCGGAGAGCGCGCCGGCGGTAGATGCGGCCGGAGCCCCCATCCGGCTTCTGCGTCGGTTCTTCTCCTTTCCTGCAGTGCTGGCGGCGCTGCTGGTGGTGCTGGCAGTGCTCACCGTGCGGGGCCGCTTTGACGATCCTGACATGTGGTGGCACATGAAGATGGGCCAGGTGATCTGGACCACGCACACCATTCCACTACACGACATTTTCTCGTATACAACGCATCAGCAGGCCTCGGTGCCCCAGGAGTGGCTCTCGCAGTTGTTCATTTACGGCGCGTACAGGTCTGGCGGCTTCACGGGACTCATGATCTGGCTGTGCGCTCTTTCGTCCGCGCTGCTGCTGGCCGGGTACTGGCTGTGCTGGCTCTGCGGGCGCAACTCAAAAGTGGCGTTTGTGGGCGCGATGACGCTGTGGCTTTTTGGAACCATCGGCTTTTCGATTCGCCCCCAGATGGTGGGTTACCTGCTGTTGGTGATTGAACTCGCGGTGATCCACCTGGGCCGGACGCGCAGCCCGCGGTGGTTCTTCGCGCTGCCCTTTCTGTTTGCCATCTGGATCAACAGCCACGGGTCGTACATTCTGGGAGTGCTGGTGGCTGGCGTCATGCTTGTGGGTTCTCTGTTTGAATTCCGGGCGGGGTCGCTGGCGGCAGAGAAGTGGAAGGCGCATACGCGCCGGGTGTTTGTGCTGGCGCTTGTGCTCTCGGGCGCCGCGCTGTTCCTGAATCCGGACGGCATCAAGCAGATACTTTATCCGCTGGACACGATCATGCACCAGTCGATCCAGATGGCCAACGTGGAGGAGTGGCGGCCCACGCAGATGACAGATCCGCGGGGTCTTGCCATGTTGGCGGTTCTGCTCTGCATCTTTCTCCGGGTCATCGTGCGAAAATCCGAGCTGCGGGTGGATGAACTTCTTCTTCTTGCGCTGGGCACCTGGATGGCAGTGAGCCACGAACGCATGCTGATTGTCTTTGGCGTGCTCGCCGCGCCCATTCTGTCGCGCCACCTTTCGTCCGCCTGGGAAGCATATGATGCGGCTGCAGACCGTATCTGGCTGAATGCAGTTTTTCTGGGAGCCGCGATCCTTGTGGTTGTGCTGGCGTTCCCAGACAGCGGGAATCTCCAAAGGCAGATAGAAGAAAAGAGTCCCGTAAAGGCCGTGGAATTTATCAAGGAGAACCACCTCGCAGGCCCGATGCTGAACGACTACGGGTACGGCGGATACCTGATCTGGGCAGCGCCGGAATACAAAGACTTCATCGATGGGCGCGGCGATGTCTTCGAATGGTCAGGGGTGCTTGGCGAATTTGGGAGATGGGCGACGTTACAGAGCGATCCCACTGTGCTGCTGCGGAAATATGGCGTCAACTTCTGCCTGTTATCAAGCCAGTCACCCATGATTCATGTGTTGCCGCTGACCCGGGAATGGAAGATTATCTACTCTGATACGAACTCGGTTGTACTGGCGCGCGCGGATTCCGCCGTCACGTCCAACTAGATATGTGACGGGATGGTGACCAAGCGAACATCCAAGAGAGTGCGAGTCAAACGTTCTTTTCGACGATAAAACGCGGCCGCGACTTCGTCTCTGAATAGATCCTCGCCAAATACTGGCCAATCACTCCGAGGCAGAGGAGTTGAATGCCGCCAAGCATATAAAGCGGGATGACGGTGGAAGCCCATCCGGGCACGACGGTGAAATGGAAAACCTTGACGACCAGAGCCCAGACGCCAAGGCCAAAACTGAAAAATGAAATCAAAAAGCCAAGCAACGTAATGGCTTTCAACGGCAGATCAGTGAACGACGTGATGCCATTCACGGCCAGGGAAATCATCTTTGACAGGGTGTACTTGGTGGCGCCGGCAAAGCGCGTTTGCCGGTCGTAGGAGACC
>DASSHM010000058.1:0-4134 GCA_035692885.1 Occallatibacter sp.
GAATTCCGCCTTGTCAACGCGCTGATGACCAACTTTCATCTGCCCCAATCGAGCCTGCTCATGCTGGTCAGCGCCTTTGGCGGACGCGAGCGCATGCTGGCTGCATATGCCCATGCCGTGCAACAGCGGTATCGCTTCTTCAGCTATGGCGACTGTGTGTTCATCGCGTGACCAGCCATGCCACCAATCCCCTCGCCCAGTCGATGCCCCGGCAGGGGTCAATCATCACGCGAGGAGTGCACGACCCCATGCTAGACTTGGCCCGTATGGTTGAAATGCCGGCGCCTTGGAAATCTGGAATCTGCCGGGGCCCAGAAACCCTCCGTAAAGGAAACCGCCCAGGGGTTTCACCGCCGCTCCCCATCAGCCTCGCTAAAGGAAGCTCAAATCCATGACTGGCCGGCCCAACAACATTCTTGTCACCGGCGGCGCCGGATTCATTGGCTCCAACTTTGTGCTCCAGTGGATTGAGAAGACCGCCGGGGCTCTGGTGAATCTGGACCTGATGACGTATGCGGGCAATCCTGAGAACCTGGCCTCCCTCGGCGATGATGCTCGATATCAGCTCGTGCATGGCGACATCTGCGATGCCGGATTGGTGGCCAAGCTGCTCCGTGATCACCAGCCGGAAGCCATCGTCCACTTCGCCGCGGAAAGCCACGTTGACCGGTCCATCGACGCCCCTGATGCGTTCATTCGCACTAACGTGCAGGGTACATTCGTCCTGCTCGATCAGGCTCGCCGCTACTGGTCCGCCCTCGCCGGCGACCGCCGCCGCAGCTTCCGCTTTCTGCATGTCTCCACCGACGAGGTCTACGGGTCGCTGGGACCGGATGATCCAGCCTTCTCCGAGACCACGCCCTACGCGCCCAACAGCCCCTACGCTGCGTCAAAGGCGGCCTCTGACCATCTTGCGCGCGCCTACTTCCACACCTTCGGCCTCCCGGTGCTCACCACCAACTGCTCCAACAACTACGGCCCGTTCCAGTTCCCTGAGAAGCTCATTCCGCTGATGATTTTGAATGCTCTTGAGGGCAGGCCCCTGCCGGTGTACGGTGACGGATCAAATGTTCGCGACTGGCTGTTTGTGGAGGACCACTGTGCCGCCATCCGCGCCGTGATGGAGCGTGGCCGCCCGGGCGAAAGCTACAACATCGGCGGAAACAGCGAGAGAAAGAATCTGGATGTGGTGACGTCGATCTGCGACATTATCGATGAGCTTCGGCCCAACCCCGCGCTCTTACCCCGCCGTACGCTGATCAAGTTCGTCACTGACCGGCCTGGCCATGACCGGCGCTACGCCATCGACGCAACCAGGGTCGCTCGCGAGCTGTCCTGGCAGCCGACCGTGCAATTTGAGGCGGGCCTGCGCAAGACCGTGGCCTGGTATCTCGACCACGCTGACTGGATTGAGCACGTGCGCACCGGGGTGTATTCGGAGTGGATCCGCAAGAATTATGACGAGAGGGCCCCGCGATGAAGGGAATCATTCTTGCCGGCGGTTCGGGAACCCGGCTGTATCCGGTGACCAACGTCGTCTCCAAGCAACTGCTGCCGGTCTATGACAAGCCCATGATCTACTACCCGCTCAGCACCCTGATGCTGGCGGGGCTGCGCGATCTGCTCATCATCTCCACGCCACATGACACCGGCCGGTTTGCCGATCTTCTCGGTGACGGAGCGCAATGGGGTCTGAATCTCAGCTATACGGTTCAGCCCAGTCCCGACGGCCTGGCACAGGCCTTCCTGCTGGGCCGCGACTTTCTCGCGGGAGACAGCAGCGCCCTGGTGCTGGGCGACAACATCTTTTATGGACAGGACCTGTCAACCCACCTGCAGCGCGCTGCCGGACTGCAGGAGGGCGCGGTGATCTTTGCCTACCAGGTACAGGATCCCGAGCGTTACGGCGTGGTCGAGTTTGACTCCACCGGGCACGCCGTCACCATCGAGGAAAAGCCCGCCCGGCCCAGATCACGCTATGCCGTGCCCGGCCTGTATTTCTACGACAACAAGGTCGTGGAGATGGCTCAGTCGCTCAAGCCATCGGCGCGCGGCGAGCTGGAGATTACTGACCTCAACAAACTGTACATGAAGTCCGGCCGCTTGAAGGTGGAGGTCATGAGCCGCGGCATGGCCTGGCTTGATACCGGCACCCACGACTCTCTTTTTGAAGCGGGACAATTCATTCAGACCATCCAGCGCCGCCAGGGATTGCAGATCGCCTGCCCCGAGGAGATTGCCTACCGCCTTGGCTACATCAACGCCGCGCAGCTTGAAAAACTTGCTCAGCCCGTGCGCAAGAGCGGCTACGGGCAATATCTGCTCTCCCTGTGCAACGAACCCCAGAGGACGCCCGGAGAGATGCCGTGAATGTCCAGGAAACCACTCTGCCCGGCGTCAGGCTGCTGATGCCCACCATCCATCGGGACAATCGCGGCGCGTTCTGGGAGACGTGGAACGAACGCGAGGCGGCAGACCTGGGTCTGCCCACCAACTGGGTGCAGGATAACTTTTCCGTCTCGCAAAGAAACGTGGTGCGCGGCATTCACTACCAGCTCGTGCAGCCGCAGGATAAGCTCCTCCGGGTCACGCACGGCGTGCTGCTGGATGTTGCCGTCGACCTGCGGCGCAGTTCGCCCGCCTTCGCTCAGCATGTCGCCATCAAGATGACTGCCGAGAATGGCGAGATGCTCTACATTCCCCGGGGATTCGGTCATGCATTTGTCGCGCTGACGGACGTGGTTGGCCTGGCTTACAAAGTAACCGACTTCTACAGTGCTGCGGGCGATCGCACCATCGTCTGGGATGACCCCGATCTTGCCATCCCATGGCCCGTCGACGCGGCAAACGCCATCCTCTCAGACAAGGACCGGAACGGGGCGCGACTGTGCGACGCCGAGGTGTTCGCATGAGCGGTTCGCCGCGCGTCATAATCCTTGGCGCCGGAGGACAGCTCGGGCGCGCATTGCAGCAGAGCTTCAGTAATACGCCTGGGTTGATTGTTGCTGACCGAACCGTCGTGGATCTCGCATCTCCTGAGCAGACCCGCTCCGCCATCCGCGACCTCGCTCCTGATGTCATTTTGAACGCCGCTGCCTACACCGCCGTTGACAAGGCCGAATCCGAGCCAGAGCTGGCGCGGGCGGTAAACGCGGTCTCGCCCGGAATACTGGCTCGGGAGGCTGCCCGTATTGGAGCGTTCCTCGTGCACTATTCCACTGACTATGTGTTTGACGGCGCGCAGCAGACTCCCTGGACGGAATCCGACACTCCTCATCCGCTGAACGTCTACGGGGCAACCAAGCTGGCAGGCGAACAGGCCATCCGGCAGGCGGGCGGCCGCTTCCTCATCTTTCGCACCAGCTGGGTCTATGGACCCGAGGGCAACAACTTCCTGAAAACCATGCTTCGCCTGGGCCGCGAACGGGACCATCTGAGCGTTGTGAATGATCAGATTGGCGCGCCGACCACAACCATTGAGCTGGCCCGCGCCACACACACCATCGTCCATGGCGTGCTGACAGGTGATTTCGGCCTCGCGGAGGACTGGACAGGCCTGTACCACATGACCTGCTCTGGTTTCACCTCTTGGTTCGGCTTTGCGCAGCAGATCTTTCACCGCGCCGGAACTCTACTTGGAGCCAAAGTTCCCACTCTGACGCCGGTTTCCACCAGCAACTTTCCCACGCCCGCGCGGCGTCCGCTCAATTCGGTACTGTCCAACCAGAAACTCGCCGACCGGTTTGGGGTGCGTCTCGCCCCATGGGAACAGGCGCTTGACGAAGTGCTTGGCAGGCTGGCGGAGTCGCAACCAGCGCAGTAATTCGCAGGTTACCTCAGCGTTATCGCTGATGTTCTTACGGCTCCTTTCCCTTCCAGCCCGTGACGTGGCAACGATAAAGTAGCTGCATGGATCCTCTCACCACACATCAGGGTGAGCCCCGAAACAGCGCGCCCGTTACCGCTGAGAGCGGCCGGGCCGCACGCATCTTTCAAAGAATATTCACGCGCCATACGATGAATCTTGCCCTGCTGCTGATGTTGCCCATGCTGCTGGCGCCGGCGCTCAACACCGAACTCACGCTCATGGTTGACCCGGATATCTGGTGGCATCTGGCAAACGCGCGCATCCTG
>DASSHM010000059.1:0-2850 GCA_035692885.1 Occallatibacter sp.
CCAGTTTTTGCCAACCTCGTAGACCAGCCAGGCATCGAACTCAAGCTTGCGGCGGCGAAGAACCTCGGCGGCATTGAGCAGGAGCGAAGCGCGGGTCTGGACGGAGGTGCGGCTCCAGGACTCAAAGGCCGCGAGGGCGGCCTGGACTGCGTCCTCAGCGTGTCCGGATCCCGCCTGCTGGTGGATGCCGACAATCTGCGCGGGGCGCGCGGGATTGATGGAGCGGATTTTGCCCTCAGTGCGCCGGCGATGCCCACCGATGACGAGGTCGTATTCACGACCGAGCTGCGCTTCAACAAGTGTGAGTGCGCCGCGCATGTCGCGGACAACCTCAGGGTCTTTGAAGTTGGTGAAGGACTCGTTTACAAACCCGCCCTGCGGCGAGCGCGGCTGAATGGAGGTGGGAAGCGTGATGGTAGCCATGACCCCATGATTTTAGTCCAGATTGGGTGGGGGCGAATGGGACGGCGGCTCACTTGGCGGGGCAAAGACCGCGCCGCGGGGTCGAGGCGGCCTTTGACAAATCGTTGTAATTCTTCGCAAAACCTCTGTGGAAAACTGCAAATATTTATAGGGGGGTAGGGGGGTGCCGGCAGTTCCCAACGCGCCGGAGTTGCGGCCCGACGTATCCACCATTCACCGGAGAGGGGAAATTATGCGCAATCCAGGGGGATGTTCAGCGCGGACGTTCGGGTCAGTGGTTGGCGTGAACTAGACTGGTTCCGGGCCGCAAAGCCGGCGGACTGAGATTGCAGGTGGAAAGGAACTCGCACATGCGACACGGGATGTTTCAGACCGTGCTCTTCGGGATGGCACTATCATGGCTGCTTTGCGGAGCCGTGGCGAAGGCTGATTCCTGCACTGATATTGCAGGGCTCCACCTGCAGAACACCGTCATCCAGAGTGCAACCATGGTTCCGGCTGGAACCCCCGAGGCAATCATGCCGAACCTGCCACCGCGGGATTTGCATCTTCCTCGGTACTGCAAGGTGGAGGGCAGCATTCATGAGCGGATAGGCGCGGACAAGCAGCACTATGCCACGCGATTTGAAGTTCGCCTGCCGGACAACTGGAACGGCAAGTTTCTGTTTCAGGGCGGAGGCGGACTGGACGGGGTGGTGCGGCCCGCAATCGGATTTACCGGATTTGGAACGCCGACGGCGCTGACGCGCGGGTACGCCGTGGCCAGCACCGACGCAGGTCATGAAGGCATGGCAAACTCCATCTTTGGCAAGGAACAGAAGGCACGACTGGACTACGCGTATGCGGCCATCGACGACGTGACGCGGGTGAGCAAGGAACTGATGGCGCAGTACTATGGAAAGCCCGCGGCGCACTCCTACTTCGACGGATGCTCGAACGGCGGACGGCAGGCGATGATGGCCGCACAGCGTTTTCCGCTGGAGTTTGACGGGATCGTTGCCGGCGACCCGGGTTTTCGGCTGTCTCATGCGGCAATCGGCGAGGCGTGGGATACGGAGACCTTCGACTCCATTGCGCCGGTGGATAAGGACGGACATCCGATACTGAGCGCGGCCTTTTCGCAGGCTGACCTGGATCTGGTGAGCAAGGCAGTGCTGGAAAAATGCGATGCCCTGGACGGGCTAAAGGATGGCGAGATCAACAATGTGTCGGCGTGCAGGTTTGACCCGGAGGTGCTGACATGCAAACCGGCGCAGACCAGCGGCTGCCTGAAAGCGAAACAGGTGAAGGCCCTGAAGAAGGCATTTGGCGGAGCCCATAACAGCACGGGCGAGAGGTTGTATGCGAGCTGGCCCTACGACGCGGGCATTGCGAGCATGGGCTGGAGGATGTGGAAGCTGGGCACTTCACCTACGGCAAAGTCAAACGCGCTTAACGTGATGCTAGGCGCCCCCGCGCTGCGCGACTATTTTGTCCATCCCTATATCTCAGGGTTTGACCCGGAACACCCCAACTTTGACGCGATCGATGGTGAGGTGGAGCAGACCTCGATCATCAATGACCCGACGAGCACGGACTACGGCACATTTGCCGCTCGCGGCGGAAGGATGATCCTCTACGAGGGCATGAGCGATCCGGTATTTTCAGCCAATGACATCATCGACTACTACAAGCGGTTCATCCGGGACAGCGGCGGACTGGAGCAGGCGCAGTCCGTGGCGCGCCTGTTTCTGGTTCCAGGCATGACCCATTGCGGCCAGGGCCCCGCGACGGACCAGTTCGATGCGCTCACGGCGCTGGAGCGCTGGGTGGAAGATGGAGAGGCCCCGGCGAAGATTCAGGCCACGGGAAGAGCATTTCCCGGGCGCAGCCGGCCGTTGTGCCCATTCCCCGCGTATGCAGCTTATGTGGGTTCAGGCAACTCCGAGGACGCCGCGAGCTTTGTCTGCAAAGCGCCTTCCGAGTGACCGGCGGAAGACGGCTCGCGGCGCATGTGGTGGAGCGCGGTGAGAGCCAGCGCGACGCCGAGCACCGGCGACACCATGGCCATGCCGAAGTGAGTGGTTACAAGCGAGAGCAGGAGAGCGACCAGCAAGGCGGATTCAGCCACCTTCGCATTCCCATCCCACACCCGCTTAAAGAAGAGAACCATGGCCGGAGCGCTGAGAGCCCAGTTGTAGAACCAGGAGTACGGTGAGAGGCAGCAGGTGAGCAGAAGATAGATGACACCAATCTCGACCTGCCGCCGGCTGGACATCGCATGACCGGGAATGGGCCGGCTCAGCCAGCCTGCATAGCCGAGGATGAGGGCCGAGACAACGCGCACAATCCATGCCAGTGCGCGTGTCGGGACGATGGCGTGTGTTGCTGCCAGCAAGGTATAGAAGATGTTGCCGAGGGACCGGTTGACATCGAAACCGCCGCCCG
>DASSHM010000060.1:0-33629 GCA_035692885.1 Occallatibacter sp.
TCTTCGGCGTGCTGCTGGCGGAGCTGGATGAAACCCTGCCGCGCTCGGGCCGTTTGCGCTTCATCCTCGGCGCATTCGGATTCGCAGCCGCCTTTGTGCTGCTCTCGTTTGGCCGGGAGGTGCCGTTCGCCCTGCTCCACGACGGCCTGCTCATGCCGCTCTTCGGCTGCATCGTTATAGGACTGGCCGGCAACAATCCGCTGGCATACGCGCTGGGTGTCAAGCCGCTGGTCTTTGTGGGCGAGGCCAGCTACTGCCTCTACCTGCTCCACTTCAACATGTGGAATCTCATCCACGCCAGCCACATCCTCAACCGGCTCCACCTCAGCCGTTTCGACCCCTGGATCAGCTACGCCCTGCTCATCGTCATGTCTCTGCTCGCGCTGCACCTGATTGAGAAGCCCGCGCAGCGCCACCTGCGCAGGTGGATGCACGCCGAGCGCCGCTAGTTCCCTGCGTACGCTGCAAAGCTGTGCGGCGGCAGGGAAATCCGGAACACAGTGACGTCCGGCGAAGGCATCGTTCGCCCGAATGGCGTCCGGACCGGTTCCGGCGCCGTCCCCGGGATGGATTCGCCCGTGGCCAGGTTGCGCAGCTTTCGTCCTCTTCCCTGCAGGGTAATCTTCACCATCGCCGGCTCATCGCGAAACGACTCCGCTACAAATGTGTGGTTGTCATAGGGCAGCAGGCTTACCCGGCTGGGCGCGTCCATCTGCACCCAAAGGCCACGCAGCAGGTAGCGGCGCAGAGCCGTCAGCACTGGCTGGGGCAGGGAATAGAGATCGCCTGCATTTTCTGGAATGGTCAGCACATAGAGCAGCCCTCTGCCATAGTGATCCTGAAACAGCAGCGGCGCGCCGCTGCCGTTGGCGGTCAGCCGCACCATGGGCCACGCATCGTTGGTCATAAAGGCGACCTCCGGCAGCAGAATGCTTTTGGGCAGCGGCCCGCCGCCCAGCGCAAATGGCCCCTGATAGCGGTCGGCGTTCAGCACATTGCCCGTCAAGCGCATCTCCGCCAGTTGGCCAAACTGATTCGGCCCGTCACCCTGGATGGCTTTGAGCAGTCCCGTCGTCACAATCACCGTTCCGCCCTGATCGAGGTGCTCCTGGATTTCATGCACGAGGTTCGGGTCAAAACGGGCTTCCTCGGTCAGCAGGATGGTGTGCGACTTGCCGGGAAATGCCGGATACATCTCGATGGGCAGCCCGATCATGCCCAGGTAGTTCTGCAGATAGTCCTCGCCTGTCGACTGGTACGGCTTGTAGCTGGCGATGCCCACCGGCGTTCCCAGCTTGCCCACAACCGCATTTACGGTTTCAAGCGCGTAACCCGCTACGGTGGCATAGTTCACCGGGCTGGCCGAACCTGTTGCTGCGTGGTACTTGTTCAGACCTGCTTCGGTAAAGCTTGTCTCCAGCCCGCTCCACGGGCCGCGCTCGCCCATGCGCGGAGCGCCGAGCAGGTCACTGTACTGAAAGAGCATAATCTGCGGCGCCTTGGCCAGCATCGTGTCCCATAGCTGCTCGGCATAGCGGTCCACATACGTAGTGCCATAGGTGTCAACCCATCCGCCCCCGTTCCGCCCCGGCGCAACATGGTCAAAGTAGCGCATAATCTCGAAGCTCTCGTACTGCTGCAGGTGCTGGTCGTTAAAGACGGGGTCGCGCGTCTCGGTGCCGGTGTAGATCCCGTCAAAGATCGCCGGCTCGCGATCAAGATCGTAGCCGTTGGCCTGGAAGTGCTCATACCAGTTGGGGAACTTGATAATCACCTTCACCCGCGGATTCACGGCCTTGGCGGCATCCTCCACCAGGTGCCGCGCCACGTCATCCATCATCTTCAGGCGAAAATTGGCCCAGCTCTCAGTGCCCTTGGCCGCTATATCCGTTTCGGTCTTGGTGTTGTAGAAGAAAAAGTCATCAAGGATAATCTCGTCAAAGTGCCGTGCCGTGATTTCGGCAATGTGCTTAACAAACGCGCGCTGTGCGGGGTCGGTATAGCAGAGCGAAACAAACTGGCCCGGTTCGGCGGGCGCGGCATTTTTCGCCGGGCCCTCGCGTCCGGCATTGTCGCCTCCGCCCACATAGGCGATGCCGCCTGCCACCTGTACTCCCCGGTCGACGAAGAACTTCTTCACCGCCTCCAGCAGTGCATCATCAGCCACCAGCCCGCTGCGATAGCTCTCGATGTAAACCTTGTCCACCTTCACCTGACTCGAAATCTGCTCCCATGTACGCTGCAGGTAGGCAGGGTCCTTCATCTGTTCCACCACGCCTACCGGAATATAAACAGCCACGCGGAACTGGTCATGGGCCGGCGGCGCCTCAGCGTGCAGGGGCGTCAGTGCAAGAGCAAATAGAACGGGAAGAAGGCAAACGCGATTTGGCACGGCGATATCTCCTCGTCTGCCGGTGCGGCAGCAGGCGTCCACCAGAGTCCTGGACTTGGACCCCCGGTTTCTGCGCGGAGCCAGTATATGTGTTCAACGCCAGCGAGTAAAACGATTATGTAATGCACCAGCCGACGGCGCCCAGCAAAAAGCCCGGCCGTGTGGCCGGGCTTTTTGCGTCTTCGCTGATGCGCTCTGCCTACGGGGCCACTGCCTGCAGTGAGTGGTTGCCGTGGGGAATAATGGCCAACGCCGTGGGCTTGAAGCCGGATGGGTAGGGAGTGGATTGCGTCTGCTGTAGTGTTCCCGTGTTCGGATCAAGACGGAATCCGGAGATTGAGTTCCCCAGATTGTTTGCGGTGTAAACAAACCGCCCCAGCGCGGGATCGATGGCAATGGCCACTGGCAGGGTGTCAGTGGTGTTGATGGCGCTGCCTGTGGTGTTTACTGCCGCGGAGGGCGAACCCGTGGCGAGGTCGATCACATAGGCCGAGACGGAGGAGTCCAGACCGTTCGAAACATACATATACTTGCCGCGCGGATCAATCGCAATTGCGGTGGGCTGGTTCCCGGTGTTGAACGGACCATTAATCAGGAAGCTCAGCGTGCTGCCCGACTGGACCCCGTACCCGATCAGCTGGTTCGATGCGTAATCAATGACGTACACAAAGCGGTTGGTGGGGTCGCTGGCGATGCCGCTTGGCTTGACGCCTGCCTGGTAGGGACTGGCGGTGGACGGAGTCAGGGCGCCACCCGAGCCCACCGCAAAGCCGAATACCCACCCCGGATGCGCATTGCTGGTCGTTGTTCCGCCGGGGTTGTAGGCCGACTGATCGTAGGCCGTCACATACACTGCGCCGTCGCTGGCCAGCACGTTCACGCCCGTCGGCACCAGTGTGTCGGTGGCGTATGCGGCCAGCGTGAGTGCGATTGTGGAGCTGGGCGAGCCGATGGCTCCCGATGTCAGCGGAAACTGGGTCAGGGTCGTGGAGGCGGTTCCCGAGGCCACGTAGAGAAATTTGCCGGCGTGATCCACGGCCAGTGCCACGGGAGAAGCAGCGAGGGTGACGGTGTCCTTTTTGGAAAGCACTCCGCTGGCCGAAATGGCAAAATGCACCACGGAGTTGTCAGCCGCGTTGGCAACATACAGATTCGTATAGTCTGACGAAACCGCCATCGCCACCGGGTTCACGCCGCCTGATGAAACCGCAGATGAAATGGTGCGCAGCGCACCGGACTGCGAGTCTGCCGCGAAGGTTTGAATCTGCCCGTCACTTGACGAACCCGACCCGGCCGAGCTGGCCACGTAAACATAGTCGATGGTCACCAGTTGGCAGGCGGTTAGCAGTGAGGCCACCAGAAGGCCGATGGACGAGACCAGCAACAACTGGCTCAATTTACTCAACTTCATGCGCTTCCTTCATCGCGGGCCGTCCGTGGTTGTTCAAGCCCGTTGCATAAATCCGTTTTGTTGCCCCGGCAGCTATTGTAAAAGCCCGCTCCGGGGTGTTTCTACCCGTCCGGCGCCGCGCCGGATCCATAGTCTCAACCCAATCCTGAGCGCCCAACTGTGCGCGCCAAGCGCGCCCGGGCTCCTATTTCGCGTACTTCCCGTGCGGAATTGCCGCCACCGACGTCAGTTCCTGGTTGCCCCTGTAGGGCGAATTCTGCGAGTTCAGCAGCGTGCCGTCCGCGGCGTTCAACTGGAAGCCGGAAACGTTGCTGCCCAGAAAATTTGCCGTGAAAACATACTGGTTCAGAGCCGGATCGATGCCGACGGCCACCGGCTGGATTCCCGTCGCATACGTGCCCAGCCGTGACAGCGCCCCGCCGCTCGCGGCATAGACAGTCAGGTTTGCATCCTGCGAATTGGCCACGAAAAGATATTTCCCGGTCTTATCCATCACGATGCCGGCCGGCATGTTTCCCGCCGGGAATGGACTGCCGCTGATGGGCGTCAGCAGGCCGGCGTTAATCGAGTAACCGAGCACGTCTCCACGCTGTTCATCGGTCACGTACAGATAGCTTCCCGTCGGGTCGGCGGTAATTGCCGATGGCTGCGTCCCCGCCGGCACCGGAACTCCGCCATTGACCGCGGTCAGCGTTCCATCCGCATTGGCTGTAAATCCAAACACATAGCCGCTGTTGGCGGTCTGGTCATAGGCGGCCACATAGACGAGAGAGCCCGATCCTGTCACCGTAATCGCCGCCGGCGTCACTACGTCCGTGGAGCTGCCCGGCAGGGTCAGGGGCCAGTAATTTGCGCTGATGGCTGCGTTGGCCACCGCGCTGCCAAATGCGCCGCTCTTGCTGAGCGGGAACACCGCCACCGAACCCGCGCAGGGCGAGGCCGTGGAGCAGGTGGGTAGCGGCTGATAGGTGTCAGCCACGTACAGGTAGGAACCGGTGACCGCAATTCCCAGCGGGAAGATGCCCGGAGTGTTGACCGTGCTTTGCGGATAGAGCTTGCCGTCAGTGCCGATTGCGAACTGCACAATCGTGTTGTCGTCCCGGTTGACCACGTACAGGTTTGCGTTGTCGGTGGATGTCGCCGAGGCCACGGGGTTGCGTCCGCCCGACGGAAACGGCGAGGAGGGGATCTGGCGCATGGCGCCCGACTCCGAGTTGATTTCGAAGACGTTCACCACGCCGTAGTCGTTCGACGCGGCAGCGCGCGCGCTGGTCACATATACAAAATCGGCCGTCAGCGTGGCCGTGAACTGGGAGCATGCGGTGATGAGACTGGCTGCCGCAAGGCTGGCTGCAGAGACCAGCAGTAGCTGGCCTGTCTTGTTGAACTTCATGCGCATCTTTCGTCAGTGGCCAGAACGGATGGCCCAAGTTCACCTTGTTGTCGAATCACATCGTTCCGGCACGCCCGCAGGCCGCACCTGCAATTCGGTTTCATCCTCAGGAATCCAGAGCCTCCGGCAGGCAATGTGCCCGCCGGCCGCTGACTGTCCAGGGCATGCCTGTCCCCGGTGCTAACTCGTGCGTCCGGTCACCACGCACCAGGCCGCCGGACCATCCAGCGGGTAGGTGTGGTTGGCCGATCCGGGCAGGTTGTTCAGCACCCCGGAGTTCTTGTCAATGACCCGTCCGGTCACCGTGGAGTCATTAAAGTTGGCGGTGTAAATGAATTGGTTCGAGGGATCCTCAAGCATGCACTGTGGTCCGGCGCCGGTGCCAAACGGGCTGCCCGGCATGTTCGTGAGCTGATGCGTGGCAGAGTCAAACACATATCCCGTGATGCCGCTCTGGCTGTTCGACGAGCTGGAGTTGTCACCCTGGTTGACCACGTACGCCCACTTGCCATTTGTCTCCACAATCAGGTAGATCGGATTGGACTGGGTTGGGTCGTCCGCCACCGCGCCGCCGGTCTGCGCCTGCAGCGCCCCGTTGGCGCCCACCGTAAACGGCAGAATCTGGCTGGGCGACGTAATACTGTTCACCGTAATCGGCTCGTTGTCCAGAACGTACACGCGGCCCGCGGCCGCTACAATCGCGGTGGCCTGGGTAATGCCCAACGGCTGCGAACTGTTCTGGTTGATCGTCAGTTGCCCGTTGGTGGGGTTATACGTGTAGGGAAACACGGCATCGCCAGTGGCAGGTGTGCCGCTCAGCGCAAGGATGTTGCCGCTGGTCAGCTCAAAGTCGATGGGGTTGGCCGGGACCGGAAAGTAGGGCAGCGCCGAGCCGCTGGCCGAGGTCACCTGCGCATTCACCACCAGACTCAGCCTTCCCGTCGTATGGTCCACCTTGAAGGCCGAGATATCGCCGCAGGCGGTGACCGACGGACCCAGCGCCAGCGAGCAGGCCGCGCTCGACGGGGAGTCGTGGTCGAGCACATAAATATAGTTGCCCGAGGTATCACTGAGGATGCGGAACGGGTTCACGCCTTGGGAGTAAAACGTCTGCTGGGATGAAAGGATTCCGTTGCCGCCAATCGCGAACAGGGTAATGTTCGAGTTCTGGCAAGGATCCGCGGTGGTGCAGTCCGCGCCGCCTGAAGAGTTGGCCCCGCGGTTCAGCACATACAGAAACCGCCCGCCGGGCAGCAGCACCGCCCGGCCCGGGTTGGCTCCGCCCGAGGCCACCGGAAGGCCGTTGATGGGCTTGAGCTCGCCCTTGTTGTGATCGATTTTGAAGCCGCTGATGATGCCGTTACCGGAGGACTGAGCAGTCGCCGTTCCTGTCACATACAAAAAACCGACCGAATAACTCTGGACGCAAGACGTGATGCCGATGATGACGCCTGCTGAAATGGCGCTCATCAGAAGGGTCCTGCCGAATTTCGTGAACTTCATGCGATTCCTTCATCCTGGTCCGGCCTGCGCCGCCAAGTTGTGCTAGTTCCGCAGCAGAGCTGGGTTGGGAAGGGTCCCTGATGCATTGTAAAAGCCGAGGGCAGGTTGTGCCTAGTTTCCGCCCCCGCAGGCCAACTTTTGCCTGTTTTCCCCGGGATTCGTCCGGCTCCTGCTGCCGGAAGATCGACCACTCATTCAGGTGTACAGCCGTCTGGGTACAGATGGGTCTTGGACCCCCGGGGACGCAAAAACGTTATCTGATGTGCTGGCCGGACGAGAGAAGCCCGGCAAGGAACTTCCACACGGTTCCGCTGCCGCGGCCCAGCCGGAACGCTACCAGACCCGGCAGGCCTGCACCGGGTACATGGGCTGGCCCTTCCTGCAACTGAATGCCTTGCCAAATTCTGGAAAATTCTGCACTGTGCCGTTCACGCGCCACCGATTCGGCGAGTGAGTGTCAACCAGCGCGAGCTGACGCGCCAGAGGTTCCGTTAGATTGTTGCACCATACCTGGGCAAAGCTGATGAAGTAGCGCTGAGCCGCGGTATAACCGTCAATCTTCTCGTCGATGGACTTGTGCTCCTCCGCCAGGGTGTCAAGCAGCGCCCGGTAGGCAATGCGCAGCCCGCCGTTGTCCGCCGTGTTTTCACCCAGCGTCAGGTTGCCGTTCACCATCTGTGCCTTGGCGTCACCGTGCGCGGGAGCCGCCTCGAAACCGTCATACTCCTTCACCTCGCATTGAGTGCGCTCGTTGAAGGCCTTGCGGTCCTCCGGCGTCTGCCACTCGTGCAGGTTGCCCTTGCCGTCGTACTTTGACCCCTCATCGTCAAATCCGTGCGTAATCTCGTGGCCGATGACCGCTCCGATGCCGCCAAAGTTCACCGCCGGATCCATGTTCGCGTCAAAGAACGGCGGCTGCAGGATGCCCGCCGGGAAATTGATGTCGTTCATTGACGGGTCGTAATAGGCGTTCACCGTGGGCGGTGTCATGCCCCACTCCTTTTCGTCCACCGGCTTGCCCAGGTGCCCCAGGTCCCAGTTGCGCTGGAACACCGCGGCGCGGTGCAGGTTGCCCAGCAGATCGTTGCGTTCCACCTTAAGCGCGGAGTAGTCCCGCCACTTTTCCGGATAGCCAATCTTGTTGCGAACCAGGGCCAGCTTTTCCGCGGCGGCCTTCTTGGTGGCCTCGCTCATCCACGGCAGGGTGCTGATTTCTTCGCCAAGCGCCTCCTCAAGCGCGGCCACCAGCTTGTCCATGCTGGCCTTGGCCTTGGGCGGAAAGTTCTGCTTCACCCAGTCCTGCCCCACGGCCTCGCCCATGGCCCGGTCAGTGGCCACGGTGCACTGCCGCCAGCGCGGCGTGGGCTCTTTCTGTCCATCCAGCGTCCTGCCAAAGAAGGCGAAGTTCTCGTCAAAGAACGCCTTGGGTAGGTTGCTGGCCGAGGCGTGAATCAGGTGCCAGCGAAGATAGGAGCGCCAGGCGCCCGCGGGCTCCGTTGCCACCTGATCGTTCAGGGCCTTGAAAAAATTGGGCGTGCCCACGTTCAGGGTGTCGAAATGGCCCACCCGCACATCCTTGAAGTACCGGCCAAAGTCAAAATCCGGCGCCAGCTTTTGAAAATCGGCCACCGTATAGATGTGGTAGCGGTTCTCCGGCTGGCGCATCTCCGTGCGGCTGGTTGAGGCCTTGGCAAGGGCCGTCTCAATCCGCATCACCGCGGCGGCTTCGCTGGCTGCCTCCTCCGGCGAGTCGCCGGCCAGCGTGAACATCTTGGTCACATGGGCCACATATTCCTTGCGAATGTCCTGAAAGTGCTTGCTGTCCACGATGTAGTAGTCGCGGTCCGGCAGCGACAAGCCAGCCTGATAGATGGCCGCAATCTGCTTCGTTGAATCCTTGGTGTCCTGTTCGACGGTAAAGTCGAATAGAGGTGCCGGATCGCCCTTTGCCGCCAGCGCGCCAATCACCGCGGTCAGCTTGTGCGGATCCTTGAGCGTGGCGATCTCATGCAGGGCCGGCTCCAGCGGCTTGAGGCCCTCTTTCTCAACCAGGCTGGTGTTCATGCAGGCGGCATAGAAGTCGCCGTACTTCTTCTGCAGCAGCGTTGCGGGATCACTGGCCGCGGCGTTCAGGTTCTTCCACAGCAGGTAGCGGTTTCGCTGTGACACCAGCGAGAAGGACCGTATCCACCAGGACTGGTCTGCTGGAATCGGGTTGTTCTTGTCCCAGTTGCCGCAGGCGTACTGGTAGAAATCCGTGCAGGGGTCGGCGGCGGTGTCCATCGCAGAGGGATCAAAGCTCTTGATGGCCTCGACCGGCTTGGGTTGAGCATCGCGAGCCTGCTGGTCAGCTGGCGTCTGCGCCAATACGGTTCCCGAGGCGAACACGACCACGGCAACAACGCTGATGAGTTTCACGGCAGCTCCTGTTTGTACACAGCTTTGGCATTCGTGGGTTCGACCTGGCCGCAAGGCATGAACTCAGGAAAGATACGCACGAGCCAATGGGGAACCGGCTGCGATGCCTATCAGGCTATCACGCGGGCGCCAGCCACCCGGCCTGCCGCAGGGTGCGCAACGGCGGATTCTGAAGCGGTTCGACGCCCAAAGCAAGCCATATTCGCCGAAGCCTCTCGTCACGGCTGCGCGCACGGAGTACACTGCCGCACATGCCGCGCGGCCCCGGCGCCGCAAACAGGGAGGTTCAATTATGCGTATGATCATGCTGGTTCAATGCCCCATTGAACCGTTCAACACGGCGGTCCGAAACGGCTCCGTTGGCGCCACCATGAAGAAGATCATCGATGCCATCAAGCCCGAGTCCATCTTCTTCACCGAGCGCGAAGGGCATCGTGGCGCCATCGCCGTCGTGCAGGTTGACAGCCCTTCCGATGTGCCCCGCCTTGCCGAGCCGTGGTTCCTCTCCTTCAACGCCGAAGTCGAGTTTCGCATCGCCATGACTCCGGAGGAACTTGGCCGCGCCAACCTGGAAGGCGTCGGCAAGCAATGGGCCTAGACGGCGGGGTGCTTGCGGCGGGACCGGCGATTTGAGGCTATCCCGTGTCCCGCGCACCGGCAGGCACAAACCCATTGTCGGGCGTTGTGTTTGCGTGAGGGATCGGCGGGGCGCGCGTCCCCCGAGCGGGAGCAGAGTGCCGGGTGGCGCTGGAACCGATATGCCGGTTTCCGCGCTGGCGTGTGCCTTCTGCTAACGAGGGGTGGTGCGTGCCTGGAACCGCTTGCGGCGGGTGGAGTAGAGTGGCGACTCAGGGTCGTAGGAGTCGAGGTCAAAGTACACCGGCATACCATCCGCATCGCGGTAGGAAGCCAGGAAAACCTGCTTGGATGCGGTCTGCCTCACGGCCCTGTTGTTTTTCGAGTAGTCCAGCGCCAGCAGACCCAGCAGGATCAGGGTGAGCAGTACAAATCCGTAGAGAGACGGATGCGATGTTACCGATGTCGTAATGTAGCCAAATGCTGCCGAGAGCATGATAGGGGAGCCTCCAAATCTGGCGCCTGAGCGCAAGCCTGCAGATCATGGAAAATGAGCAAACCGCTGGTCCCGTCGGACATGTTCCGGCCATTTCTGGCCAGCATGTCTCTTTAGCCCGGTGTGCGCTATGCTGCCCCGGGCGTACCAGATACTTTAGGTGACCTGAACGCCCGCGAACAATGCCCCTTTCGTGTTATCCATGCCGCGGGGGCTTGCTCCGGATTGGTCTGCGGTTTGGTTTCCAGCCGTCCTGCCCTCGGTTCTTTACATCCCGGCCCGCCCCCTGACACACTGGAGCGTGGACACCCAGACAATCGTAATTCTCGATTTCGGCTCGCAATACACGCAGCTGATTGCGCGCCGCACCCGCGAGCAGAATGTATTTTCGGCCGTGCTGCCCTGCACGGCTCCGCTCGACCAGATCAAGGCCATGCGCCCCCTGGGAATCATCCTCTCCGGGGGGCCATCATCCGTTTACGATGCGGACGCTCCCGCCGCTGACCCGCGGATTCTCGACCTGGGTGTCCCAACTCTGGGCATCTGCTATGGCCTCCAATTCATCGTTCATCATCTCGGCGGCAAGGTGCGCTCCGCTTCCAGGCGCGAGTACGGTCCTGCCGAGGTCACCATTGAGGAGCCCGAGTCACCCCTCTTCGCGGGGCTTCCGGAGTCGCTCAACGTGTGGATGAGCCATGGCGATGAAGCGCTTGAGCTGCCCGGGGGCTTCAATCGAATCGCCGTCACGCCCAGCGCGCTGGCCGGTATCGCCAACCCGCGGCGGCGCATCTGGGCGGTCCAGTTCCACCCCGAGGTGCACCACACGCCTCTCGGCCCGCAGATTCTGCGCAACTTCCTCTTCGGCATCTGCGGCGCCCGCGGCGACTGGACGCCCGCCCATTTCATTGAGTCCACGGTGACCTCCATCCGCGAAAAGGTGGGCGAGGGCCATGTCATCTGCGGTCTCTCCGGAGGCGTGGATTCATCGGTTGCCGCCGTGCTCGTTCACCGGGCCGTGGGCAACCGCCTCACCTGTATCTTTGTCAACAATGGCGTGCTGCGCAAAAACGAGTTCACCCATGTGCAGCAAAACCTGCGCGACAAGCTCGGGCTGAACATCGTCGGGGTCGATGCCGGCCGGCGTTTCCTCAACCTGCTCGCCGGCGTGACCGATCCCGAGACCAAGCGCAAGCGCATCGGCGCGGAGTTCATCGCCGTCTTCGACGAGGAGGCGACGCGAATCGCCCGCGGGACAGGCGGCGTGGACTGGCTGGTGCAGGGCACGCTCTATCCGGATGTCATCGAATCCAGCAGCGTGAAGGGCCCCAGCCAGACCATCAAGAGCCATCACAACGTGGGCGGGCTGCCCGAGCGCATGAAGCTCAAGCTCATCGAACCGCTGCGCGATCTCTTCAAGGACGAAGTCCGCCGCATCGGCCGCGACCTGGACATGCCCGAGGAGATTCTTGGCCGCCAGCCGTTTCCCGGTCCCGGCCTGGCGGTGCGCATTCTCGGCGAGGTCACGCCGGAGCGCGTGGCGCTGCTGCAGGAGGCTGATGACATCGTGGTTGGTGAAATCAAGGCCGCCGGACTTTATACAACCATCTGGCAGAGCTTTGCGGTGCTGCTGCCGGTGATGAGCGTCGGCGTGATGGGCGATCAGCGCACCTATGCCTACACCGCGGCCATCCGCGCCGTACACTCTGAGGACGGCATGACGGCCGACTGGGTACCCCTGCCGCACGCAGTGCTCAAGCGCATCTCCAGCCGCATCGTGAATGAGGTGCGCGGCATCAACCGCGTCGTCTACGACATCACCTCAAAGCCGCCCGGCACCATCGAGTGGGAGTAGCGGCGGAGCGCGGCTGCTTGGCTGAATTCTTTCCTGACGGTCAGTTAATTTTCAGCACCGGCGCGCGAAGCGGCATTGTTTCAATTACGATTTGCGTGTCTTTGGGAAAGACCACATCGCGGCCGGAGTGCAGAAAATTGTCGTAGACCGAGAGCCCAGCGGCATAAAAGCCGATGCCCGCAGCCAGGTTCCGATTACCCGCTGCCATACCCACAATACGGCCGATCAACCCAAACCCGTTCGATGCCACGCCAGTCTGCGCGGTCATATTTCCATCCTGGTCCAGTGCTTTGCCGGCCAGTAAGACTAACAGCACGGGCGCAATCGCGCTCGACTGGTTGCGCGGCGTCACAGTTCCCTCGGCGTCCAGTTGTAGATTCTGCGTCCTCTCAGTCACGGCGCCTGCCAGCGAGCCCTCAACCGGGCGCAGGAAGCCTTTCGGAAATTTCACCTGCTGAAAGGTAAACCGCAGCTTGCCGTTACGCCCAAACGACCGCGCAGCCCGGGCCGATGTCACTTTACCGATGAGCGTGGCGCCCTGGGGAACCACCAGTTGTCTCTCCATGTTGTAGACCGGCTCAATCACGAGTGCCTGCACCGGGTCGCCGGACCGGGCGGTAGCTGATGTCAGGCCCTGCGTGAGCAAGGCGTGCACTGCCCATATCTCTTCCTTGCCCTGACCAGCAGCGACAGTGACGCCGGTCACTGCGGCTGCGGGAACCGTGGGCAGCTTGACGGGAGCAGTCAACTCAAATGACCAGGCCGTATGTGCCGCGAGCCGCTGAGGGTGGTAGGGCAACTGATGGTAGAGAAGTTGCAGCATCCGGTCGCGTAGTCCCGAATCAGTGAAATAGGCCACCTGCTCGTGCAGTCGTTCCTTGGCAAACGCCCAGCCGCGCTCCGCCAGCGACCGTTTAGGCGTGATGCCCGGCGCTGTCAGGCGCAGAACCGGAGCGCCGTCTGAAGCCACGCCTGCCGCAATCGGCACCGCGCCATCCGGCAGGACCAAGGCGTCAAACTCCACCCTTGCAGTGCGGAACGGCGTGAAGTCGCCGCGAAGCCGGCCCCGCCATCGCATGCTGCTGTCCGGATCCAGCGCCACCACCCTGCCTTGCAGCCGCGTGTTGGCCGGTACCGCCAGCCTTCCGTTCACATAAATCGGATGCAGCAGCCTGCCCTCAATGGCCTCTCCGGCCTGCATTGGATAATGCCGGACAATCTCCACCTGCAGGCTCGTCCCTCTGGGTATCGTCACCTGTTGCGCTGCCGGAGCCACATGCCCGGCAGGCGACTGCGATGTTGGGGTGGGGCGCGGACGCAGCGTTTGCGCGCCCGCAAGCGCCGCCATTCCCGGCACTGCGAATGCCACCACCGCCAAGACACGGCAGACTGCGAAGGGTTTCAAGGGGAGTTCACCTGCCAACTTCATTCTACAAAGTTCAGACGCACCCGGCCATCAGTCAGAACCCTGCTCGTGAAGCCCTAATCGCCGGATGTGGCGGGACGCAACGTGGCCACTTCGCGGGCCAGCCCGTCCAGTTTGGCCAGCAGCTCCCGATGGCGATTGTCGGCCGCCGAGGGCTCGAACGGCTCCACATAGAACGTGCCGTTCGGCTCCAACTCGCACCGGCGCACCTGGTGATAGCCCTCAAAGCCCTGCCGGTGGATGACCGCCAGCAGTTCCTCGCGCGTCAGCGATTCCTGGTGCATGGCGCGCGCGTCCGGCTGCCCGTTGCGGACGAGCACCGTGGCCCGGCCCTCGAACACCCGCGTCAGCCGGCGTGACCGGAAGAGCACCCGCACCACCAGCCAGTTGATGGCCAGCAGGCCAAAGGCGCCGATGATGCCCCCGGTCACGGAGTTGTCCTCGCCGATAATCGCGTTTTGCACGGTATTCGACAACGACAGCAGCACCACCAGGTCAAACGGGTTCAACTGGGCCAGCTCCCGCTTGCCGAAGATGCGCAGCAGCAGGACCAGCACGATGTAGACGATGACAGGGCGCAGCAGCTTCTCAGCCAGCGGAAGCGGCAACTGAAACATCTCTTGCAACATGGGAGTCATGTTCATGCCACCGAGCATACGGCTCCCGGCACGGCTTTTCCAGCACGTTGACGGGTGGCACGGACGGTTCGCGCTTCAGGTCCGCGTCTAGTTTTTGCCCGGCCGGTAGCCCTTGTACTCGGAGATAAAGAGCGTATTGCGCACCGTGTAGCTGCCCGCGCCGGAGTCGCCCTTGGGGACGACCTGGGTATTGATGATGGTTTTGACCGGCGCAACCACGACGGTTTCACCCAGCTTCACCGGCGCGTAATCGATGCGCGTGTCCAGCCGGTGCACAAAGTCCGTTGGCTTGAACTCGTTTTCCACGATCAGGCGAAGGACGATTCCGCTTTGAGGCATGACGTAGATCCGTCCATGATAGGGCGGTGTGGCCTTGAAGCTGTTCCACTGAGTCGTCGTCTGAAAGTTCCCCGTCACGCCTCCGCCGGTGCCGCCGCCTCCCAGCGCGCCCGCCGTTGCGGCGCTATAAAACGTGGCCACGCCGGTCTGGTCCAGCTTGGGGAAGCAGCACACGTTGACGGCCAGCCGGGCATCGTTCTCCGGCACTGCAAACGAGAACACGGCGGTCTTGTTGCCGTTCACCAGTTCCCAGCGCAGCCACTTCAATGTCCCTGAGGCCTGCGCCGCCTTCATCACCGCGCCCAGATTGGGGTCTGACTCCTCCAGCGAAATCATTCCGTTGGCGCCCCAGTTGGATTTTTTCTTCCCTGACGATGCCTTTTCAACGCCCCGGTTGCTTGCGATCTTTGCTTCAGTGGAGCTGATGTAGTGAATGAAAGTGGCCGGGTGGCTGAAGCCCGGCGCTGTCACCACATCTCGTGCGCCGCCCTGCAGGCCCGAGCTTGCCGCCACGGTTTCCATATTGTCCTGGAAGCGCAGAGTGGTCTTGGTGGCCGTATAAGCCGGAAGATGATCGTAGACTCCAGCGACATACGAGGCAGCTTTGTCCAGGATCCCGCTCTGAGTGGCCGCGTCGGGCGCGGGATCCCCGGGCAGGTCTGTCTTCGGCGGAGTCAGGTCGGCGCTGCTCGCCTCCAGAATGAACATCTGCTCGGTGGTGAGTGGGCCGGGAACCAGGCTCATCAGCCTGTTCATTGCGCCAAGCGTCAATTCTTCGTTCAGCTCCACCTGCTTCAAGGCGGTTGCGACCTCCGCATCCGTCTTGCTGTCCCGCTTGGATGTTTGCAGCAGCTCCTCAAGTTGCACCACGCTGATTTCTCTTGCTGCCAGCGCCGGAGTTGACGCCACCAGAAATATAAGGGCCAAAGCCAGTCTCTTCATCGCTACCGTTCCCTTCCGGCCTCTTCGCGCGGCGGCCGCTGCATCCAGCCGCCGCACGGCATAGCGCTGGCTGGCTCTAGTTGCCGCCACCCAGCGCATAGTCCTTATATTTAGACGTAAACATCGTCCTTCTGGTCGAATATCCTCCCATGCCCGAGTCGCCCTTCGGCACCACCTCGGAATCCACCACGCTCTTCACCGGCACAATCAGAGTTTTGCCGTTCACGGTAACCGGGTCGTAGTCGATGCGCGTATTCAGGAAGTGAACCTCGTCCGATTCCTTCAGCTCTGGCTGGGTAATCATTCGCACCACGATGCCGGTATCGGGATTGATGAACAGCTCTCCGTGATAGGGCACATGGTCCTTTTTATAGTTGTGCCAACTGGTTGCTGTTTGGAAGTTTCCCTTGGCCCCGCCCGCTGCGCCGGCGCTGCCGCCCGGCTGCCCAATGCCATTCTGCCCACTGAAGCTTGCTACGCCCGCCTGTTGCATCTCAGGGAAGCAGCACACGTTAATCTCCATATGGGAGCGCTTTTTGGGCACGTTGAAGGAGTACACGGCCGCCGGCTTCCCATTCACCAGTTCCCAGCGCAGCCAGGTAAGGTTGCCGTAGGTCTGCGCCGCCTGGAACACATCCCCCAGGCTTGGATCCGCCGACTCGAGCGTAATCATGCCGTTCGCTCCCCAGCGCGTCTTGTCCTTCTCCTTGGGCATGACCTCGGCGCCATGCTCGCTCTCGACCTTGCTATCAGTGGCGTTGATGTAGTGAATGAACTGGTAGGCGGGCACGAATCCCGACCCGGTTGTCACTTCGCTCGCTCCGCCCTGCATGCCTGAGCTGGATGCCACCGTCTCCACATTGTCCTGGAAGCGCAGAGTCGTCTCAGTAGCCGTTAATGTGGGCAACTGATCAAAGGTCCCGGTCACATAGGTCGCGGCCTTGGCCAGCATGGCCTTCTGCGCGGCAGCGTCCGGTGCAGGCGTGGTGGGAATGTCAGACGCAGGAGGCGGCAGCATCGCGCTGCGCGCTTCAAGCACGTAAATCTGCTCGGTTGCCTTGGCGCCGGGCACATAGCTCACCAGGCTGTTCATGGTGGGCAGAGTCAGCTTCTCGCTCAACTCCACCTGCTTCAACTCCGCCGCGACCTCGTCGTCCGTCTTCTTGTCCTGCTGCAGCGTTACCAGCAGGTCTTTTAACTGCGCCACAGTGATCTTCCTGGCGCACCAGGCCGGAGAAGCCCCCAGCACCAGAATCAAGAGCCATCCCAAATGCTTCATCCCTCTTTCCCTCCATTCTTCGTGAACGCGGTCATTCTACCTCTGACTTGACGCATACAGACATCATCCTGTTCATACCCCGTGCAACTCACCGCGTCTCCTCGAGCGCCGTGCCCGGAATCGTAACCGAGCCCATGCGTCCGGAATTCTCATCCACCACCAGCACCCGCAACGAACCCATTCCCGGTTTCAGGCTTACAAAGTGTTCAAACGGAATGCCGATGGGCAGGAGCCGGTCATACGTGGATGGTTTCAGCCAAAGGCCCAGACGCTGTCCTTCGATTTGCGCATGCAGGCCAGCATCGTCCCGCTGGATGAAGAAGATGTCCAGGCGGTCCATCCAGCGCCCACCCTGTTGTTCCATGCCCAGGTCTCCGGTCGCGATGTTGATCTTCAGGTTGCTGCCGGACGGAGTGGTCTCCGGATTCGCCTGCACGGCGATCTCGCTCACGTCCGTGGGGCGCCACACCGCCTGCTGGAACCGTTCCTTCATCGTCTCCGGCTCCTTCACAAACAGGTAACCCGCGCGATAGCGCAGCTTGAACTTGCGCCGGCCTTTTAGTTTGACCGTGATTGCATGGTAGCGCCCGTCCGCCGGACCCTGCGGAGAAAAGCTGAGCATGTAGGTGGCGTGGCCATCCGCCACTATGCCGTTGAGAGCGTCCACCAGGTCACCGCTGCGCCGGATCACGCGGCCACCCGTGCCTGCGGCAACCTCCCGCACCGATCCCCGCACCGGGTGCAGATCCTGGCTCATCTGCGCCTCTGCGCGTCCCGGATTCAGATCGCGGGTGGACGGTACCTGCGACGCGCCGCCGGTCGCCGACGCCGCCAGCGCCAGAGTGTCCTGCGCCGCGGGGATCAGCTCGACGTTGCGGTTTTTCCTGTCCGCCGTGATCGCGCCGCCCTCCAGCTGCGACACGTCGAATGGATACACCGCCGCGTGCGCATCGTTCATCGCCTCCTGCGCGCGCAGCGTATAGCTGTCCAGGCTGCTGGGGCTCTTGTCGATGCCCACCGCCTGATCGGTCCAGTCGGCCAGCACATTGTCGCTTGAGACCCACACCACGCTCTTGTGGCCCGGCACGGCGGCCAGATGACGCGCCACCTGCGCCAGAATCACCAGCGACGCCCGCGCCGGATTGCTGCCCATGGTCAGCAGTTGCGGATCCACCGGGCTGGCCGCGTCCGGCACGTCGGTGTGATTGCCGTTCACTGAGTTCAGGTCGCTTGCATTGTGCACGTAGTCGAATTGCTGGCGGTTGCGCGTCTCCTCCTCATGGGCCTGCGAGGCGGAGTGCGCCGACGGCATCCATTTCTCGAGCCGGGAGATGAGCGCCGCATGGTCCGTCGTGATGCCCTGCACCACGTGAAATCCCAAGCTGCTCATGGTGTAGAGGCCGACCCGCTCGTCCGGTCCCAGCTTGCCGAGGAACTGGATGAGCTGCCGCCGAGCGTTGTTCATGTCGCCCCATGCGATGTGGCTGTCATCCAGCAGCAGAACGGTCGCGCCCAACTCCTGAGGACGCTGATTCGGCGCCGCTCTTTCAGACGTCAAAGTGCGGTTGGAGAAGACCTGTTGCTCCGGCGCGGAGGCCGCCGCACTCCGTGTCACATTCGTTGCCTGCTCTGCGCCAGCGCTGGAGCTGAAGTAGCGGATTGGCCGCTTCTGGCCGTTGTCGTAGATCTCAAAATCGTCCGCCTTCAGGTCGTTGACCGGATGGCCCTTCTTGTCATATGCCACCAGGCCCACGTCCACCAGGCGCGTGGTCACCTTCAGCGAGAACGATGCTTCGCTGTCGTCTGACTGATTCAGCGGTTTGTCCGGCAGGCTGGTGGCCGCGCCCAGCGTAATTTCAGGCACCACCGGCGCGGCGGGCGGTGGCGGCGCAACATTCGCTGCTGTCGCCGCCGGGGCGCTGCTTGCCGCGGGCATTGGGATTTGTTGCGCATGCGGCGCGGCCGTTTCTGCCTGTGCCGGGCCGAGCGCCGGAGAGGCGGCCAACGGCGGCGTCACACCTGACCCTGCCGGGACGGAGACGCTTGCGGATTGATCATCGGCCTGCGGCGGGCTCGCGCCGTTGTCCGCCGCATCGGTCAATATCCGCACCGACGTGCCCAGACGGTGGTAATCAATAAATTTTGTCTCATTCAGCAGTTGCAAGGGTCCGTGCGAGATGCCGGTATTCACGCTCTGCCAGGCGCCGTTGCGCATCATGGCAGCGCTCTCCAGAGTGCTTGATCCGCCTGGCGAAATGGTTTCTGACGAAAGCGCGAGGCTGCGCACCGGGCAAATGAATTGCCGGTCCCCGATGGTCACCGGCCCATAATCCACCACGGTCGCCGCGCGCGTGATTGGAGCCTCCGAACCCAGCTCCGCCTGCAGGGTGATGCGCATCACGGCCCCGGTTCCCGGATCGATGGCAATTTCACCCTCGTATGGAGGAGTATCCCGGTAGTCCACCACGCCGGTGGAAACAGGCATGTTGCTGTAGTTAATCTGCGACTGCCGCCCGTTGCGCATGCCCGTGAACACCATGTGGCTGTTCGCGTCGGCCAGCATGCAGCAGTACGTCACCGCATAGTGAGAGGCTTGCTTGGGCACCGAGTAGCGGAAGACGGCGGCCAGCCCTGTTGGCGTCTGCTCCCAGTGGCTGAAGGCCACTTTGCCGTGGGCCATATCCGCGAGTACCACCGTCAGCGCGGGGCCAAACTCGCCCCAGGTGTGCAGGCCAATCTCCTGTCCGCCCTTTTTCGCGGTCGCAGCCTGCGCCGCAGGCGTATCCTGCACCTCACGGCCGTTGCGGAACGTCACCTGCCGCTGCGCCGTACCCACCGGATGAAATCCCTCCCGCACCGGCCACCCGCCCTTCTCCAGTACCTGCGGGCTGTCGTCGAAGCGGGTGGTCACCCGGGTGACAAAGAAATTCGGCAGCCGCGACCAGGTCCGCACTGCGTAGCCGCGCGCTTCATCCAGCATGTGCTGCTGCTGGGCCGCATCAGGCAGGGCCGTCGCCGGGCGTTCGTCAACCGGGGGATCAAGAAAAGCCGACTGGTCCGCAAGCAGTTGCAGCGCCAGCGCGGTGCGTGGCGTCAGCGTAAACTTCCTTGCCATGCTGTCCAGCGTGGCCAGGGTCAGGCGTTCTGTCAGTTCAAATTCCGAGATCTGGTGCAAAACCAGCGGCTCGCTGCGATGAGCCGCGTTGTCGGCTGCCAGCGCCTCCTCAAGCTGCGCTACGGAGACACGCCGGGCGGCGGCGGCGGGAATCCCCAACGCCGCGACAAGTCCGAGCGCTGTCAAAGCGCGTATAGCCGCAGGTGCTGTGAACAACCGGTGACCTCTATTTCCAATGACGCAACCAGGAGGAAGAAAGCCTACCATCACGCAGAAAAAACGTTTTTCAAGCCGATCCGGGCTGTTTCGGCTTATCCCGCGTCGCGCGTTTCCATCCCGGCCGTCTCGGCAGGCACGCTTTCATTTTGCAGTGAATTAAGCCCTCTTGTAGCACAATGAAGCAGCACAGTCGAAATGAGCGGCTGGATTCATTGCCGCCAGTACGGGCACCCCCCGCCTTCGGGCCGCAGGGATTCGCCTTATTTTTGCCCTGTTTATTATGTCATCGGTATCCGGCGATGCTGCCCTTCCATTTTTAAGCCGGAGCTCTGGTAGAGTTGACACGGAAAATGCCGTGCCCAAATGGATGCAGCCGGCGGTCGGCGCGTTAGTCATAAATGATGTATTTTCTTTGAGATATGGAATTCCAAATGAACTCAACTCAGGCCGTGAATTCCGCTGCTCTGGCTCCCTTCCTCATCGAGCCGCGATTCGTCGCCCGGGTCTGGGGATATCACAGTCTGCGCCCGTGGTTTGATTTTGCCTCCGGCGAGACCATCGGCGAGGTGTGGCTCACCGGGGACGACTGCACGGTGGCCACAGGCGCGCATGCCGGGGAATCGTTGTCGAGCCTTTTCCGCAGGTACCCGCAGGCGTTTCCGGGCACGGATGCCGGTTCCGGCTCCCCGCTGCTCGTCAAGGTGCTCTTTGCCCGCGAGAAGCTCAGCGTGCAGGTGCATCCCGACGACCTGATGGCGCAGAAATACGGCGAACCTCGCGGAAAGACCGAGTGCTGGTATGTGTTGGCCGCCGAGCCGGGCTCGCAGGTGGCCGTCGGTCTCAGGCCGGGAGTCACGCTCGACCAGGTTCGAGCGGGCATTCGCGACGGAACCCTCGAAAAGAGTCTCCACGCGATCGAAATCAAGCGTGGCGACATGGTTTTCGTGGCTGCTGGAACCGTCCATGCCATCTGGCCCGGTTCCATTCTGCTTGAGGTGCAACAGAACAGCGATTTGACTTATCGGATGTATGACTACGGCCGCCCACGCGAGCTTCATGTCGAGAAATCCCTCGAAGCCGTCCGTCTCGATGCCCAGGCAGGACGAATGGAGCCGAAGGTGCTGCCTGACCGTACCGTCCTCATTGAAGCGGATTACTTCTCTGTGGAGCGCATTGCGATGGCCGAGGAGCGCTCGAGCGCTACACTGCGCGGGGAACACGAGCCTGAGGCGGGGCTGTCGTATCTGTTTGCGGCGTCTGGTTCAGCAAGCATCTTGGGGAGCTCGTTTGGCCCGCTGAAACTGCGAACGAACGCCATCGTCGGAATCCCCGCCTCGGCGCCGGATTTTACCGTCCGCAATCAGGGCGGCCTTGAGCTGATTCGCATCTCGCCACGCCGACCGCTCTCGACTTAGCAGATCCTCTCCTGGCTGCGAATGCTGTCCACGGCTTTGAGGGCGTCGAGGCCCGTATCGCTGGTGAGGAGATGGGAATGGCCCGTTCGCCTGGCTTGAATGGCAGCAGTGTGGAATTCCGCATTCCGCACGCGGTGAATTCCTGCGTATCTTGGACTGTCCGGCTATACTACAACGCAAGTTCATTTTTCCCGTTTTAGGCGGCCTGAAGGCCAGCGAAGACGAATCGAAGAGTTTCTTAGTCCCAAGGAGGTATGCGCATGCGCAAGAAGCTGGTTCTAGGCTCGATTCTTGCCACTCTCCTTGCCTCAGCCACGCCGCACGCGCATGCTCAGGTTGAAGCAGGTGGTTCCCGTTTTGGATCGAGACTGGTGGCCGGGGCTGGTTTTTCCAACTTCGCCATCGACTACAGGAACGGGAACCGCATGAACGGGCTCACCGCCTGGATTGACTGGGCTCCCAACCACATGCCGACTTTTCTGAATGGAGTTGCGGTGGAAGTGGAGGCGCGCGACATCCGGTTCAATCGACCAAGCACTCTTCCCACGTTCCGGTATGACACTGCCCTGGGCGGATTCACCTACCATTGGAACCACTACCGCAGGGTCAAGCCATTCGGCAGGTTTCTGCTTGGCATCGGCGGCGTCACCTTTCCGCCTGCCGGCTCCTACTCCCACGACACACGCACGGTATACGCTCCCGGCGGCGGCGTGGATTATTACGCCACAAGCCATGTAGTCCTCCGGGCCGATTATGAGTATCAGGTCTGGCCAGTACTCCTGAGTCGCACCCGTAATCCCAACGGATTTACGTTCAGCGTCGGCTACGATTTTGGCGGTAATTCGCAGTAGCAGGCGGCAATCCGCCAGCGGGTAAAGCGCACCCAGGCGCGGCGGCAGCCGAAGCAAACATTGCAGCTCAATCAACCACACGGCAAATGTGAAGGGGCGGCTCTGCTTTGGCAACCCGGGGCTCTTGATGCACAATCAGAAGCGTTATGAGCTTCCGATTTGTACTACCCGATGACATTCGCACTGGAGTGGATGCGGCGGCCGCCGGCTGGCAGGCCCAAGACAAGGTTCGCCGTCTGTGGCAAAAAGACTCAGGCCTGTGGACCAGGGACGGAGAGGAAAAGTGGCTCGGCTGGACTGATATTGTCGAGCGCCAGCAGGCAGACATGGCATCCTTCTCCGGACTTTCGGCTGATGTGAAGCAGGCCGGCTTTAAGTCTGCGCTGCTACTGGGCATGGGAGGTTCCAGTCTTTGCCCCGAGGTTCTTGCCGTTACATTCGGCCCGCAGCCGGGCTTTCCTGAGCTGCATATTGTTGACTCCACTGATCCGGTGGAGGTCAAAGCGGCGCGCGACCGGGTCAATCTGGCGGAAACTCTGGTCATCGTCGCCAGCAAGTCCGGTTCCACGCTTGAGCCAAACATCCTCAAGCAGTATTTCTTTGCCCAGATGCAGCACGCCGTGGGCGCTGAGAAAGCGGGCAGCCATTTTGTTGCCATCACCGACCCCGGCTCGAAATTGGAGAAGACGGCCCGGGATGACGGCTTCCGCCACATCTTTCACGGCGATCCGCAAATTGGCGGCCGCTACTCAGCGCTCTCCAACTTTGGCGTTGTCCCCGCCGCGGTGGCAGGGCTGGACGTAACCCGTCTGCTGGCCGAGGCCGCAAAAGCAATGGCGGCTGCAAAGCGGGATCCGGCGGAGAACCCGGCCGTCCAGCTCGGCCTGATTCTGGGTTCAGCCGCCAACGCTGGGCGGGATAAGATTACGATCTTCACCTCGCCGGAGATCTACGATCTGGGCGCGTGGATGGAGCAACTGATCGCCGAATCCACCGGCAAAATTGGCAAGGGCATCACCCCGGTGGACCGGGAACACATCGGCGGCCCGGAGGTCTACGGGAACGACCGGATTTTCGCCTACATTCGCTTCGCGGGCACGTCCGACACCAGTCTCGACGCCAAAGTGGCCACCCTTGAATCGGCTGGGCATCCGGTTGTGCACTTTGAAGTCTCCGACCGCTATGAAATCTTCGGCCAGTTCTTCACCTGGGAGGTGGCCACGGCGGTTGCCGGCTCGGTGATGGGAATCAATCCCTTCAACCAGCCGGACGTGGAGTCGGCCAAGGTGGAGGCGCGGGCCTTGACGGACGCCTATGAACGCACCGGCAAGTTGCCTGACCGCGCCCCGCTGCTGGTGGGTGCCGTGCATGGCCATGACTTTGCGGTTTTCGCATCGGATGACTATGCCGCGCGCATCAAGGGAGACGCGGAGATTGAAACGCTGACGGGATGCCTCAGGGCGCACTTTGCCCAGGTTCAGCCCGGCGACTACTTCGCCATTCTGGCGTTTCTGCCCATGTTTACGGAGCATGAGGCCATGATCCAGCGTACGCGCCACCGTGTGCGCGATACCTTGCACGTGGCCACCTGTGTTGGCTTCGGCCCGCGGTTTCTGCACTCAACAGGCCAGGACTACAAGGGCGGGCCCAACACAGGCGTGTTTCTGCAGATCACCGCGGACCACGCCGCCGATGTTGCGATTCCCGGCCAGAAATACAGCTTTGGTGTCGTCATTGACGCACAGGCGGCGGGTGACATGGCCGTGCTTGAGGCGCGCGGTCGCCGCGTGCTGCGGGTGCATCTGGCTACTGACGTCGGCCAGGGCTTGAAGATGCTTGATGCTGCCATTGCGGTCGCTCTGGCATAAAAACGTGCCCGGAGACCGCGGAGGCATCTTTCCGGTGGGATCAGGCGCGCTGCGCGGATATAGCTGGCCCGTCAATTTCGCGACGTTCAGCGTCATTCAAACCAGCGGGTGAGAGTCCGTCGGCTCACGGCGTTGATGCGTGCGGCGTGCAATGCCTTTGACCTGTGAATGGTTCGGCAAATGAGCGCGTCACGTGCAGCCGGTTCATCACCACGTAGCGAGTGCGCAGCCCACCGATCATGGCGGGTAACTGCACGGGAATCCTGCTGCTGTCCACATAGATCACCAGCGCCGGTTGGTGCGGGTCGTCCAGGCTCTGGCCCACGCCCACGCCAAAGTAGGACGGGGTCTGCCGCATGAGTCCGCGCGCCAACCTGCGCTTCACGGCCAGTGCGTGGCTCAACTGGGCATTCTCCAGCGGCGGCAGCGACGCGATGGAATTCGACGTGGGCGCCGAGCCCATCGCCACCGCCTGCGCGGTGGAGGGAATCACCAGGGTGCGCACGCCATCGATAGTCTGCGGCACTCGTGCCTGCCCCCCGCCGTTCACGTAGACAACGACAGCAGCCTCGCCGGGATGATCACTGCTCTTGCCGGTGCCAACACCCAGAATTCCATTAGCGGGACTGACCAGTTGCCGTGCGACGACCAGCGCCTGCTGCGCGCGCGCAACTTCAGCGTCGCTGAGGGAGCGGCTCTGCGCCGCCGATACCGTGCCGTCGCCGTAATTCAGGCAGCTTACGGGATGGTCAGCGGCGCCCACAAACGAGTAGTTTGTCCCGGTGCCGGCGCGGGTGCTCAATTCGCTCAGCACGTCTCCTGCTGGATTGGCAACGGCATGTGCCACGCCTTCACTGTCAGTGCCGCCTGCGAAATAAAGGCCCACCGGCTCGGCATTTGACGTGTCCACCACCAGAGCGCCGGAGTCACCCGCGTCACTGAAGCGGCCGCCAGAGATGGCAATCTGATTGGTGAAGGTCTTGGTCAGATAGGGCCTGGTCTCGGCGCAATCGCGGTAATAGTCGACGGTGACGTCGAGGGCGATGGCGGAAACGCCGCCACAGGTCAGCCCGGTCGTCCGTCCGCTCTTGGCCACGCGCATGTGCAGCGCCGCGGGCTCGCCCTTGCCGCCGCTTGAAGAAATACCGGGCGGAGCGGCAGCCAGAGTGCCATTGGGCAGGCGGGCGCCAAGTTCCAGGATGTTCCCGGCGGGATTCACCGTGTGCGAGGCGACCTGTGCCAGGGCCGCGTCGGCGTTGGTCGAGGCGGCGCTGAGCGGCAGCCAGTCGGTGAGCGATGCAACGGGAATGGTGCCGGCGCCATCGCCATTCGGTGTGCAGTTGTTGTCGATGAGGCCGGGCTGCACAATCAAGTCGCCCACGCTGGCCTGATCACTGCGCGCCAGCACATGATTGTTGCTCAGCAGATACTGCCGCCCCGTCCCGTCCCGGACGAGCGCGCCCAGGGTGCCGCTGCAGCAGTCGATAATGGTGTTGCCGCTCGAATCAAAATCGTTGTTGTTGCCGCCGGAGCTGCCCAGATCAACCAGCCCGGTCTGCTCCTCCTGGTGGCGCACCGGATTGCTCGCCACCCCGGCCTGGTTCAATAGCACGGCCGCCTCCGCCGTGCCGGAAGATTCTGCGGCACGCGCAACGATATAGGTCACGCTTGCTTCCTCGATACTGGCTGGCGCGGTGTAGATAACCGTGCAGGTGGTGAATGATTTATCGGAATGCTCACACGTGGTCGCGCCCAGTGATCCGCCGCCGATGCCTGAGCCGGTGGGCGTGCCGGCCAGCGAGAAATGGATGATTGCGCCGCTTCCGGCCTCGGCCAGGTAGCCGGTGATGGTCACCGTTCCGCCCGCGCCGAGCGCGACATTCTGCGGCGTAAGCGGCTCAAGAAAGCCCGGCGTCACCGACACAACGGATGTAGCTTTGACGGCCGGATTGGATTTGAGCGTCGCCGTGACCACCACGAGAGCACGGCCGGCCGTGAGGTAAGTGGGCGGTGTGTACTGGCCGGTCGCGGTGATGCTGCCGGGGCCTGCAGTCGCGTCCCCGCCGGAGAGAGACCACTCCACCTCGGCCTGCCGTCCGCCGGCAACGGTTGCAGCGAATTGATTCACAGGGCGGCCATGCACATCAGTCCCGTTGCAGCCGGTGCAGTTTGTATCAACCGAGGCCGTGCCGGGCGAGATGGAGAAGGCGGTATTTGCCGGATTGGGAGTCAAAGAAGCGCCGCCGCATCCGGTGACTGCAATTGCCGCTGCCGCCACCAGCACAGGTGCCAGCCTCGCGACCCATGCATGCGCACACTGGGCGCGCGACCGGAGAGCCGGTGCGAGCGTGGGCGTGAATGTCGGACAGGAACAGGGCACTGCTCGTCAGGTTCTCCTCAGCCGGGATCGCTTGCCAGGCGGGATGCCGCACAGCTACCAAAGTATCGCAACTCTGACCTGCGAGACGGTCCAATTTGCAGCCCGCGAGTTACGAATCGGACTGCGCTGCACCCGGTGGCTCACGCCTTGTGCCGCGACTTTTTCGGCATCCCGGCCGGATATCCACCTTGCGCGGTCAACTGCCAAGTCTTTTCCAATCAATCCATTGATGGGAAGGAGACTCGATCCTGCTGCGTTGTCGGCCAACCCTACCATTGTCGCAGAGAGCGAGGACAAGGTCACTCTGCACGTTTCTATTGACCACTTTGACCGCGCATCGTTACCAGCACAATGTGCGGCCGAAGGGTCCATGTATACTGGCAGGCACAGAGCCGCCACTTTGTGAATTCACGCCATCCTTGCCCGCGTGCCAGATGCACATCCGGTACTTGGTCTGTCTGCCGGCGCCACCAGGCCCGTGTGCAGAGGCCGCACTTTTTTGATGCGTGAAGCACCCGGAGTTGTTGCGCGGCTACTGGTTCACTAGAGGAGGGTGTGCGCTTCTTGCACTTGTCTGTACAGCGTCAGGAGCAAATCGGGCGGGCAATGATTTTGACGGCGCTCATTGCCGCCGTTGGGATGATGTGCGTGCATATGGCCTTTGTGGCAGACGCGGATGTCTGGTGGCAGATGCGCACGGGCCAGTGGATATTGAATCACCACGGCTTTCCACAGACCGATCCATTTTCAATCCACGGCGCGGATGTGCCCTGGCAGGCTTACAGTTGGCTCTTTGATCTGGTGGTGCTCAAGCTTTTTGAGCAATGGGGTCTGGCGGGCCTGGTTGTCTATAACACTGTGCTGGTGGTGGCCATCACCGCGGCGCTCTACCACCTGCTGCATCGCCTGCAGCCCGACAGCACCAAGGTCGTGCTGCTCGCATTTGTGTCCATGGGATGCATGACACGGCTGTTTACGCCCCGGCCGTGGCTGTTTACGATTCTCTTCTTCATTCTTGAGCTGGATATTCTGCTGCAGGCGCGGAAGACCGGGAAGCTCCGCGAGCTGCTGTGGCTGCCGCTCATCTTCGCGCTGTGGGCCAACATTCACATCCAGTTCATCGACGGTTTCGTGGTGCTGGGCATCGCGGCAGCTGAGCCAATCGTGGAGCGCTGGTGGCCTTATCAGCAGACGCGGCTGAAGGCCGGCACAATCTGGGCAATTCTTGGCGCGTGCATTGTGGGCACGTGCGTCAATCCATACGGCTGGCGCCTCTATCAGGTGGCCTACCAACTGGCTTCGCAGAAAGGCGTGCTCGGCCGCGTGGCGGAGATGGGGGCTCTCCCCTTCCGCGGATTTGAGGATTTTCTGTATCTGTTCCTGGTGCTCGCGGGCGCCGGGGCACTGGCGTGGACGCGTCGTTTCCCCGTCTTTGAAACCTGCCTGCTGGGCGCAGGCGCCATCATTTCATTTCGCTCCGAGCGGGACATCTGGTTCGTCATCATCGTCGCCAGCATGCTGCTGGCATCGGCTCTGCCATCACACAGGGAGCAGCCGGCAGCCCTGCCCGTCATCGCGATTCCAATCATTCTGGTGGTTGTCCTCGGCATTCTCCGGCTGGGAGCAGTCATATTCCAGGTGAATCACGCGACGCTGCAGAAGCAACTGGTTGACACTCTGCCGGTGAGGGCGGTGCAGACCATCGAAGACCGGGGATACAAGGGCCCAATCTTCAATGATTACAGCTGGGGCGGCTACCTGATATGGAATCTCCGGGAGATGCCGCCCAGCATCGACGGACGCGCCGCGCTGCAGGGAGACAAGGCGCTGGCGCGGTCGGGCAATACGTGGAGCGGGCAGGCGGGGTGGTCGTCCGACCCGGACTTAAAGGCTGCGAATGTGGTGCTTGCGCCCATCCATCTTCCGCTCACACAGCTTCTGCGCCTCGATCCGCAATTTCATCTTGTGTACGAGGACAAACTTGCCGCCGTGTTCGTGCGCCGAACGCCGGGATGCCGCTTCCGGGCACTGGAGCCGACCCCGCGCCCATGATGAGTAGTTCCACTTGCGGCTGTATCCACGTTCCGGCTCTAGTCCACGCGCAGAACCATTTTGCTGAAGTGTCTGGCCTCTTCCATTCGCCCCAGGGCCTTCGGCGTGTCACTCCAGGGAAAGCTTTCAAGTACGGGCTTCAATCCGGCCAGCTCGATGGCGCGGTTCATCTGCTCAAAGTCGCTACGCGAGCCTACATAGATTCCTCGGATGCGAGCCTGATTGTGCAGAATCAGCGGAATCGGGAGGGATTCATCCGCCCCTGAGAGCACGCCAATCTGCGCGATGACTCCTCCCATCCGCAGGGAACGCAGCGAGCGGGTCAGAGTGCCCATTCCTCCGACCTCAATCACGAGGTCAACGCCCTCCCCGCCGGTCTGGTCAAGCACCCAGCGGTCCCATTGTGCGTTGGCCAGATAGTTGGCGCCGGCGTGCAAGCCCAGTGAACGCGCCCGCTCCAGCTTCTCGTCACTGCTAGAGATTCCGAGTACACGCAGTCCCATGAGTTGCGCGAACTGCAAAGCGAAGATGGAGACTCCGCCGGTGCCCTGGATCAGGATGGTGGCGCCGGGTTTGAGCTGGGCGGCCGCCAGTGCGTTCCACGCCGTCACAGCCGCACAGGGCAGGGTGGAGGCTTCCTCAAAGCTCAGGTGAGCAGGCGTCCGGACGAGGCCGGCCGGCCGGAGGACCACGTACTGGGCGAGCATGCCGTCGATATCGCCGCCGAGGGCGCCTTTGATCTTTGTCGGTGTGGGAGGGCCATCGTGCCAGTTCTGCATGAAGATGGCTGCGACGCGGTCCCCCGCCTTCCATGCAGTAACGCCGTGGCCCACGGCCTCCACCTCTCCCGCGCCGTCTGAGCATGGGATCCGCGGCAGCCGCAGCCGGGGATTGTAGAGGCCTTTCACGACGAGCAAATCCCGATAGTTAAGCGCGACCGCCCGCACCCTTACGAGCACCTCGCCCGGCGCTGGGCTGGGCTTGGGGCGTTCGACAAGCTCCAGAGAATCAACGCCAAAGTTGGGAATCTGCCATGCATGCATAGGAAGTCCTCCAGTGCCGAAGCCGCGCAGCGGGTCAATTTGCGGGACGCCGTGCCGGGTGGCCTCGTAAAATATGAAGATATGGCCCGTGGTTGGGAAAGTAAATCCGTGGAGGAACAGATGGGCAGTGTGCTGCAGCAGCGGGAGGTGACGCCCGGCGATGGATTTGTCAGCGATGAGCAACGGCGTTTGGCCGAGCAAAAGCGCGCAGAGCGGGCGCGAGTCCTTCAGAATCTAAACCTGCAACGCGAAAACATCCTTTCGCAGCGCACATCCAGTCCCGCCCGGCGTTCCGCGCTTGAGGCGGCGCTGGCTCAGATCGAAGCTCAGATTGCCAATCTCGGATAGCCGGGGCTGGCTTTCAGGTTCCGCGCGGGCTGCTCAGGACCCATCGCGGGAGAAGAGCAGGGAATTGGCCTGCTGAACCGGCGTCATCAGGATGCGTGCGATGTTCACGTGCGCAGGCCTGCTTGCTGCCCACACAATGGTCTCCGCCACGTCTTCAGCGGTGAGCGCCTTGACCCCCTTGTATACCCTGGCGGCACGCTCGGCATCGCCATGAAAGCGGACCAGGCTGAAGTCAGTTTCCACCATGCCCGGGTCCACACTTGTCACCCGCACAGGAGTCCCCAGCAGATCCTGCCTCATGCCGTCATTGATGGCACGTTCGGCGGCCTTGGTCCCGCAGTAGACGGCCCCGTTCGGGTAGGTCAGCTCCCCGGCGGTCGAGCCCAGGTTGATCACATGCCCATGTCCGCGGGCCACCATGCCCGGCACTACGGCGCGAGTGACGTAGAGCAGTCCCTTGACGTTGGTGTCGATCATCTCCTCCCAGTCCTGCAGGCTGCCCGCGTGTAGTTTTTCCAGCCCACGGCTGAGACCGGCGTTGTTGACGAGGATGTCGATGCCTGTCCACTCGGGCGGCAATGTATCGATGGCCTGCTGAACGGCGCGGTGATCGCGCACATCCAACTGAACGGAGTGAACGGCGGGTGCGCCTGCTTTGCGGGCCCGCCTGGCAACCTGTGCCAGCTTTTCAGCGCGGCGGGCGGCCAGCAGCAGACGACAGCCTTCCGCCGCGAAGGCCAGAGCGGTTGCCGCGCCGATTCCACCGCTTGCCCCGGTAATGAAGACCAGTTTCCCGTGCAGGTTCATGCCACCATCCTAAACAACCGCAGCCGGAATTGATTCACCAGAGGCCCCGCGTCAGTCGCTGGTCAGTTCGTCTGCCAGGCTGCCGCGCCGCTGCGCCATCCTGTACTGTCCAACGGCCCAGTCCTCATTGCCGAGGCCCACGTGTTGCGCCTCGCGAAAGACCTCCGCCAGGCCGTCGGCCAGGCTCAAGCGGACCTGCCGGCCGGCGGCAGCTTCGCGCAGCAGACTCAAGTCCTTGGCGCCAAGGTTGATGGTTGCTCCGGGTTCCGGCGGCGGGTGGAGCATGACGTTGCCATACGCCGCATAGAAAGGCGACTGGAAGAGCGCGCTGTTGACCGCCTCAAGAAACTCGGCTGCAGGGATGCCCTGCGACTCGGCGTAGACAAAGGCTTCTCCAAGGGAGTGAATCATGGTGCTGATGAGAAAGTTGCCGCCCAGCTTGAGGGCGTGTGCCTGGCTGGGCTCAGTTCCAATCACGGTCATCCCGCGGGAGAGCGGTTCCAGCAGCGGTCGCGCGCGCTCTACGGCTGCGTCCTTGCCCGCAACCACAATCCACAGGCGGCCCTCCTGCGCAACGTTGGGCCGGCCAAAGACCGGCGCAGCAACAAACTGATGGCCACGGCGCGCGTGCTCAGCGGTGAGCCGCCGGCTGAGCGCGACGCTGATTGTGCTGCAGGAAATGTGCAGCCCGCCGGGTTCGAGCGCCTCCATCAGGCCATTAGGGCCGAAGACAGCATCCTCATACGCCGCATCGTCAAAGAGCATGGTGATGACCGCGCCCGCGCCGAGTTCGGCCTCGGCCGGCGTACCCGCGGCGATAGCGCCCTCGCGGATCAGCGGCTCCGCGCGGCCTTCGGTGCGGTTCCAGACTGCCAGCTCATGCCCGGCAGCAAGCAGGCGCAGCGCCATGGGAATCCCCATGGAACCGGTTCCAATAAATCCAATCCTCACAGACGCGTCTCCCGTTTCAACCATCCAGAATAGCCCGCCGGGGCGAATGGCGCGCCGTCAAGTCCAGGTTGGCTGCGCGGCAAGCGGGAACGGAAACACGCTTCGCTCCGCCCGGCCGGAATTGCTCGTGCCGGAGCGGACCTGCGGCGTCGCGGGGAAATGCGCGGGTTCTTACTGGGGCGTGACCAACTGGTGCGCGATGGCAAACAGCGCCAGCTCAAGGCGGGTAGAGACACCGGTCTTGTCGAAGATGTTTGACAGGTGGCGCTTGACAGTCTCCTCGCTCAGCGAGAACTGCTTGGCGATGTCGCGGTTGCTGCATCCCTCAACGATGCAGCCCACCACCTCCAGTTCCCGGTGGGTAAGTCCATAGGTCTTCTGGCTTTTGGGGGCGGCCTGCTGCATCAGCTCATGCAGGGCAGCAACAAGATTTACCACCCGCTTTCCGCCAATCCAGTAGTCTCCCGAGCACACAATCTGGATGGCGGCCTTCAGATGGCTGGCCAGGGCATCCTTCATCACGATGCCGCGCGCGCCGATGTGCAGCGCCTCAATGATCTGCTGGGTGGTGATGGTGGAGGTCAGCAGCAAGATCTTGACCGACGGCGAACCGGCCATGATGGCGCGCATGGCCTCAAGTCCGGGCAAGCGCGGCATCTGCACATCGAGCAGGAGGATGTCCGGCAGCAACTCCAGCGTCTGGGTGATTGCCTCGTCGCCGTCGTCGGCCTCGCCGACCACCAGATAGCCATCTTCCGGTGTGAGCATATTGCGCACACCAATGCGAACCACCGGGTGATCGTCTGCTAACACAATGCGGATTGGTCGTTCCACGAGAGCGGTTCGCCTCCAACGTTGGGGTTACCTGGCGGCGTGGGAGAGCATGCGCAGGAAACCGGCATCATCGATCCTGCGCCGGGACACATGAATCATGCCCGGCCTCACACCGGAAACTCATGTTCCAGCATACTCTCAAGGGCCCGGGTCGCAGCCACCAAATCCTGGAGCAGGGAGGCTAAGTTATCCAATTGATTACTTTCGGTTTCTATCCGCGCGCCGATTCGGGAGACCTGCGCCGCGCCGGCCATGCCGCAGCCGCCCTTGATGGAGTGGCCGATACGGCGAATCTCGCTGAAGTTGCCCGACGCGATGGCAGCCTCAAGCGCCGCGCACTGCTTGCGAAGGTCCGCGGCGACCGCAAAATAAACCTCGCGCGCCGCCTTCTCCGGCATCATCCGCCGGAACTGGGCCAGGGTTTCGGGAATGATCACCTGCAATGACGGCTCCTCCCCGGCAGGTTGAGGGATGCGATTTTGCCGGAGCGCCTCCAGCGCATCGGGCGAGAACGGCTTGGGAAGGATGCCGTCCGCGGCCACCTTGATGTCATCCTGAAGATCACTTCCGCTGATGAAATAGATCTCCGCCGGAGTGATCTGGCGGAGCTTCAGGATGAGTTCAAGGCCGTTCAGACCACCGGCCTGCGCGTCAATAAGAACCACTCCGGGCTGGATGCGGGCCGAGGTCAGCATCACAAGGGATGCGGAACCGTCCGCGGCGGCATGGACCGGGTATCCTCGCAGGGTAAGAAGCGTGGCAGTCAACTCGCGGCCGACCGGATTGTCATCGATCAGCAGAACAGCTGGCAGCTCCTGCCGTTCGCCTCTTCCGGCCATCGCGTCCGCCTCCCGTGACGAGTCAGTGGTTGTCCTAGTCCTCGGAGATTGCGACTTCATGGAGCCAGCCGGGGGCCTTCAGCAGCTCGCGGGGGCGGGAGCCGTCGGCGGGACCAACCAGCCCGTCCTGTTCCATCAGGTCAATGAGATGCGCCGCGCGGCCATAGCCAATCCTCAGGCGGCGCTGAAGCAGGGACGTGGACGCCTTGCCAAACTCAAAGACCAGCCGCACCGCATCGTCG
>DASSHM010000061.1:0-7765 GCA_035692885.1 Occallatibacter sp.
GGCGCAACGCTGGCCCCTGCATTTTTTGATGTGCATCTCCACGGGTCAGCCGGGCACGACGTGATGGAAGCAGCTCCGGACGCGCTTGAGGCCGTCGGACATTTTCTTGCCTCGCGCGGCACGGGCAGCTATCTGGCTACCACCGTCACCGCTCCGCTTGACGCCACGCTGCGCGCCCTTGCCGGACTCGCCAAACTCATTGCCCAGCCCGCCCGTGAAGGCCAGGCGCGGCCCCTGGGGATTCACCTTGAAGGACCTTTCCTCTCGCATGAAAAACGCGGCGTGCAGCCGGCCGAACATCTTCTACCACCCAGTGTCGCCACGTTTGATCGCCTCTACGAAGCTGCCGAGGGCCGCATTACGCTGATGACGCTGGCCCCCGAACTGCCCGGTGCTGTCGAGCTGGCCGCGCATGCCACCGCGCGCGGCGTCCGCGTCTCCGTCGGCCACTCCAATGCAACCGCCTGGCAAACGCGCGCCGCTGTTGCCGCCGGGGCCGTGAGTGCGACGCACACCTTCAACGCCATGCGCGCGCTCGATCACCATGAGCCCGGCATCCTTGGTACTGTGCTCGGCACCGCCAGCCTATATGCCGAGCTTATTTGCGACGGCATCCATACTGCGCCGGAGATTGTGCGCATCTGGTGGCGCGCCAAGGGGCCTCAGCGCGCAATCCTCGTCACGGATGCGATGAGCGCCGCCGGAATGCCAGACGGCGAGTATCGGCTGGGTGGATTTGCCGTGCACGTGGCCAATGGCCGTGCCATGGCCGACGGCGTATTGGCAGGCAGCGTCCTCACGCTGGATCGCGCGCTGCGGAACTTTATCCAGTTCAGCGGCGCCACGGTGGGGGAGGGCCTGCGGCTGCTCACCGCCAATCCCGCTGCCATGACGGGCCTCGCCAGTCATACGGGCTCACTCGCAGCCGGGATGCGGGCTGACCTGGCCGCTGTTGACCAGGACGGGAATCTGGTTGCAGCCATAATTGGAGGCCGGAAGGTCAATGTCCGTTAATCCGGCGTTTCTGCAAGCCTCTGCGCGCGCCAGATTGCACCCTCCACTCCCACCACCTCCCGCGGAAGCACCGTCATCTGGGGTGCTGCCGCGCGCAGGCCGGCGAAGAATGGTTCCCGCACCAGCCGCGCTTTGCCAATCACGCTGCCAATCCACGCCACGGGCACTTCTTCGGTAAGCCCATGCCTGCGGCGCAGCTTTGCGCGCACCAGCAGCACGGAATCCACGAGGTCGGCTGCCGCCTGCCGCAGCACCTCTGCCGCCACGGCATCTCCCTGCTCGGCAAGCCGGCTGATGGCCGGCGCCAGCGCGGCAAAGTCCGGACCCGGCGTGCTGTCGCCCAGGTTGATGAGTTCATCCAGAGTCTGCGTACCCCAGATATGCCCCACGGTTTCAAGTACGCGCGTCGGTTCTTCGCGATCGTAGGCCTTCAGCGCGCGGCGCAGTGCGTGCAGGCCGATCCAGTAGCCGGAGCCCTCGTCGCCCAGCCGGGAGCTCCATCCGCCCGCTGTTTCCCGGCTGCCGTCTGGCGCGCGGCCCACGCAGTTGGTGCCGGTACCGGCAATCTGCAAAATTCCCGGCCCACCCTTGAACGCCGCATCCAGGGCAATGATATGGTCGCCCACCACCTCGGAGCGTTCCACGCCAAAATCATTGAGGACAGCCGTGATCCAGTCGGCCACTCCCGGCATGCTTGCGCTGGCCACGCCCGCGCTGGCGGCTGCAATTGCCTTCACGCGGGCCCGGGTCAAAACCTCCTTCAAAATCGCTCGCAGATTCGCTTCCGCTGCTTCAGCCCCCACGCGCAGGCGCTTGATTGAACCGCCTGCGGCATGTGCCAGCACTTCGCCGCCGGCCACAATCGAGGCGCGTGTCAGGGTTCCTCCGCCATCAATTCCCAAAACCACACTCATTGTCTCAATGCTCCTCCCCGGCGGGGGCGGGCGCATCTCCGTTGTCCCGCAGAGTCCCGGAGAGCACATTCAGGCTGCCATCAGTCCGGGGCGGCACAAGACCCAGAAGATGAGCAATCCACGGATAGAGATTCACATTCCTGAACGGCCTCACCGTGCGTCCCGGCAGAATATCCGGCCCCGCGGCAAAAAAGATGGCCTTCATCTGCGGCACCCGCTCGGGGTCAAAGCCGTGCGCACCGGCATGGGGAGGCCGGTCCGTCTGCCCGTCCGCCGGGCCATGCGCGCGGATTGCGTAGGGCCCCGTCGCAATCACCACCGGATCGCCCATGCGCGGATTCTGGCTGGATGCGAGACTGGCAGGCACATTCCGCCGCCGGAATACCATAAACTCCGACGAGACCTTCTTGAGCTGGTCATATACGCGCTCGCGGTCCGTCTCGGTCTTGCCATAGAGCAGATCCCCGACCGTCTGAAATCCCTTCAAATCGGCCAGTCTGTCCAGCGTAATCCAGTCGCCCTCCACCTTCGCCATGCCGTGGTCACTCACCACCACCAGATCAATCGGCAGCCCGGTGGCATCCAGGTCTGCCTTCAGCCTGCCCACCAGCGCATCCACCTTGAGCACCGCGGCCCTGGTCTGCGGGGCGTCCGGGCCAAACTTGTGCCCCTCACTGTCGGGCTCGGAGTAGTACAGAGTAATGAAGTGTGGCCGCTCGGCCGCAGGCAGGCGCAGCCATGCCACCACCTGATTGATGCGCGCGTTGTCGTCAATGGTGTTATCGAAATGCAGATAGTAGGTCGGCCTGAAACCGGCGATCTCCGCTTCGGATCCGGGCCAGAAGAAGCAGGCCGAGCGCATCCCCTGGCTCTCGGCCAGGCTCCACAGCGGAACGCCGCTGTACCAGCTTCCAGCTGCGGTAGCTCCGTTCTTCAGTGTAAACATCGCGTTGCGCGACTCATCAAGGAATGCATTCGCGACGACGCCGTGATGCTCGGGATAGAGCCCGGTCACGATGGTGAAGTGATTTGGAAAGGTGAGCGAGGGATAGCTGGGCAGCATCCCATCCGGAGCCCATACGCCCTGCCTGCCCAGGGCCAGCAGGTGAGTCGCGCCGTCACGCCCGGCATAGTCCCAGCGGAAGCCGTCGAGCGAGACCAGCACCACGTAATGGGCCTTCCGCGCTGCCGCGGAGTTGGGCCCATGATCGACATGAATCACCGGCAGCGGCGAGCTTGTGGCCGCGGCCTGCTCCGCATGACTCGCCGGAATGGCGAAGCCCAGTGCCCAAGACAGCAACGTGACGGCGACTGCCTCCGGCACTCTCCCCCATCGCCGCATCAAGCACTCCCTCGCAACAGCTTAAAGCACCGGCGCAGGAGTTGCCCCGGCCCTCCACTTCCAAGGCAATCGAGTGCGTTTGTGTTCAGCAGGGACAGTTGAAAATTCTGCGCAGTGCTAGAAATGAGGCAGAGTTGCGAAAACACGACAGATGCTGCACCCCGAACCGGTCTTCCGGGGGACATGATGCCCGGCTCACTCCTAGTCTTGCGGAGCCGGCGCGCTGGGCGGGGAGGGGATGGTGGGTGTGGTAGCTGCCGCCGGTGTTCCCGGCGTCGCCTTGGCCATGCCGCGAATCAGCGTGATCAGGTTCCGGACATCCTCGTCCTTGGCGCGATCCGCGGCTTCGGGAGGCATCTTGTCCTTGCCCTTGCGGATAATGTCGAACAGTTCCTGGTCCGATTTGCCGGCCAGCGCCTTCGGATCAGTCCAGTCATTCAGTACCAGGCCCATATCCTTGGCAACGTCCGTCTTTCCATCGCCATTCTCGCCGTGACAGAGGGCGCAGTCGATTTTGTAGATGGCTCGCGCATGCTCCAGCGGGTCAACGGCGGGTTTGGCGGGAGCCTTGGCATGAGTCTCGCCCCCCGGCCCCGGGCTCGGAGAAGAAGGCATGAGAGCGACCGCGAGCGAGAGAACGGCGGCCTGAAGCAGGAACGGCTTGAGCATAGCAGTCTCCTCACGTGCAGGTGTCGGGGACGGGCATCTGCCAGCGCTTATTCAATTTCGGTGAAAATTATAGGCCCAATTCACCCAATCGGCAGTGAGACAAGTCACTGTGATTGCAGGAAGAAGCCTCCGGATGGGCCTCGCATGCTGCATACGCGGCCGCAATGTGCTATACGTTTTCGCATGCTGAATCGCACTGGCCTCCTCGCCCTATCTCTTGTCCTCTGCGCAACTTTGCTGCCTGCGGCGCCGCGACAGAAACTCGCCGCGTCGCCACCGATGGGCTGGAACAGCTGGGACGCCTACGGGCTCACGATTGACGAATCTGATTTTCGCGCCAACGCGCGCGTGCTTGCCGGTCTCAGACAATACGGCTGGGAGTATGCCGTCATCGACGAGGGGTGGTACATGCAGGATCCCTTCGGCAAGACGCTTCCAGAACGAAAGTATGTCTGGAATGCCAATGGCCTTCTCATTCCCGCCGCTGACCGCTTCCCCTCCGCGGCGCATGGCGCGGGCTTCAAGCCGCTGGCTGACTGGGTTCACGCCCAGGGACTCAAGTTCGGCATCCACATCGTCCGGGGCATCCCGCGCGGCGTGGTCAAGCAGAACCTTCCCATCGCGGGCACCGGTTTTCACGCGGCCGACGCGGCTGACGTCAACGACGTCTGCCCCTGGGATGCGGGCAACTATGGGGTGCGCGACAACGCCGCTGGTCAGGCCTACTACGACTCCATGATGAAGCTGTATGCGGACTGGGGCCTCGACTTCATCAAGGTGGACTGCATCAGCGACCACCCCTACCGGCCCACGGAAATCCGCCAGATTGCCGAAGCCATCCGCAAGACCGGGCGCCCCATCGTGCTGAGTCTTTCGCCGGGCCCCACGCAACTGGTACACGCGGCCGAGGTGGCAAAGTACGCGCAGATGTGGCGCATCTCTGACGATCACTGGGACGGATGGACATTCCCGCACCAGGGCAAAAGCGAATTCCCGTTTGGCATCCGAGATGCCTTTGACCGGCTGGCCGAGTGGGCTCCCTATGCAAAGCCCGGTAGCTGGCCGGATGAAGACATGCTGCCCTGGGGCTGGCTGGGACCCCATCCCGGCCTGGGCCAGCCGCGCCAGTCGCGCGAAACTCATGACGAGCAGCGCACTGAGTTCACGCTCTGGGCCATTTCCCGCTCGCCGCTCATTCTGGGCGCAAACCTCACGCGGCTTGACGACTTCACCCGTTCGCTCATCACCAACAAGGAAGTGCTGGCAATCAACCAGACAGCCGTCGAGAGCCGGCCGGGACTGGCGCCGGCTGCAAAAGGCGTCGCCTCGGCCTTTCCTGTACGGTTCTGGTACGCCCGCACCGGCGGTTCGCATCCCCGGCAATATCTTGCCGTCTTCAATCTTGCCGATGCGCCCGCGTCCTCCAACCTTCCGTGGATGATGTTCCGGCTGCCCAACAAGGCGTACGCGCTCTACGATATCTGGAACCGCAGGCACATTCCCTCGTCCAGCGTGCTCCACGTCAAGCTGCCGGCCCACGGTTGCGCTCTCTTTCGCGTGGAGTGAGCACCTCGCCTCACGCCGTCTTTCAGACCGCTCGCCGCCATCCGGCCTCGCGCATCAAATCGTGGATCGCGCCATCAATCTTTCTGGCCGGAGGGTTGTGCGAAACTGGTGTGTCCGGCAGGCCGGCTGTGCGGCCTGCTCAGGTGGGATCATCCCATGCCCGTCCTTCGCTCCGCTCTGCTTGCCCTGTCGCAGAATCGCCGCGTGCGCCGCTTCGCGGAGCAATCCGGAATCGGACGAAAGCTGAGTTCCCGTTTTGTCGCCGGACTGGAGATTGAGGACGCCCTGCGCGTCGCCGCAGCCGTCAACCGCCAGGGCATCATGGCTACCCTTGACTCGCTGGGCGAAAGCGTTACCTCCGAGGCAGAGGCCGACAGGGCCGCCGGGATCTACCACCGGCTGCTCGACGCCATCGCCGCACGAAATCTGGATGCCAACATCAGCGTCAAGCTCACGCAGATGGGTCTCACGCTTGATCCGCAAATTGCGGAGGACATCGCCGCGCGCCTCGTCGAGCACGCGCACGCTGCCGGCATCTTTGTCCGCATCGACATGGAAGACTCGTCACTCACGCAGGTCACGCTCGACATCGTACGCCGCATCCACGCGCGCCCGGGCCTCGGCAGCGCCATCGGCGTGGTGATTCAGGCCTATCTCTATCGCTCCCGCGAAGACATCGAGATGCTCCTCCGCGAGGGGGTCCGCGTTCGCCTATGCAAGGGCGCTTATAGCGAGACGGCCGCGGTTGCGTTTCCGCGCAAGGCCGACGTGGACGAGAACTTTACCCGCCTCAGCGCCCTGCTGCTCTCCAGCCCCATCTATCACGGAATCGCCACGCATGACGATGCCATGGTTGCCGCGGCAAAGCTATTCGCCCGCGAGCATGACGTCGCGCCAAGCCGCTTTGAGTTTCAAATGCTCTTTGGAGTGCGGCGCGACCTGCAGCGGCGGCTGGTCAACGAGGGCTATAACGTGCGTGTTTACATCCCATTCGGCCGCGAGTGGTATCCCTACTTCATGAGGCGGCTCGCGGAGCGGCCCGCCAATGTCCTTTTCATCGCAAAAAATCTGCTGCGCAAGTAGACTCACCGGTCAGCCACGCAACCGCGCCAGCCCCCGCAAAGCCAGGTCGGCGACAGCCTTGGCAAGCGTTCTGGAATCGTTCAGCGATTCCGGCCTTTCCAGCCGCATGCCCAGACCGGCTGCGCATTGCCGGAAATGAATATCCACATCGTAGAGGATCTCCACGTGGTCGCAGAGAAACCCGATGGGCTGTAGCACCAGGGCCTTCACGCCCTCGGCCGCAATCGACTCGAGCGTATCTTCCACCGTGGGGCCAATCCACGGACCGCCGCTGGCGCCCTGACTCTGAAATGCAAACCACCAGCGCCGCAGCTCGGGCAACCGTGCCGCCACCAGTCCTGCGGTCCGTTTTGCATCCTGCGCATACGGGTCGGCGTCCCGCCCCGGCCACAGGCGCTTCCCGCCTTCATCGCCGGGCGCCGGAGCCAGTACCGTCCTGCAGGGCACGCTGTGCGCCGTAAAGACCACCGGAACAGGTGCGCCCGTCTCCTCGGCCAGTCTCCTCAGGGTGGGCTGCAGCCGCTCGGCAAATGCCTGCGCCAGCAGCGCATGCTCCGCCCAGCTATCAGTGAAATCCACTCGCATTCCCGCCGCCTCGGCCGCCACCGCGCGTCGGTAGAGCCCCACGGAGGTGCGCGAGTTCTGCGGCGCCATACAAATCACCGCCGCATCTTCCACTCCATCCAAGCGCATCTGACGCACCACGTCGGGAATATACGGACGCCAGTTGCGCATACCCACATACACAGGAGCGTGCCTGTCCGATGCGGCAAGCTCAGCCTGCACCAGCCGGCCCTGCTCGAGCGTCAGCTCAGTCAGCGGGCTGCGGCCAATCTGCGCGTAGCGGTGCTGGATCTCCTCGATGACCTGCTGTGGCATCTGCCGACCGCTCACCACGTTGCGCAGGTATTCGGGAATCTGCTCCGCGGTCTCCGGGGTTCCGTGGGCCAGCAGCAGAACGGCCTGTTTAGCCAAGCTTGGCCTCCTCCAGGCGGAACTCGCGCACCATCCGCACCACAGCCTGTACGTTCTCCACAGGCGTGCCCGGCGCAATGCCGTGACCAAGGTTGAAGATGTGTCCGGGCCTGCCGTTGGCCGAGCCCAGAACCTCCTTGACGCGCTGCTCCAGTATCTCCACCGGTGCAAACAGGGTAATCGGGTCCAGATTGCCCTGCAC
>DASSHM010000062.1:0-28318 GCA_035692885.1 Occallatibacter sp.
ATTGCACTGTTGAAGAGCTTGTTCCTGCGCTTGCGTGAGGAGTGGTGACAGATACGGGCTCCAATTCGACAGAGAAGTGAACCCGTGCGCCGCGTAACAGGCGTCGTGCGCCATACATGCGGTATCAAGAGCGTTGACAGGTGGACCTGCTCCTCCGGGTCCGCACCAATGAGTGCCAAAGAGCCGTTTAGGATACGTCGTCCCTTTATTTGGGGCTCCTCCACCTCCAGAACTCCCTTGAGGGTGGTTTTGCGGAGTCGCACCCAGCATTGCCCACCCGATCCAGTAGTTCGTGTTGCACGAAGGATTCAGAGAGCAATCATATGAACCCCAGGCCATCAAAGTGAACATAGGCTTGTCGTTGCAACCATCCCCCGTTCCCCCCGAGTCATATCCTCCCGGCCCTGCGCAATAGTTCTCGCTGCTCAGGCCAGCCGGATCCATGAGCGTCATTGCCTGATTCACCGCATACGCATACCGATTGAGCGACTGCGGGTTGCCCAAATCCGCTGCGCCCCAGCCCGCCGGGTCGGGGCTCAGCCATCTTCCCGCCGAGGGGTCGTATTTCCTGAACAGGAAGTCGTAGACGCCGGTTCCGCCCGAGCCCGTCTGCACGTCCTGGTCCTGGCCGGTGAAGCTGTCCATCACATCTTCTGATATAGCACGGCCCAGGCATGGGAGCCAGCAGCAGCCCGACGCTCGCTCATCGCGATAAGACCGCGATGAGCGGGGCACAGCGACAAATCAATGACTGGGCCACCTGCCCTGTATCTCTCACTATCGAGAAGCGCAGTGTGCGTGGAGTAGCCAGGCCCGGACCCGCTTCAACTCCTGTCCCGTGACCGCTGTAAAGTCTCCCGTGGATTCTACTTCACCAGTATGTCTGTTGACAGCAAAAGTACCCAACATGCCATTGCCCAATACACTGCCAGCAGTCGGCTTCTGGCTGACAAGAGTTGCTGCAAAGAAATCTACTGCTGGGTACTGCTTTGTTGGTTTAGAGCGCTCTATATCAACGTCTGTTCCGGCTTGTCTGGCGGCAATAGCTTCAGGGGTCATATAGAGCAGGATTTGAGCCTCATCGTCTGACAGGTGAATTGGAGATGAACAAGCCTTTTTTGCCTGTGCAAACAAAGGAACAATACTCAGAAGCATCATGAAAAAGGTTATGACTCTGACAATGTTTTTCATATCTTCTCTCAGTTGTGGCACCCAATCAGCTTGTTTGCCAAGTTGATCGTAGAGGCGATTGCCTGGTCATATGGTGTTGTAAGGTTTTCGCTATTGAAGCTGCCATTGGCATTCAACGCTTGTGCAAAAGCCAGCGGTTCGGTAATACCGTTGACCCTGGAACCAAAATATGAGTTGGCAAACGACTGGCCAGAAGTCAGGAATCCAGGAGAAGGGTATACACCATAGGTATACCTTCCGTGCTGGTAAGTCCCTATTGTCCCGCCAAACGCTGGTCCCGCTGTAAGGCTAAAATAGTTGTTCGTTCCGGCGGTTATTAGGAAGCCAGTGCCCCACCCAGATTCATTCCCTGACAGCCCGAGAATATTACCTGGTGCGGTATTGAGTTGACTGGCAATCTGCTGTGCATACTTAAGATTCGCATTGACAAAGCTTAGCGCCTGCGCATATTTCGGAGCAGTGCAAGGACTCTTATTTGGTGCGCCGCCGCTCGGGAGACCTTGCGGATATGACTGTGGCGCGGCGCCGAGCATGGCCCATCCGTAGGAATAGTTCGTGTTGCACGAAGGATTCAGAGAGCAATCATATGAACCCCAGACCATCAAAGTGAACATAGGCTTGTCGTTGCAACCGTCCCCCGTTCCCCCGAGTCATATCCTCCCGGCCCTGCGCAATAATTCTCGCTGCTCAGGCCAGCCGGATCGATGAGCGTCATTGCCTGATTCACCGCATACGCATACCGATTGAGCGACTGCGGGTTGCCCAAATCCGCCGCATCCCAGCCGTACGGGTCGGGGCTCAGCCAGCGGCCTGCCGAGGGGTCGTACTTCCTGAACAGGAAGTCGTAGACGCCCGTGCCGCCCGAGCCCGTCTGCACGTTCTGGTCCTGGCCGGTGAAGCTGTCCATCGCATCTCCTGATATAGCACGGCCCAGGCATGGGAGCCAGCAGCAGCCTGACGCCCGCTCATCGCGATAAGGCCGCGATGAACGGGGCACAGCCCCTCGTGGGTTAGAGCACTTCTTCGAAAATTATGACTGGGCCACCTGCCCAATGCCAGATACACAAACGGCGAACTCAGTTATATGCGCAGGCGCATTCATCGTAGATATGTGCTGATTACTGATGGTAGAGGGTATAAATCCGGTAAACGGTGCCCACGAAGCAGAATCCAGCTAGCAGCCGGAAGACTAGGAAGATCGTAGGGGACGGTGTAACCCGCCCCCGTCCCAGCACTCGTATCAACGCCTGAGGATAAATTGCCGCCAGCCCAAACAGTACAAGCCCAAAAATCCACACCAGCGATTCCATCTTCGCGTCAGTCATTTCAACTCCTTAGTGACAACCTGCGTGGGTTGTAATCGTGTTTGTTCTGATAACCGATCCGGCTGCTCCTATGCCGACGCTCGCAATCGGAGGAGTGATTCCCAACTGCCAAATACCTCCACCAAACGAAAGCTGAACGCCAAGGTTTGCGATCCCGACACCGACATTTACCGAGACTGTAGTAAAGGGACCTCCAAGCTGCTGCACTCCTCCAGCGTTCGTGAAGAAGAAGCTGGCTCCCGCACCTGCATAACCACCCAAAACAAAACTCGAACTCGTCTGAGACGGTGCACCGGCCATGTGAGACCCGAAGTAGGCAGCAGCTCCCCCGGACCCAAACAGCCCACCCGAAAAACCTCCACCGCTGTTGTGAAAGAGACCACCGCTACCTCCTCCGGTAGAAGAAGCTCCCGCTGCTCCAGCGCCAAGATCAGCGTTGTATCCAGCTCCAACCCCAACCCCGCCAGTGCCTACTCCGTTCGTGCAGTTGTAATTTGGGGCGCCGCCGCCGGAAAAGAAGGTTGCGGCATACTCCGACGGCAGGTATCCAAATCCATCCAAATATGTGTATGGAGCAGGACCGCAACCGCCGGACGCGTTAGCGCAAGGGTCATCGGATGTATCGACACCGTTGTCGCAGCCGTATGTGCGAATGGTGTAACCCGGATCATTCTCTGTGCTTCCTGCCCCTGATTTCCCACCCACGGTGCCATTCGGCGGATCCGGGCAGGGGATCATATACTGTCCGTAAGGATCAACGAAATACCCCGGCATATTTGAAACATAGGCGTAGCGGCTGAGCGACTGCGGGTTGGTCAGGTCTACCGCCGCCCACCCGGCCGGGTCGGGGCTCATCCACCTACCCGCCGAAGGATCGTATTTCCGGAACAGGAAGTCGTAGACGCCGGTTCCGCCCGAGCCGGTCTGCACGTTCTGGTCCTGGCCGGTGAAGCTGTCCATCGCATCTCCTGATATAGCACGGCCCAGGCATGGGAGCCAGCAGCAGCCTGACGCCCGCTCATCGCGATAAAGCCGCGATGAACGGGGCACAGCGACAAATCGATGACTGGGCCACCTGCCCGTTCAACACATACCCATACCGATTGAGCGACTGCGGGTTGGTCAGGTCTACCGCCGCCCACCCCGCCGGGTCGGGGCTCAGCCAGCGGCCCGCCTTCATCTGCTTCACGGTGCGAATCACCCGCGCCTCCGCGTGTCGGCCAGACGAGTATACTCGCCCTGAATGCGGAAAGAAGCCCGTTCCCGCTAATGCGCACAAGGGCACATGAATGGGGCGCCTTGTAAAGTATGAGTGGGCAGACACCTTTATTTGGTGTGAGTACGGTCCCGATCTCCGGCTACTCTTGGGGCAATGCGCTTAAGCGTCATGCGATACAACGTGAAGTAGCCGATAGGCAAGCAAAACAACAACGACACGACAAGTCCGCCGAAAGCGTACTTCGGATCCATGTACCTGAGTTTAACACCGGAGTAGATCACTGCGACCACCACAGCGATGCCCCAAAGAACCGCGCTCACGCCCCATTCACGCGCTAGTCGTTTGGGCGATACGTTCTGCTTCTCACGTTGCCACAACCGCCAAGCAAGTGGGATGAAAATTGCTACAGGCATAGCGCAAGCCAGGTAAGGGCCTGCCAGCTCAGCGGCCGACTTCTTGAGAGCCAGCGCAAATAAGAGGAACAGCCCAAATTCTAATACAAGATAAGTACCTAGGCCCCCAAAAAACCAGACCCACATACTATCTTGCGATCTCGAGAGCGATAGCCTCATCGTTGGCCTCTACTCCGTCTCAGCGCAGGTAATTGCCTGCCCAATACCCGGGATCATCTCCTCATTAGCTACCTTATAAGCGCCGTAGCCCATTACGGTGGCGCTGGCAGCGAGACTACCTCCCGCGAAAAGGCCGGCCGGGCACGTGATGAACACCCCCGGTTCGGGAGCGCAACTGGTCCCAACTACGATAAATGAGCCATAATACCCGAGCAGAGACAAGTTGCCCATTGCCGTGGATGTAATAGCGCCATCGAATGCCTTATATAAACCTGCTGCGCGAGTCGCGGGATTACACGCTGGCTTCTTAGGCTTTTGTGGTGTCGGTGGGCCGTTATTTGCGCCTCCTCCACCTCCAGAACTCCCTTGAGGGTGGTTTTGCGGAGTCGCACCCAGCATTGCCCACCCGATCCAGTAGTTCGTGTTGCACGAGGAATTCAGAGAGCAATCATATGAACCCCAGGCCATCAAAGTGAACATAGGCTTGTCGTTGCAACCGTCCCCCGTTCCCCCCGAGTCATATCCTCCCGGCCCTGCGCAATAATTCTCGCTGCTCAGGCCAGCCGGATCCATGAGCGTCATTGCCTGATTCACCACATAGGCATATCGATTGAGTGACTGCGGGTTGCCCAAATCCGCCGCGCCCCAGCCGTACGGGTCGGGGCTCAGCCATCTTCCCGCCGAGGGATCGTACTTGCGGAACAGGAAGTCGTAGACGCCCGTGCCGCCCGAGCCGGTCTGCACGTCCTGGTCCTGGCCGGTGAAGCTGCGGTCGGCGGTGCCAGCCTCGTTGTACACCTCGCCGAAGGGCGCGTAGGCCTCCTTCGCGTAGACGGCGTGCGACCACGTGGTGGCCAGGCGGCTCGAACCGAGCCAGTCTTTGTGGCGAATGTAGTTCAACCCGCTCGCAGTATAGACCGCCGTGCCCCCGCCGGGAAGAGCCACCGTGCCTTTGACCAGGCCGCCGCTGTAGACGGCCAGCAGGTCGCCCGAGGGCCGGAAGACATACTGCTTGTAGGTTCCGCCCGAGCCGGTCTCCACCATCCGCCCGAGGGCGTCATAGGTCGCCGTGGCGCCGGAAGTCACAGACCGCAATATTGCCGCAGGCTGCGGAAAGAGGACTGGAGGGCCCTGAGAATCCATCGGGCGAGAAGGACGAGGATGACCAGCAAAACAGCCGCGATGGCCGCGGCGACGTATGGCTTCCACGTGGCGAGCCAGGTGAGCAGGACGGCAAGCGCGTCTTCACCCAGGCTGAGGGTGATGTTGGAGACGGGCTCGGGCGAGGGCGTAACGGCGGCGCGGGCCGCTGTTTTTCCCCCGTGCGCGATCAAGGCGATTGTGCCTCCGGCAAGCGTCACGGCGAGCTGCTCGCCCGGCGAGAGTCCGGCCGTGGCCTGCCATGCCAGAAGCATGGCCACGGGGACGCGGATAAAGGTGTGCAGCGCGTTCCAGACGAGGTCAAAGACAGGAATCTTGTCAGCAAAAATTTCGATGGCAAAGAGCGTGATGGCCGCCGCGATGACACCCCAGTTCGACAGCAGGTGCAGCGGGGCGGGAAGCTCGATCCAGCGGGTATGAGCCAGCAGGCCGAGCGTGGCCACGGTGGCGTAAACATTCAGTCCCGCGGCAAAACTGGTGGCCACGAGCAGGGCAACAAGCTTGTCGGGCGGCAGACCCATGCGGGAAGTATAGACGCAGATCCCTCCGCAGGTGGGCGGCTCTTTTCTGAGTCTTGCCAGCCTTTGTGAGGATGGCGGCGCGCGCCCCAATTCATCCCGGTTCTATCGCGATGATCGAGCCGAACCCGGCTAGGCTTTGAGGTTCCCGCGGTTTGCAACCCGCGTTCATCACACGGCGACGGACTCAACCAGACGGTTCATCTTCTCTTCCTGCTGCTCGATGGACTCGATCAGTTTGAACTGCGTCCTGCAGCGGTCCAGGTTGTGCCCTTCGCGATGCACCTTGAAATACCTGTCTCCCGCAAGAAAGTCCGTGAGGAAGCGGATGCCAATCTCAAACGTGATCAGCTTGCCCGCAAAAGCCAGATGCTGCTTCTCCTCCCTGGTCAAAAAGCCGCCCGCCGACGCAAGATAGCCGCGCACCAGCACCTCAAACATGGGGAACTGCATCGTTACCTTGCGCAGATCCCGCTCATCCTCCAGCGCGGGACTGGTCGTGGTGCGCACCATGTCGCCAAAGTCATAGGCCGCCAGCCCGGGCATCACCGTGTCCAGATCTACCACGCAGATGCCCTCGCCGGTCGCATCGTCCAGCATCACGTTGTTGAACTTCGTGTCGTTATGCGTCACCCGCTCCGGCAGGCCTGCATTCACCAGCACGTCCGCCATGGACTTGCGCTCCAGCGCGAACTCAATTTCCTGTTTTGCCAGAACTGCCCTGCCCGCCTCATCCGCCTCAATCGCGCTTTCGAGCGCGGCGAAGCGCTTCGGCGTGTGGTGGAAGTCGGGAATCGTATCGTGAAGCCGCGGCGCGGGCAGATCGGCCAGCATCTTCTGAAACCGCCCAAAGGCCTTTGCGGCCTCAAATGCCTGGCGCTGGTTCTGTACCGCGTCATACGTCCTGGCTTTGCCGATGAACCGGTACATCCGCCAGTGATTTCCCTGCGCATCCACGTGCCATGTACGCCCATCCCGCGCGGAGATCAGCCTCAGAACACGGCGCTCCCGGTCCGGCTCGCTGGCCACCTTCCCGGCCAGGTGCTGCGTCACGCGCTCAATGTTCTCCATCAGCGACGCCGGCTGCTTAAAGATGTTGTGATTGATGTGCTGCAGAATAGTCGGCACCGCCACGCCCGCCCGTTGAAACTCGACTCGGAACGTGTCATTGATGTGCCCGCTGCCGTATGGAGCAGCGCTCACAAATTCACCTTGTGCCTGAAACTGTCGCGCCGCGGCACCTGCATCGCGTTCATCGATCATGACCACAGGTTCTCAGGATAAATGCCCTCGCGGATGAGCCGCTCGATATTCTCCTGCACCAGGGCCCGGTCGTCGCGATAGGTCACCCCAAACCATGTCTCGCTCGTCCGCAGAACTCGCACCCTCGCCGTCCTGGAGCGCACAAATTCGTTCACGGCCCCGGGCAGATAGCACTCCGGCGCGATCTCTGTGCCATGCTCTTCAAGAAATCTCCTGAAAAAGCGCTCCAGCAGGCCAAAGATTTCGCGATGAAATCCCCACATGTTCATGGATACAAGTTCGTCGCCCGTCAGCCTCGTCACGCGCCCTTCTGCATCCCGGTTCTGTACGCCCGTGCCGTCCACTTCCAGATGAGTCATCTCCACGACCTCTTCGAGAACGTCGTCTGCGGCCACCCGGCACACGCCGCGAGCCACCGCGCCAAAACGTGAAAGCGTCTTGCGCAGCATAAAGCCCACCATGGCATCGGCTGCGGAGCCCGACTGGAAATGCTGCGCCAAACGCCGATAGCTCTCCGCGCCATAAAAATCGTCGGCGTTGATGACCGCGAACGGTCCGTCAATCGTATCTGCGGCCATCAGCACCGCTTGCGCCGTTCCCCATGGCTTGGTTCGCCGCGCCGGTGCATCGAATCCCGCGGGCAGCGCCTCAATCTCCTGAAAGACGTAATCCACCGGGATCCGTCGTTCAAACCGAGCTCCGACACCCCCACGGAACTGCGTTTCAATATCACGGCGAATGACAAAGACGATCCTGCCGAAACCCGCTCGAATGGCGTCAAAGACTGAATAGTCAAGAATGGCCTCGCCGCCGGGGCCGATCCCGTCAACCTGCTTCAGCCCGCCATAGCGGCTGCCCATTCCCGCGGCCAGCACCAGCAGGGTTGGCAATCCGGTTGTGTCCATGATCTCCTCAGCGCTGCGGGTTCAAATCAAGCGTCAACACCTCAAACGGCGCCAGGCGAAATTGGCGCGCCTCGCGTGCATCCAGCTTCATGGCCCGCCGGCCTGCATCCTCCCGCCAGGGGCTCTTCGCGGAATAAACCTGCGCCGCGCCCTCGGGAAGTCCCAGTACATCCTGCAGCCGGATTTCGATCGATTGCGGCTTATCGCTGGGATTGCGCAACACCAGAATCGCCATGCGCCGGGACCACGACGCCCACCCATACACCTGCAACTGCTCGGGGTCGCCGCCCACCCAGTGCGAGTCTTTCAGCACATCCGCATGCGCGCGTGACCATTTCGCAGCCTCCGCCAGATCATCCCAGTTGGCCTGTGACAGCAGCCCGGGCGTGACATACATCTCCTGCAACTGAGTGCCGGTGCCAAAGTACGACCGTATTTCATTACGAAAATCATTGCCCGGGTCCTTGTCCAGATGTTGATGGAGTCGCGCATAGATCAGTCCATGCAGCATCAGTGAGTTCAGCGGATAGAGCGGCCCGGCCCGCACCACGCGCTTGTACGTCTCTCCGTCGCGGTAGGTAATCCAGCGCTCCCTGTACGTGCCCACTCCAGCAGTGCTGTCATCCTGCCCGCCGCGCCAGATTGAGTCGGCATACAGCAGCCAGAACGGCGAAGGCCAGGTGCCGGTGGTCAGGTTGATGTAGATGTCGGGCTTCGCCGCACGCAACTCTCCGATGAGGTGCATCATGGCGGCAAAATCACTGTCAAAGCTGCTGCCCGCCACCACCGAGTTCACATTTCCCGTGCCGTCAAACTTGAACTGGTTCACTCCATATACGCGAATCATCTTCAGGCATACGTCGCGGAATGCGGCGTAGTACTTCGGCCCTGAAAGCGCGTAGCCCCCATCGACAATCTCGTACCCCGCCGACTTCCCAAACGCGATGCGCTCCTGCTTCGGCTTCGCGTAGCCTCCCCACGGCGACATCCAGACGCCCGGCTCCGCTCCATACTTCTCCGCCGCCGCCCTCACCGGCGTAAAACCATGCGGAAACCCGCTGTTAAACTGCCACAGCGATCGATGGTTGTCCCAGCCATCGTCAAAAAGAAACGAATCCATCTTGACGCCGCGCTTCTCCACCAGTTCACGGCCGAACGCATTCACCCGCTCCACCGCGATCGCCGAGTCGTAAGGAGTGAACAGACCCAGGTCGTACCACGAGTTGTAGTGCAGAAATGTGCGATACGGATGCGCCCTTTCCCGCTCAACATACGCCAGAAAATCACGGCGCATCTGCCCAGCGCGCGCCACGCCGACCACTGAAGAATACGTAATCGACTGGCCCGCCCTCAGCGGCAGTAGCCGGTCAATCCACGCGGTCGCCCGGCCTCCGGCCACGCTTGCCTCTGACAGCGGCGACTCAAATCCCGCAAACAAGTTTCCTGCCACAATCGGCGACCCATGCACACTGCCGCTCACATGCGCCTCGGGCAGATCCAGGTCAATCATCTCCACCCGGCTGATTGGGACATCGCCGCCCGCCGCCTCGATGCTGACCAACTGGCGCAGATAGGTCGAGCCATCGCGCAGCTCAACCGTCCACTTCGCTCGAAGTGCATGGTCAGCCGTCTCCAGCGGCACGACAAACTCCTCCCCGTGAAAGCGCTCCGCCAGCCGCGATGCTGCCGGCCTCGGCACGAGTTCCTTCCATGCCGGCCCGCCTGCGGCTTCCATATCCTCTGCCCGGTACACCGTTCCATTGCGCAGCACGATTTCAAACGGCCGGTCCAGGCTCACCACCTGGCCGTGAAGCCTGTCCGTGATCTTCAGCCCAGTCAGCCTCCCGCCACGAAACTCCCACCGTGCGCCGATGACCTTGTTCTGAAGGCTGAAAGCGCCGGCCCCCTCCGTATGCGCCACGGCTGGACCGACGTCATTCAACGGCGCTGTCTGCGCCGTACCGACCATTCCCGGCCAGCAGGCTGCCAACAGTGCATAAACGGGAATAACTCGTTTCAATTCTGTCCAGCGGCGCATCCCGCATCTCCTTATCCGTCAGAACCGGTCGCGCGGGCTCCGCCCCGCCCGCCTGAAACCGCCATTCTAGGCCATTGCTCCCGCTCCTGGCCCGTCCGCTCCCACGCCGATTGCCGCCGGGCGGCTATTCTCCTGCCCCCTGTTCTTCGCCCGCTTCCAGGCTGCCGGGTTACCCTCGTCAGATTCGTAACCATTTCTCTATGTATTAACAAATAAAAACGTTATCCCGAAGTTCTCCAAATTCCCCTCCTGCCTGGAGTTGCGCGCAGGCCAGATTCCAGTTGCAATTTTGGTCATCTGCTGCGAATATCAAACCATGCAAGGACGCACCTGTTGTCGCCGCTGTATGCCGCTTCGCGCGCAGAGGTGACCTGGGTCTAACGTCCGAGTTCCATTCCGAGGTTTCTGATTGCCCGCGATACAGCCCATCCGCTGTCGCGGGTTTTCTGTTTTTATCTCCTTTTTTCAATCTCTGCTCGTGAGGTCTTGATGGACAACGCGGTTCCAGTAAAAGAAACCAGAGCGCAGAAGGCCGAACGCCTGAAGCGCGAAAAGAACCCCTGGCAGGCTTTCGACGAGGTGCGAGCCTTCGCTCGCGCGGGCCGCGCCAGCATCGCGCCTGAGTGGACCTCAAGCTACTTCAGATGGTGGGGAATCTACACCCAGGGCGACGGCGTGGGCGCCACCGGGGGCAAAGGCGGCGAAGGACTGGCCTCTGACTTCTTCATGATGCGCATCGGCATTCCCAACGGCATCGTCTCCTCCAGCCAACTGCGCGCCATCGGAGGCATCACGCGCCGGTACGCCCGCAACCTGGCCGACATCACCGTCCGCCAGAACATCCAGCTCCATTGGCTCACCATTGAAACTCTCCCCGAGGTCGTCGATGCGCTCGCCGCCATCGGACTCTCACCCAGAGGCGCATGCGGCGATGTGGTGCGCAACGTCACCGGATGCCCGCTGGCCGGCGTCGCCCAGGATGAAATCATCGATGCCTCGCCCCTGGCCCTGCAGATTTCGCGCCTGCTGAGCGGCAACTCCGAGTTTTACAACCTGCCCCGCAAGTTCAAGATTTCGGCCACCGGCTGCGCCACCTGGTGCAACTATCCCGAGATTAATGACATCGCGCTCACCCCGGCCGTTAGCGACGGCGAAGTCGGTTATTCGCTGCGCGTCGGCGGTGGCCTCTCCAACGAACCGCACCTCGCCGTCCGCCTTGACGCCTTCATCCAGCCGGATCAGGCGCTGCGCGTCGTCCGCGCCGTCACCGAGATCTTTCGTGACCAGCAGTCCCTACGCGAAAGCCGCGACCGCGCCCGCCTCAAGTACCTCTTTATGAAGGAGGGTTGGACCGCCGAGTCGTTTCTGGGCGAGCTTCAGTCGCGCCTCGACTTCGACCTTCGCCCAGGAGCATCCGAGCAGGTCCCCGAAGGCGTCTTGCGCGACCATGCCGGCATCCATCCCCAGCGCCAGCCCGGTTTCAGCTATGTCGGCGCATCGATCCTGCGCGGCCGCCTCTCCGGCGAGCAGCTTGAGGCGGCTGCGGAACTGGCCGAGCGCTTCGGCAACGGCCAGCTCCGTGCCACCACCGCGCAGAATCTCATCTTCATCAACGTGCCCAACGCCAAAGCCGGCGAGCTCGCGCGCGAACTCGGCCAGATTGGGCTTCGCGTGGAGGGTTCCACCTTCTGGCGTGGCGCCGTCGCCTGCACCGGCACCGAATTCTGCAAGCTCGCCATTACCGAGACCAAGGGCTTCACCCGCTGGCTTGTCGACGAGCTTGAAGAGCGCCTGCCGCACTTCGACCAGCAGTTGCGGCTTAACGTGACCGGCTGCCCCAACGGCTGCGGGCAGCACTGGATTGCCGACATTGGCATCGAGGGCAAGAAGATTAAATACGAGGGCAAGCTGACTGACGCATACTACTTTTGCCTCGGCGGTTCCGTCGGCAGGCACGGCGCCATCGCGCGCACCGTAGGCTACCGCTGCGCTGCCCCGCTGGTTCCAGAAGCCATTGAGCGCCTGTTGCGTGAATACATGGTCACACGTACCCCGGACGAGGACCTGCGCGCATGGTTCCATCGCCATACCAACGAGGAATTGCGCGCCCATCTCGCCGGTGAGGTTCTCGCCGCCGTTGAGCGGGACCTGCCCGCGGGCCCGGTGCCTCATTCGGTCGCCGGATAAGGATTGGTTCATGAGCCTTCTGCCAATTTTTCTCAACCTCGATGGCCGCCCTGCTCTGCTCGTTGGCGCGGGCGCAGTGGCCTTCGATAAAATCGGCAGCCTGCTCAAAACCGGCGTCCGTCTCCGCGTCGTCGCGCCGCGCGCCCGGCCCTCCATCCTCCAGCTTGCCGCCGGGGGCAGGCTCGAATTTATCCAGCGCGCATTCCAGGCCTCCGACCTCGATGGCAACTTCCTCGTCATCGCCGCCACCGATGATCCCGCTGTCAACGCAGCCGTTTACCGCTGCGCTGTGGAGCGCAACATCCCCTGCAACAGCGTTGACGATGTCCCCAACTGCGATTTCTTTTTCGGATCCGTCGTCAGCCGCGGCAGCCTGCAGATTGCCATATCCACCGCGGGCGAAAGCCCCGCCGTAGCGCAACGCCTGCGCCGTGAGATTGATGAGCAGCTCCCTCAGGACCTTGGCCCGTGGCTTGAGCACCTCGGCAGCCTTCGCCGCGAAGTACTGGCGATTCACCCGTCCGGCGAGGAGCGCAAGGCCCTTCTTCACCAGCTCGCTCAACGTCCAGTGTGCGACTCCGTCACATGTCCGTCGCGCCAGTTGGCTCACGCTCCGCTTGGAGTCAACAACACTGCGTCGCGCGGCAGGGTCTACCTGGTCGGAGCGGGCCCCGGTGATCCTGATCTGCTTACGGTCAAGGCCCTGCGCCTCATCCAGTCGGCTGACGTGATCCTCCATGACGATCTCGTCCCGCCGGCCATTCTCCGCCTCGCCCCGCCGGACGCCCAAATCGTGAACGTGGGCAAGCGCTGCGGCCTTAAGCAGATTACGCAGGAGCAGATTAACAGCCTGATGATTGATCACGCCGCGGCCAGCCGCTGTGTCATCCGTCTCAAGAGCGGCGATCCGCTCATCTTCGGCCGCGCATCCGAGGAGATGGCTGCTCTCGCACAGGCAGGCATGCCCTTTGAGGTGGTCCCCGGCATCACGGCCGCCTTCGCCGCGGCAGCCGCCGTCGGCGTCTCGCTCACCAGCAGAACCCGTGCCTCCAATGTCATCTTCTCTACTGGCCATCATGCGCAATCGCACAACCACGCGGCCCTGCCCGAACAAGAAGACGCCACCCGCGTCGTCTACATGCCCGGCCGCGACATGAGCCTCCTCGCGCTCCAATGGCTCCAGCAGGGCCTGCCCGCCGACCTGCCCTGCGCTATCGTCTCACAGGCCGGTCAGCCCGCCCAGGCTGTCCGGCACACCACCCTCGGCGCGCTGGGCCAGGCGGAACCCTCGCTCGCGCCGAGTCTGCTCATTGCCGGATGGGCTGTCCAGGAAGCTGCATCCGCGCCGCGCATCGAAGCAGAAGAGCCGCTCGTTCGCCGGGTGTAGCCAGCGGCGAATTCGCGGCGCGCGTTGCCGCGCGTGCTAGGATGAGGAGCGTCATCCGCGACGCTCAATCTGTTGTAACCTCAGACCTGCATCGATTCAGCCGGGGAGTATTGTGCATACCTTCACTCGTGACCATCCTGCGAATCTGCTCCTTGCCATCGTCGCGAGTGCGGGCATTTTTCTCACATCCTGCGGCGGAGGCGGCGCGGCGTCCACTTCGCCCAGGACCTTTACCCTCACCGTCAACTCCGCCAATCCAGCGTCAGGTGCCGCGGTTGCGGTTTCGCCAAGCGACCAGGGCGGCGCAGGCAACGGCTCCACCAGCTTTGTCCGCACCTACGCCGAGGGCGCCAGAGTCACGCTCACGGCCGCGGCCACTGCCGGGGGCAACAGATTCTCCTCCTGGTCGGGCTGTACTTCAACGGCCACGGTCACGTGCAACGTCAGCGTCACCTCCAACACCGCGGTCACCGCCACCTATGCGGCCCCGGCGGTCACCTCCGTCACGGTCACTCCCGATCCCGCTGATGCCGTCATCGGAGCGACGCTCCAGTTCTCGGCTACCGTCGGCGGTCCGGGCGTCAATGACACTTCCGTCTCCTGGTCGGTCGCTGCCCCCTCCGGAGTCACCTTGAGTCCCGGTGACATCAGCTCCACCGGCCTCTACACCACGCCTTATCCCGCCCCCGCCAGCGTGACAGTCACCGCGACCAGCATTCAGGACCCCACGGTCAGCGGCAGCGCAACGGTCTCGCTCAGCGCGCCTGCCGCCGCCTCCGGCCCGGCTCTTACCGTGGATGCCGGCAATCAGACCCATGCCATCAATCCCATGATTTACGGCATGAATTTCTACACGCTCAATCAGTCCGCCGCCAAAGCGGCCAACCTCCCCATCGATCGCTGGGGAGGCAATGCAACCTCCCGCTACAACTACGTTCTCGACATCACCAGCTCCGCCTCCGACTGGTACTTTGAGAATCACGTCGTCGGCACCGGACAGCAGGACACCAGCGGATTCAATGCTCAGTTCCTGGCCGACAAGGCCATCGGCGCCAAGACCATGGGCACCGTTCCCGTGCTCGGCTGGGTGGCTAAGGACGGCACTTCGTGCAGCTTCCCCAAGTCGACCTATCCCTCGCAATACGCATTTGACCCCTACGGCGGCACCTGCGGCGATGGCGAAACTCCCAGCCAGACGCTCATCACCGGCAACGATCCCACCGTCACCAGCCAGCCGGTTGACGCCATCTGGGCCGGCAACTGGGTCGCTTATCTTGTCGGCAAGTTCGGCACGGCGGCCAACGGCGGCGTCGCCATCTACGATCTCGACAACGAGCCAAGCTGGTGGGACGCGGTCCACCGCGACGTCCATCCCGCGCCTTTTACCTACGATGAGGTCACCAACAACGGCATTGCCGTCGCCGCCGCGGTCAAGGCCGCTGATCCCACCGCGGAGGTCAGCGGCCCGGTCATGGACTACTGGTGGGACTACTTCTACTCCAAGAAGGATGTTGAATCCGGCTGGCAGAGCGGCGCGCCTTGCTTCCAGCCATGGAGCAATCCCGTCGACCGCGCCGCGCACGGTGGCGTGCCCTTCATCGAGTACTACCTGCGGCAGTTCAAGGCGTATGACGATCAGCATCACATCCGCCTGCTCGACTACCTGGACCTCCACACCTACTTTGCGCCCGACAATCTCGCCTTCAGCACCGCCGGTGACACCACCGTGCAGCAGGAACGCCTCAACTCCACCCGCGTCTTCTGGGATCCCACCTACACTGACCCCAGCTTTCCCCAGCCCAACTACGTCACTGATGCCAACTACACCTCCAGTTGCAATGTGCCGCCCCAGGCGCCCCAGGTCATTCCCATGATGCACGACTGGGTCAATGCCGACTATCCCGGCACCAAGCTCGCCATCACCGAATACAACTGGGGCGGGCAGGAAAGCATCAGCGGCGCTCTCGCGCAGGCTGACATCCTTGGTATCTTCGGCCGCGAGGGGCTCGACATCGGCACTCTCTGGGGGCCGCCCGATCCCGTCAAGCAGTTGCCCGGTCTCGTCGCTTTTGAAATGTATCGCAACTACGACGGAGCAAACTCCATGTTCGGCGACATGGCGCTTGCCTCCACCAGCGCTGACCAGGGCAGGCTCGCCATCTATGCCGCTCATCGCACCGCCGACAACACCGTCACCGTGGTCGTGATCAACAAGACTTACGGCGGTCTTACCAGCACGCTCACCCTCGCCAACTTCACTCCCAACGGTCCGGCCAAGGTCTTCCAGTACAGCAGCGCGAACCTCTCGGCCATCGTCTCCCTGCCCGACGCAACCGTCGCCCCGCCCTCGGGCGGCACAACCAGCAGCACGCTTACGGCCACCTTCCCGGCACAGTCCGTTACCCTCTTCGTCGTTCCCGCGGTCTAGCCCCGCACGAGCCGCTTTTCCGACCTTTATACTGAGTGTTTGCAGGCACGCGATGGACCGGAGAAACGGTTCATCTCATGGGAGCGGGCATTGGCTCTGGCGGAGATTGGCATTATCGGCGGCAGTGGGCTGTATTCCATGCCCGGATTCACCGGCGTCCACGAGGAGCAGGTCGAAACACCCTTTGGCTCACCCTCCGACCCATTCGTCCTCGGTGAACTTGAGGGGCGCAAAGTCGCCTTTCTCGCCCGCCACGGGCGTGGCCACCGTATTCTGCCCTCCGAGCTCAACTTTCGCGCCAATATCTACGCGTTCAAAAAGCTCGGCGTTGACCGCATCCTGTCTGTCTCCGCCGTCGGCTCCCTAAAGGAAGAGCACAAGCCCACGCACTTTGTTGTTCCCGACCAGTTCATTGACCGCACGCACCACCGCATCTCCACTTTCTTCGGCCAGGGCATTGTCGGCCACGTCGCTTTCGGCGATCCCGTCTGCGCCACCGTTGCCCGCACCGCCGCGGCAGCCTGCGCCTCGGCCGGTGTCACCGCCACGCTCGGCGGCACCTACGTCTGCATGGAGGGCCCTCAGTTCTCCACCCGGGCTGAATCCAACCTCTATCGCAGTTGGGGCGCGGACGTGATCGGCATGACCAACCTGCAGGAGGCCAAGCTCGCCCGTGAAGCTGAAATCTGCTATGCCACTGTCGCCATGGTCACTGACTACGACTGCTGGCGCGAGGGCCACGATGCCGTCACCATCGAGGAGATTGTCGCCGCGCTCCACCAGAACGCCGAAAATGCCGCCCGCGTGGTCAAAGCCGCCGTTGCCTCCATGCCAGTCGAGCGCAACTGCGCCTGTGCCTCCGCGGCTCGGTTCGCCATCCTTACCCAGCCCGACGCGATTCCTCCCGCCGCAAAGGAAAACCTCCGCCTTCTTTTTGGCAAATACCTCGGCTGGTAACTGTCCCACTGTTGGCTTTCGCGCCCGGCGCGTGAATATGAGGATATTGAATGTCCATTACCGTGGTTGGAAGTGTCGCCTTCGACTCCATCGAAACTCCGGCCGGCCGCCGCAACCGTTGCCTCGGCGGAGCAGCCACCTACTTCTCCCTAGCAGCCAGCTACTTCACCCAGGTCCGCGTCATCGCGGTTGTGGGCGAGGACTTCGGCTCGAAGGAGGAGGATGTCTTCCTCTCCCACGGCATCGATACGCAGGGCATTGAGCATGCGGAAGGCAAAAGCTTCTTTTGGGAGGGTTCCTACCTCGATAACCTGAACGAAGCCCGGACCCAAAACACCGAACTTAACGTCTTCGGCGCCTTCCAGCCCAAGATCCCACCAGCCTACAGCGACTCCGAGTTCCTCTTCCTCGCCAATATCGATCCCATCCTCCAGCGTCGCGTTCGCGAGGCCATGCCGCGGGCCCGCCTTGTCGCGGGCGACACCATGAACTACTGGATTAAGGACCATCGGCCGGCCCTGCTGGAAGTACTCAATGGCCTCGATGTTCTGCTCATCAACGATACTGAGGCCCGCATGCTCGCCAACAACAGCAATCTCGTGCAGGCCGCCCGGGCCGTGCTCTCCATGGGGCCCCGCATACTTGTGGTCAAGCACGGCGAGTATGGCGCCACTGCCTTCCACGGCTCTCCCGCAAACGGCGTTGGCGCGCGTCCGTTCCGTGCTCCGGCCATGCCGCTGGAGGAGGTCGTTGACCCCACCGGCGCGGGCGACAGCTTCGCGGGCGGATTCTTCGGGTATCTTGCCTCGCAGCCTGAAATCACTCCGGCGACCTTCCGTCACGCCATGTTCTACGGCAGCGTCATGGGCTCCTTCGCGGTGGAGAGGTTCGGCACCGAGCGCCTGCAGGAACTCTCCCGCAAAGAGATTGACGACCGCTTCGCCTTGTTTCGAGAGTTGACTCACCTTGATTGAGCAGCCTGTTCGTCGCGCCGAGTGGCTGGCCGTGCTGGCCTCCTGCTTCGCGGCGTCTGCGGTGGCGGTGCTGTGGAGCTGGCGGCACGACGCTATGCTCAACTACGGCGACGCGGTGGCTCACATGCACATTGCGCGCAGGGTCTTCGATTCCCACCGCCCCGGGCTGACCCAGCTTGGCTCTGTCTGGCTCCCTCTGCCCCACCTGCTTCTCATTCCATTTGTTGCGGTTTACTCCTGGTGGGCCAATGGCATCGCAGGCATGATTCCCTCCGCACTCGCCTTCCTTGCCGCCTGCTCCGGCCTCTATCGCCTCGCGCGCCGTTGGCTTCGGCCGCTGCCTGCGGCCGTCACGCTGGTCTTTTTCGCGTCCAATCCCAACCTGCTCTACCTGCAGACCACGGCGATGACCGAGCCGCTCTTTCTGTGTGAAATGATCTGGATTGCCGTACTCCTCGTCGAGTGGCGCTCCGCCGTCGAATCGAGCCGGCGGAAATCAGACCGCCTGCTCTGGTGGCTCTCCTTGATCCTCATCGCGGCCATCTTCACCCGCTATGACGGCTGGGTGCTTGCTTTTTTCGCCTGGACTGCCATCGGCATCGTGCTCCTGGGCCTTGGCCGCCTGCGCTCGCGCGCATTCTGGCTTGCCACCATCCTTGTGGCCGCGGCCCCCGTTGTCTGGTGTGTGTACAACTCCCTGGCATTTGGTGACTGGCTCAGCTTCGCTCGCGGCCCGTACTCTGCCCACGCCATCGAGCTTCGCACCTCCGTGGGACCTGGCCCGCCGCATCCCGGCTGGCACAACCCCTGGGTCTCTCTCGTGTTCTTCGTCAAAGCCGCCGAAATGGACACGGCAAGCCTCGCCTGGGGAAATCTCTTGCTGGCCTTCAGCCTGCTCGGGACCATCTGGGGCTGGCTCATTGCCCGCCGCCGCGCCTTCTCCTGGATCTTATTCCTGTGGCTTCCCGTGCCGTTCTATGCCTATGCGGTTTCCTACGGCTCGGTGCCCATCTTTCTTCCCGTCTGGTGGCCCCACTCCTTTTACAACACCCGCTACGGCATGGAACTGCTGCCCGCGCTGGCGCTTGGGCTGGGCTTTGGCGCTCACTTCTTCCTAGGCGCGGCGCGCGAGTTCAAACCGCGCTGGACTACCGCCGCTGCTGCCATCCTGTTCGCCCTCATCGGCATCAACTTCACCGGTATGCTTCGCCAGCGCCCGGTCACTTACGTTGAAAGCCTCACCAACATCGAGGCCCGCCGCCCATTCGAGCAGCAGATTCCCCCCCTGCTGCGCGCCCTGCTTGCCCGCCATCCCGGCGGAGTGATTCTCATGGATACCTCGGCATACCCGCAGATTGTTGCCTTCACCGGAATCCCTCTGCGCCAGACGATTAATGAGAGCGACAAACAGTTCTATCGCGCCGCGCTGGCTGCTCCTGCCCGCCACGCCGCCATTGTCCTTGCGTTTGACGGCGACCCAATCGACCGTGCCGTGCGCGCGCACCCCGAGGGGCTCACCAGGGTCCGCAGCTTCCAGTCCCCCGGCCAGCCCGCCGCCACCGTTTACGTCTCCAGCACCTCCCATGAAATTTGACACACGTCGGTGATAGCATCGGGCAAGATGACGTGCTTTCCGGCTCCGCGCCCGCCGCTGCCGCATCTCTCTGCCAGATAGCCCGGAGGAAGATTGATTCCCTTTGCCAAGGCCCACGCTTGCGGTAACGACTTTCTCATCGTGGCCGAGGACGATGTGACCGGTCGCGACCTCCCCGGGCTCACACGCAGCCTCTGCGACCGCAACAGGGGCGTAGGCGCCGACGGCATCGAATTCTTCACCTGGACACGCAGGGACCGCACCGGACCAGCCGCCCGTGTCCGTCTGTTTAACGCTGACGGCTCCACCGCTGAGATTAGCGGTAATGGCACCCGCTGCGTCGCCGCATGGATGGCCGAAGCTCTGCATGCGCAACCCGGCCAGAAACTCGACATCGTAACTGACGCCGGGCTCCGGGTCTGCCTCGTCAATGCGGTCCACAATGGCAACCAATTCTCCGTAGATGTCACCACTGGCATGGGTATCCCCGCCATTGCGCAAAAAACCGTCACCCTTGCGGACGGTGCATCCATCTCCGGCTCGGCCGTCTCCATCGGCAATCCTCATTTCGTCGTCCTTGTCGACAATCCCGGCTTCACCGTCGCAGGCCGCGCCTGGCAGGCCGTCGGCACGGAGATATGCGCCCACCCCGCCTTTCCTCATCAGACCAACGTTGAATTCGTGCTGGTCACCGGCGACGCCGGCATCGAGATTCGCATCTTTGAGCGCGGGGTGGGGCCAACCCACTCGTCCGGCACCGGCACCTCCGCCGCCGCCACCGCCGCACTCGCTCTCGGGCTCGCCACATCGCCGCTTCGAGTGGTTGCGCCAGGTGGCCCCCAAACCGTCGCATGGGCCGGCCCCGGAGCCGAGTTGCAGCTCACCGGCCCTGCTTCTCTCATCGCCCGGGGCGAGGCATGGCTGCCATGAGTTCTCCGCTACGCTCAAATCCGCTGCTCAAGGTCGCGCCCGTCCCCACCGGCTCGACCGTCTGCATCATCTCGCCGGCATCCTTCGCCATGCCTGACCGGCTGGAACGCGGCATGGCACGCCTGCTGGCGCTCGGTTTCGCATCCCGCCCCGGCGTCCATACCCAGTCCCACGGTCCCTTGTATTTCGCCGGAACACCCAGCCAGCGGATTGATGATCTGCATGCCGCCTTCACCAGCGATGAAACCCAACTGATTGCCTGCGTGCGCGGAGGGTACGGCTCCAACTATCTGCTCGACAGCCTCGACCTCGACCTGATTCGCGCCCATCCCCGGCCCTTCATCGCCTACAGCGATCTGACCGGCATCCAGCTCCATCTCCTCGACAAGATTGGGCTGCCTGCCTTCCACGGCCCCATGGTCGCGGCTGATTTTTATCTTGATGATGGTGCGCATATCCCCAGCTTTCTCTCCGCGCTCGCCGGCGAAACATACTCCGTTGGTGCGGCTGAAGGGATGCGCGTCCTTCGCCCGGGCACGGCCGAGGGCACTCTCTATGGCGGCTGCCTCAGCATCGTCGCCTCCCTGCTCGGCACGCCATGGGAACCCGAGACCGAAGGCAAACTGCTCTTCCTCGAAGACACCGGCGTCAAGCCCTATCAGATTGACCGTCTACTCTGGCAGTTGCGTCATGCCGGCAAGTTTGCCGGCATCCGCGGTGTCATCTTTGGTGAAATGCTCGATTGCTCGTCTCCCGGCGCGTCGCCGAACCTGCTCGACGACACCATCCGGCACGCATTCAGTGACTTCGATATTCCCATCGTGATCGGCCTCCGCAGCGGTCATGTCTCCAGCCGGAACGTCACCCTCACCTTCGGCGTCCAGTCCCGTTTGCACGCTGCGGAGCAGGCATCTTTGCAAATGCTTCAACCGGCGGTGACCGGATGACCACCCCTCGCCATATCCATCTCAGCGGTATCTGCGGCACGGCAATGGCGTCGCTGGCCGGCCTGCTGCAGCTTCAGGGCCACCGCATCACCGGATCGGACAAGGCCGCCTACCCGCCCATGAGCGACCTTCTGCGTGAACTCGGTATCCCCGTTCAGGAGCCCTACGCCGCGTCCAATCTCGACCCCATCCCCGACCTTGTCGTTATCGGCAACGCCCTCTCGCGCGGCAATCCCGAGGTGGAGCGCGTTCTGGATGAACGCATCCCCTTCACCTCAATGGCCGCGCTTCTCCGCGATGAGTTTCTCATCGGCCGCGAATCGTTGGTGGTCGCCGGAACCCACGGCAAAACCACCACCACCAGCATGCTTGCCTGGATCTACCAGAGTGCCTCTCAGCAGAACCCAGCCCGCGAACCATCCTTTCTCATTGGCGGCGTGGCCGAAAATTTCGGCAGCAGCTTTCAGCTCCGCCCCACCGGCACCTTCATCGTCGAGGGCGATGAGTACGACACCGCATTCTTCGACAAGGGACCCAAGTTTCTTCACTACTTCCCTGACGCCCTCATCCTCACCCACATCGAGTTTGACCACGCCGACATCTATTCCAGTCTTGATGCCGTCAAGACCGCTTTCAAACGTCTCGTCAACCTTGTACCCGGCCGTGGCCTCATCGTCGCCTACGACGGCAGCGAAAATGTCACCGCGTGCCTCGCCGGCGCCTTCTGCCGCGTCCAGCGCTACGGCTTCAGTGACCGCGCCGACTGGCAAATCCGCAATCTCCACTATCGCGATGGAGCCAGCCACTGGGAACTGCATCATGACGGTCGCCTGTGGGCCGGGCTTCAAATGCATCTCGCGGGGGAGCACAACGCTCTCAACGCCACGGCGGCGGCAGCTCTCGCCGCGGACCAGGGCATTGCCGTGCACGTCATCCAGTCCGCTCTGGCCACCTTCCGCAGCGTCCGCCGCCGCCTTGAGGTGCGCGCCGAGATCAACGGCATCACCATCATCGAGGACTTCGCTCACCATCCCACGGCAATTCGCGAAACGCTCCGCGCGCTCCGCTCAGTCTATCCGCAGTCGCGGCTCTGGGCTGTCCTCGAGCCCCGCTCCAACACGCTGCGGCGCAAGGTTCTGGCCGCCGATCTCGTACAAAGCCTCCGGCAGGCTGACCGGGTTGTGCTTGCGGGTGTCTATCAGCAGCAGAGCATCTCCGAGGATGAGCGCCTGCACCCTGAAGACGTCGCAAAGGCGCTCAGCGCCGCCGGCACTCCTGCGGACGTGTACCCTGACGCCGACACCATCGTCAACAGCATCACGCCACAGCTCGCCTCCGGAGATGTCGTCGCCCTGCTCTCCAACGGAAGCTTCGACGGCATCTACGAAAAGCTCCCCACGCGCATCGTCACGTACAGCTTTGAACGAACACAGAACGCATGATTCCTGCGCTGGCACTGCTGCTCACCATCATCCTGCTGGGCATTCCCGCGGCTCTCATCTTCATCCCCTGGGCCGCCATCACAGGCAACGCCACGCCGCTCTATAACGCTGCCCAGGTCATCCTTCGCATTGCCCTTCGCATCGCCGGAATTCGCGTTGTTGTCGCCGGCGCGGAGCTTGTGCCGGCTGGCGTTGCGTGCATCTTCATGTCCAACCACGTCTCCAACCTCGACCCGCCCGTGCTTCTGCCCCGCATTCCCGGCCGCACATCGGCATTCATCAAGCAGTCGCTCATGAAAATCCCCATCCTGGGCGCCGGATTTAAACTCGGCGGGTTCGTCCCCGTCAGCCGCGATGGCCGCGCCGAAAGTGCGGTCGAGAGCGTGCAGGCTGCCGGGCTCATGCTCCGCATGGGCCTGCACATCACCACATTTGTCGAGGGCACGCGCTCCCTGGACGGCCGTCTGCTTCCCTTCAAGAAGGGCCCGTTCTACCTGGCCATGGAAACCGGCGCGCCATGCATCCCGGTTTCCATCCATGGCACCGAGTCCATGATGGCCAAGGGCAGCTTCCGCGTGCGCTCCGGAACCGCCCATATCACATTTCACTCGCCCATCCACCCACGCGACTACGCCACGCGCGAGGATCTGATGGGGGCGGTACGCTCCGCCATCGCCTCCGGCCTGCCCGGATGGATGCGTACCTGACGGCGCTCGACAGACCGCAGCCAACCGCGTGCTGGAATTTGAACACGCGCCACCTCACGACGGCGCCGCCTGGAACTGCTGCCGCGTTTCAACTCTACTTGTCGAGTGGGTAAAGCGCCTTATGGCACCACGAGCGCATTATATCCGTCGCTCAGCAGCCGTTGACTCATTGCTTCGGCATCGCTGCGTCTTGTGAACGGCCCAATCTGCACATGGATGAGCCCGTCTGAAGGCTCGCGTCGCGCGACCACTCCGTAACCGCGCTTCCGCAGGGCGCTCATCAGCACGTTCGCATCTTCCTGGCGTGAGACTGCCGCCACCTGTACCATCAGCACCGGTCCCGGCGGAGCCTCCTGCGTGGTCACGCCGCCAGCCTTTGCTGCATTCCCGGCTTGTTGCTGCAAGGCAGGACGCACCTGCCCCTGGGCCGGCGCTGTGGCAGCCACTGCCTGCCATCCGCCGTTCTGGGGAGTCAGTGTCGGAGCCCGCAGCACATTTCCTGAGTTGCCCGCGGGCTGCAGGCTGGTGATGTCAACCTGCTGCTGCGGCTGGCAGGGCTGCTCACTGGTCGCCGCGGGCTTGCCCGCCGCGGTCTGCATCGCCACCTGCAGCGGCACCCCCGGAGGCGGAGCAGTCGTCGATGCCGGCACCGTGCCGCGCCGTCCCGTTGCATACCCAAAGCCGAAGCAGAGCCCGCACACCGCCAGCAGCCCCACCAGCATGCTCAGCAGCATCACGGGACCGAGCGTCAGCTCTCGATCGCTTCGTTCCTCTTTCGGCTCAAACTCGCCTGAAACCACGCTTCGTCACTTCCCCTCGCTCAGGGGTGGATCCTTCCGTGCCTGCTTCTTCTCCTCGGACCCTTGATCTGATAGACCGAGTTTGTTCAGGATTGTCAGCAACTCCATCGGCAGCGGGAACACAATGGTCGTGTTCTTCTCCACTCCAATATCCGCCAGCGTCTGCAAGTAGCGCAGTTGCAGCGTCATCGGCTGCGTGGCCATCATCGCTGCGGCATCCACCAGCTTCTGCGCGGCATTAAACTCGCCCTCGGCATTGATGATCTTTGACCGCTTCTCGCGTTCCGCCTCGGCCTGCTTCGCCATCGCCCGCAACATCTGCTCCGGCAGATCTACCTGCTTCACCTCCACTGAGATCACCTTCACGCCGAATGGCTCCGTCCGCTGGTCAATAATCGACTGGATCCGCAGGTTCAGCTTGTCGCGATGGCTCAGCACTTCGTCCAGTTCCACCTCGCCCAGCACTGAGCGTAGGGTGGTCTGCGCAAACTGCGAAGTCTGATAAACATAGTTTTCCACCTTGATCGCCGCATCGTTCGGGCTCACCACATACAGCGTGACCACCGCATTCACCTTCAGCGTCACGTTGTCCCGCGTAATCACGTCCTGCGGCGGCACCTCCAGCACCTGCTGGCGCAGCGAAATCCGGATCATCTGATCCAGCGGCCGAAACACCAGGATGATCCCGGGGCCCTTCGGCGCAGGCAGAGCCCGCCCCAGCCGGAAGATCACCCCGCGCTCATACTCGCGCAAGATCTTGATGGAATTCAGAAGGTAGAGAACGATTATCGCGATCAGGATGATTAAAGGCAGCGGAAGTTCGGAACCGGACATGACTCTCCCTCACTCACGAGGGATTGTACTCCACTTCGGCATCCTTCCCGTCATGCCTTCGGTGTCGCAGTCCGGCCCCCGCTCTCCGGCTCCACGCGCAGCAGGTACTCCTCATGTCCCACCACGCGCAGCCGCGCCCCTGCAGCCACCGGTTCGCTGGCCACGGCGCGCCATATCTCACCGCCCACCAGCACGTGGCCAGCGGGGTTCAGCGCTTCCATCGCCTCAGCCACACTGCCCACCATCGCATCAGCGCCCAGCCGTGCCTTCTGTCGGCGCGCGCGGACTGCCAGCCGCGTCAGAAAGACCGTAATGCCGCCAAACCCCAGGCTCACCGCAACGGCAACCCAGGGGCTCACCGCCATCTCCGGCACCGGTGCCGCCACCAGCGTCAGTGTCCCAAACGCCAGGCACACAATTCCCGCCAGTGCCAGCACTCCGTGCCCGCCAAACTTCGCCTCCAGCAGGATCAGCACCAGCGCCGCCACCAGCAGCAGCACCGCCGTATACCGTATCGGCAGCAGATTCAGCCCGAAGATCGCCAGCAGCACCATCAGCGTGCCCAGCGCGCCCGGCACAATGGTCCCCGGCGTGTTGAACTCCAGATAGATCAGCAGCGCTCCGCCCACCAGCAGCAGCATGGCGATGTTCGGGTCCACCAGCCAGCCCAGCAGATCTTCGCGCAGCGTCGGCTTCAGTTCCTCGATATGCGCTCCGGCCAGGTGCAGCGTGACCTTGGATCCATCCATGCGCGTGATCTCGCGGCCGTCCAGTTGCTTCAGCAGCTCATACTCGCTGGGGGCCACAATGTCGATGAGATGCTGGCTCAGCGACTCCTCCGCCGTATAGGAATGCGACTCATGCACCGCGGCCTGCGCGGCCTCTGCGTTCCGCCCGCGCTTGGTCACGTACGAGCGCAGAAAGGCCTCCGCGTCGTTCACAATCTTCTGGTTCATCGTCTCGTCAGGCTTGCCAAACTCGAGCACCGGATGCGCCGCTCCCGCGTTGGTCCCCGGCGCCATCGCTGCAATATCCGCCGACTCCAGCAGAAAGAACCCTGCCGAGCCCGCTCTCGCTCCTGCCGGAGCCACGTACACAATCACCGGCACACGCGAGCTGAGAATCGTGCCTGCCATCGCCCGCGTGGATTCCAGCATCCCGCCCGGTGTATTCAGCTCCACCAGCAGGGCCGCCGCGCCGCGCTTGTTGGCCACCGCAACCGCCCGTTCCAGCATGCCCGCGCTTACCGGCTGGATGGTGTCGTCCAGCGCCATCTTCACAACCAATGGCTGCTGTCCGAGGGCCGTGACGGCGCAAGCCGCCGCCGCGCCCGCCCACGTCATCAGCATGGCCGCGCTCAGGAACCGGGATCTGCCCATGTGCCGCAGCATCATCTGCTCCAATACCCTGCCTACTTGGGTGCGCCTGCTTTCGCCTGGATCTTCTGGATTAGATCCTGCGCCGCGCGGCTCTGCGGATCAAGCCGCAGCGCCTGTTGCGCTTCCTCGCCTGCCTTCGCCTCGTCATTCGCCGCCAGGTCAAGTCGCGCCATCACCAGATACGCCTCCGCCGAGGGCGAAATAGCCAGAGCCGCCCCGGCCTCCTTCCGAGCTTCGTCTGCGTCGCCGGCGCGCTCGTTCACCTCGGCCAGACCCACGTGCGCCTCCGCCAGCGAACCGTCAGCCGACACCGCGGACTGGTAGAACCGCTCCGCCTCCAGCAGCAAGCCCCGCTCCAGATACTCATTGGCCTGCTTCGCCAGCATCCTGGCCCGTTCCGAGGGGCTCAGCTCAGCCAGCCGCGCCAGCTCCACCTGGTTCATCATGTTCGCAGCCTGCCGGAATGCCGCGGCATCGAATCTCCTCACAATACGCTCCAGCGGATCGGGCCGGGCCTCCGGATCCGTCGCGGCCGTGCGCGGCGTCGTCCAGTCTGTCAGCAGGCTCTGCGCTTCGCTGTCGCTCGGCCGCAGCTTCAGGCATTGCTTCAGCTCGATCAGCGCTTCCGGCGTAGCGCCCTTGTGCTTCAGGCTCACGGCCAGGTTGAAATGATAATCCGCCACGCGCGGGTCGGCGCCCGTCGCGCGCCGGAAAAAATCACTACCGTCATGTCCCTGGCGGCTCACCGCTACTCCCTCGTTATTCAGCACCTCGGCCAGCGGCAAAATCTTTGCCACCTGCCCGAATGCCGCCTCGGCCTTGGCATATTGCCCGGAGAAAAGCAGCGACAATCCGCGATAGAATCCCGCTTCCAGTGCGTCCGGGCTGTTGCGGCCCACCTTCGCAAACGCTTCCGCCGCCTGTTCATAATCCTGCCCGCCGTAGTCCGTGCGTCCTATTGCCATCCAGGCCGGGCCAAACTTCGGGTCCAGCTTCACGCTCTGCTGCAGATGGCTTATCCTCTCCGCCTGGTCCGGCTCCGTAATGCCGCGGATATACTGCTCAAACGCGTCCACGCGCAGCCCCTTGCCCGCGGCCACAAACGTCTCCTCGCTCCCGTTGAACTTAGGATCAATCGTGCGGGTCAACTTCCATGCCAGCCGGTCAAATACCACCACCATGCTCGCCATCGGCCCCCGCGACGTCACCAGCGCGCTCATCGTCAAATGCGGCACGTCTACCACCCTGGCCTCGGCAACCAGATGCGTGTCCTCCATTCTGAAGCTGCCCACGACAATCGATTCCGCGTCCAGCGTCTGGGCCAGCTTCAACGCGCTCGCCCGCGACGGCTGAAAACCCTCCGGCAACCCCAGATGGTCCAGCGCATACAGGCGATCCTCGCGCCGCAGCGGAGACAATCCCGCTGAAGCAAAGCGGCTTGTCAGCAGCTCCGCGGCGGCCTCGCGAATCCACTCCAGGCTCGGCTGGCCCGTGCCATTGTCAAACGGCAGCACCAGCACAATCCGGTTCCGGCTTCCTGCCTCATCCAGCGCGTCCGCT
>DASSHM010000063.1:0-5592 GCA_035692885.1 Occallatibacter sp.
CAGTCGCAGGCCCGCTTTCCAACGGGAACCAACATGAACACGCCGCTGTCTCATCCATGACCATTTTCGCCCATCAACCTGACATTTGGCAGCGCTGCGGGCACCTGCCGCTGTGCGACAGTAAAGATGCATGAGCCTCCAACCTTCCCAGAGCCGCCGTGTTGCCCTGCTCGGATTCGGGGCATGTGCGCTCGCGGGATGCCTCTGGGGCACGGGTTTCTTCTTCGGCCGCCTCGCACTCAATGAGATGAGCGTGGAGAACATGGTGCTCTACCGGTTTCTTTTCGCCAGCCTGGGCATGCTCCCCGTGGCGCTCACCCATCGCGTCCGCCTCACACGCGCGGAGCTCCGCCTCCTGCTCATTGCCGCGCTCTTTGGCATTCCCATTCAGTTCCTCATTCAGTTCCATGGCCTCGCCCGCACCACCGTCAGTCACGCCTCGCTCATGGTGGGCACCATGCCCGTGATGCTCGGCGTGGCGGCGGCGCTCTTTGCCGGTGAGCGCCTCGACCTCGTCGGCTGGCTCGCTCTCGCCGCCTCCTCCGCCGGCGCCGCCCTCATTCTCGTCGGCAGGCATCCGGGCGCAGGAGCCCCCGGCCAGCCCACCTTCCTCGGCGACATGCTTGTCCTCGTCTCGCTGGGAACAGCGCTCGCGTGGATCCTGCTCAGTAAAAAGCTGATGGACACCCACAGTCCTCCCGTGGTCACCGCGTACACCATCCTCGCCGGAACCCTCATGCTGGCGGCGTGGGTCCTCGGACCATGGGTTCTCAGTCCCGTGCTGCACAACGCCGCCCAGCCTCCGCCCTTCGCTCACATCAGCGCCACCGGCTGGACATCCCTCGCCGTCATGGGGCTGGCCTGCACGGCCACCACCACCCTGCTCTGGAACTGGGGCATCCACCGCGTCCCCGCCTCGCGCGCCGGCGTGTTCCTCAATATCGAACCCGCCCTGGGCTCCTATCTCGGCGTCAGGTTCCTCGGCGAGCATCTCGGACCCTACGCCTGGGTTGGCGGTGCGCTCATCCTTGGTTCGGCCATCGTTTTGACCACGCATGGTAACGAACCACAACCTGACGTAATTCTCGAGTGATACCCCAGGTACCCAACTTTGCAGTACCATGCACGCTCCCTGATGCGTTTCCTCCGTTGCAAATCCTCCGTCTGTGGGCAAGACTTTGTGAGATCGCAAGGAGGAGAGTGTGGCGCTTCTTACGTGGAGTCATGCCAGTTCCATAGGCAACAAAACCATGGATGTCCAGCACGGAATTCTCGTGGACACCATGAACGAGCTTCGCCAGGCCCTGTTGACGGACTGCACAGAGGAGCAGATTGAGGGGCTTACGGACCGGCTCGTCGAGTTCGCCCGCATCCATTTCGCCAGTGAAGAGGCGCTCCTTGAGCGCCACGGGTTTCCCGGCCTGACCCAGCACCGCGCCGAGCACGCGCGCCTGATTGAGGATATGCAGATCGCCATGCAGCGCGCGCACCAGAGTGCATGGCACGAGATGCGCCCCCTCCTGAGCTTTCTACGCGCCGCTCTGCTTGAGCATATTGAGCAGGCTGACCATGTCTACGGTGAATGGCTCAACGTCCGCGGCATTTCATAAGCCTCTCACGCCGCTTCAATCCCTCCACAGGCACGCTGTTTCCGGCAGAATCCTGCTGCTGAGGGACAAGCGCTCGCGCGAATTGTCCGCGCAAGCCCTGCCAACCCGGGCTCCCGGCAGATGGTCAAGCCTCAAAAGATAACTGGGACGAAGCCCATGCCGCCTTTGCCGGCTTCGGCTCCGAGGCCAGGTCATAAACCAGCCTCTCCAGCACCAACCGCTTGTCTGGCGGGGAGGAGCGCAGCTCCAGGTCAGCCCGCGCAATCAGCCGCAGAGCGCGCGTCAGCTCCCGCCTGCTGCCGTACCGCCGGGCCTGCCGGATGAGGTCATCCGCGGCAAACGGCGGTATCCGGAATCCCTGCCACAGCGCCTGCCAGATGGCCCGCGAATCGCGCACATTCTTCTCGAGGATGATCAGCATCTGCTTGAACGTGCGCGACAGCATGTAGAGGTGTCCGATTGCCGCGTCCTCGCCCGCGTCGGAGCTGTTCAGCAGGCCTTGCAGCAGCGCCAGTGCGCGCGCCCGGTTGTGCGAGCTGATGGCATCCGTCAGTTCATACAGTGAGCGCTGTTTGGCGGCCAGCACCATGGTCTCCACGTCGCCCAGCGTTATGCGGCCGCGTCCCGTGGTGTAGAGCAGCAGCTTCTCCAGTTCCGACGCAATCAGCATCATGTCCGAGCCCAGCGCATCCACCAGTTCGCGGGCTGCGTCCGGGTCCAGCCGCGTTTCAGCCTGCAAAGCGGTGGCCACGGCCCAGCGCATCGCGTCTTCGTCCGCAACGCGCGCCAGTTCCACCATCCCGCAGTGCTCGCCCAGCGTCTCCTGCAGCCGCTCAAAACGGTTCTTGTCATCCAGCTCCATACGCCGCGCGTCCGCCGGAATCTGTACAAAGTCCGCCACAAACACCAGCAGCGCCTGCGGATTGGGCGAGGCAAAATAGCGCTCCAGCGCCGCGAACTCATCCTTTTTTGCCCCGCGCGAATACAGCACCCGCACATTGCGCACAAAAATGACCTGGAACGGCGCCATCAGGGACGGCGTCTGCGCGCGATCCAGCACTTCAAATATTGACGTGGCTCCCAGGTCAATATCCGACAGGCAGAAGTCCCGCATGCCCTCAGGCACAAATGCCTTCACCACGGCGGCGCGGCAGCGGTCAAGCAGGAAAATCTCATCGCCTACAAGCACATAGCCGGGCTTCAGGGGCCCTGAGCCCGATGCGGCTGCCTCCACCTCCACCACAAAGCGGCCCACTGAGGCGAAGCCGGCCCCCCATCGCGAGCCGCTCACCGCGCCATGCTCCGCAATTCGCCTTGATTCTTCATGCGGCTCCAGAATACCCTCCCCGCAGCCGCCTTGCCAGCCTGCTCTCCGCCGGGTTGCCAAAATTCGCAACCTCTTGAATTCCCGCGGGGTTGCGCGTTAGAGGGCCCTTCGCAGCCTCCCCGGTGATCCGGGACCTACGGCCCTGTTTGCGAATGAGTAAGTAATACCGGTTACTTCGGATTCTTGATGGACTCTCGTAACCACGACATGCCCTCCCACAAGGGGTATCCGTGTCATTTCCATTGCCGCTCAAATCCCCGGCCGCTACACTGGGCTCCAACTTGGAATCCCGGTTGTTCGTTCCGGTTCCCGGGCAATGGGCACGGAGTTCCTGGTTATCCCCCTGGGTGGAGCTTGAATCCGGCACCTCCTGAAGCCGGGTTCGGCAATCTCTCCCTCCCCCGGAACGCAGGGCGGCGCAATTTACGCATTACGCGCCGCCCCCTCCTCCTTCAGAGCCCCTCCAGAACATCCGCCACCAGCGACTGCGCAAAGTCCCTTGAAAGCCGCGCCACAGCCGCGGGGCTCTCGTCCAGAAATGTCGGCAGATCCGTCGTGGACTGGTACTGCTGCCGGAACACGTAGTTCTTGTTCTCATACAGAACCCTGCCGTCACTGCCCGTCAGCGTCACCGAGATCACCATCGTGATGAGAAAGCTGGACGACTGCTGCGTCGAGGTGTTGTAGGTCAACGGCGCAACCGTCTCATTCAGGATCGTCCCATGGAGTACCATGTCCGGGTCGCCACCCGTGCTCGGCGTCACCTCCAGGTGGGTGCGTGTTGCAAACTCCCGGATGACCGCGTCGGTCACCGCCACCTCGGTGTGGTAAGCCTGCGTTTGCGTGGCAAATACCGGCACTGCCAGTGTCCGCGCGCCGGGCGGCATGTGGGTCGCGGCTCCCAGCATGTGATAGCCGCATCCCGTGGCGGCGGTTAAAAGCGCGGCAGCGGCTGCGGCAAGCAGGCGGCGAGGCATGGTGAACTCATTGTATCGGCCACTGCCCGCGCGCCGCCTCCAGACTTCCAGTCCGCGCCGGTTCCCTATACTTAACTCAGCACCGGTATCGTAATCGCAGCCATCGCATCCGGCCATGCCCACTGACCTGCCCAATCCGCTGAACCGTGCGACCTCTCCGCGCCGCATCGTGCTCACCGGCTTCATGGGCTCCGGCAAGACCACCGTCGGCCCCCTCGTAGCAGCTCGTCTTGGCTGGCGCTTCATTGACTCGGACGACGTTATCGAAGCCGAAGCCGGAGCCGCCATTGCCGAAATCTTTGCCCGCCGTGGAGAGGCAGCCTTCCGCGAACTGGAACAAGCGGTTATCGCCCGCTTCGCCGGTCAGGACAGTCTCGTGCTCGCTCTCGGCGGCGGGGCCATCGAGCAGGCTCCCACCCGTGAAATGCTCCTCGCCTCTTCCGGCACCTTCCTCGTCCACCTCGAGGTGACGCTCTCCACCACCCTTTCCCGATGCGGCGGATCGGAAGACACACGCCCGGTTCTGGCCGACCAGGCCAACCTTAAATCCCGCTACGAGCGCCGCTTGTCCCTCTATCGCATGGCTCACGTGTCCATCCCCGTGGACCTGCTGACTCCTCAACAGGTTGCAGACTCCATCCTCCGCGCCGCGGGACTGTAATTGCCCGCACGGCATACTCTCCACTCCGGCTTGGTATCATCAATAGGTAGCGCCCCCGGCGGCTCGCGCCGCCGCTGATGCCCTCATACGATACCCATGACTCCCGCATCCCAGGCTGCTGCAGCGGCCAAACTCGCCCCGGTTGAAGGCACTCACGCTCATCTGCATGAGCGGTCCGCCCTGCACGCGCCCAGACCCGGCTCCACGGCCATGCTCATCCACGACTTTCGAGAGCTCTTCAAGGTCCGCGTCACTGGCCTCGTCGTCATCACCGGATGGGCCGGATTCTACCTGGGCTCGATGCAGTCAGGCATCTCAACCATGCAGCGCGGCCTGCTCGATACTCTCCTCGGCATCGGACTCATCTCTGCCGGCTCGGGCGCGCTCAACGAGGCTCTCGAACGCACCTCTGACGCCCTGATGCCCCGCACCGCCGACCGCCCGTTGGCCTCCGGCCGCATGCCGCTGGCGGGCGGCGTGCTTGGCGGCCTCGCCGCGCTCGCCCTCGGCGCATGGTGGCTCCTGCTCCATACCAACCTGCTCACCGTCGCGCTCGCCCTGCTCACCGCGTTCTGTTACGTCGCCGTGTACACGCCGCTCAAGCGCATGACCACCATGGCCACCTTCATCGGAGCCTTTCCCGGCGCCATGGGGCCCATGCTGGGATGGACCGCCGCCCGAGGCCGCATCGAGTGGCCCGCCGTCGCTCTCTTCGCCATCCTCTTTGTATGGCAGTTCCCCCACTTCATGGCCATCTCGTGGATGTACCGTGAGGATTATGCCCGGGCCGGCATCCGTATGCTGCCCGTCGTGCAGCCTGACGGGTGGTCCACTGTGGCCGAGGCCCTCTTCTACGCCGTACTCATGATTCCGGTCAGCCTGGCTCCGTGGAAGCTGGGCATCGCCGGCCCTGTCTACGCCGTACTGGCTACCGTTCTGGGACTGGTCTACCTCGCATACACGATCCGCTTTGCCCGCATCCTCCGTACGACCTCCGCGGCCGAAAGCCGCATGGTC
>DASSHM010000064.1:0-5409 GCA_035692885.1 Occallatibacter sp.
AATCCGAGAATCGGCTCGGCAAAGTTGTTGCGCCGCGCAATCACGCCCTGCATGTAGTGCTCCTGGTTCTGCACCGGGCCCAGCAGGACGGGGTTTGTGAGGTCGATCATCTTGGGCACGCGCCGCCGCGTGGGTCCAAACAGCACGCGCTGCGCCTCGGTCGGGCACTCGATCATGTCATCCGGAGCGCCCAGGAACTCGCGGATCAGCTCCGGCTCGTGCTTGTAAAAGGTGCGCTCCAGGTGGCTGGTCAAAAAGCCGTCCATGATGTTCATGCCCGGGGTCAGGCTCAGCTCCGTCACGCGGCGCAGAATCAGCGCCTGGTCCGCGGCCTGCTGCGCGTCCTTGCCAAACACCATGATCCAGCCGGTGTCCAGCGCTCCATAAATGTCGTCGTGGCCGCAGTGGACGTTGAGGGCATGCTTGGTCAGCGCGCGCGCGCCCACCTCCAGCACCATGGTCGAGCCCTTGCCCGGCGCGTGATAGTCCTGCTCCACGCCATAGACCACGCCCTGGCCCGAGGTAAAGTTCACCACCCGCTTGCCGCACACCGAGTGGGCGATGGCGCCGCCCTGCGCCGCATGCTCACCCTCGGTCTCAATGGCAATTGTGCTTTGCCCAAAGACGTTCAGGTGCCCCTCGGCATAGGCCTGCTGAAAGAGCTCGCCGCCCTCGGTTGAAGGCGTGATCGGATAGAAAATCCCCGCGTCGGCAACGCGCGTCTCGGTGTGATACGAGACCAGCTGGTTTCCATTTGCGGTGACCCGGATACCGGGATAACGAGCTGCTTTGGTCATGACTCCCCCTCTGTGCTGGTGATTCCAATCTCAGGCCGTTCACTGCCTTGCGACGGCTTTTGTGTACAACTCCCTCGCCGTCTTCCGGTTCTCTCGAATTTCACGTTGTGCCGCGCTAGCCGTCTGCGCATGCAGGTCGGGCGTCAGCGTTCTGCTCGGCTCAGCTAGTGAACCAACTCCTTCGCCCGCCGGCCTCATCGCGCCGCAACGGCATGAGCGCAGTACTCTTCCCACTACCCCTGCAAGGTTCATTGGCCGGGCTAAAAACAAGAGCCGCCCGAGGCGGTTCCCTCGCTGAATCGGCCTCTTATCAGTATGCCCCCTTCAATGGGAGACACCGTCTCATGGAATGGGACTTGGGTCAATTATCCTCATTGCCGGTTGGACGCCGCCTCTCGTCCCGATGCCGCCCGGCACTCTATACTTGCTCCGCCCCGGCAATCTCTTCCGGAATGACGCCATGCAGGAATCGCAACCGCAGTCCAGTCCACAATTTGCCCGCTATCCCAGTCTTCAGGGGCGTTGCGTCATCGTCACCGGCGGCGCTTCGGGCATCGGCGAGTCCATCGTCGGCCACTTTGCCCGGCAGGGTTCCCGCGTCGCTTTTTTTGACATACAGGATGACGCGGCACACCGCCTGATGAAGTCACTCAAGGACGAAGGCTGTCCTGCTCCTCTCTACTATCATTGCGACCTGGCAAATATCGATGCCCTCCAATCCTCGGCGGAGCAGGCACTGGGCGATCTTGGCGCCGCCGACGTGCTCGTGAACAATGCCGGCAACGACCAGCGCCACAGCGTGGAGGAAGTGACCGCCGACTACTGGGACCACTCCATGGCCATCAACCTGCGTCATCAGTTCTTTATGGCCCAGGCGGTGCTGCCCGCCATGCGCGCGGCAGGGCGCGGATCAATCATCAATATGAGTTCGATAGGCTGGATGATTCCCTCTATCGGCCTGCCGGTTTACGTCACCGCCAAGGCTGCAATCATCGGTTTCACCCGCACTCTGGCGCACGAGGTTGGCCCATCCAGCATCCGGGTCAACGCGGTTCTGCCCGGGGCCATCGCCACCGAGAGGCAGAAGCGCCTGTGGTACACGCCCGAGTACAAGGCCGAAATCCTGGCCGGCCAGGCGATCAAGCGCGACATTCTGCCCGAGGACGTGGCGCGGCTCGTGCTCTTTCTTGCCGCGGACGACTCCAGCGCCATTACCAATCAGAGCTACATTGTCGATGGCGGATGGACCTAGAGGAATCTTTGCAGTGGGCGCGCTTTTCAGACTGCTACTTTCAGTACCGTGGTGACGGGCTGAACGGCCAACGGCGGTACAGCAGGAATTTTCCCGCCAGACCTCAATCGCAATGCCTTAAGATGCTGCGGGGGATTGAATGACGATCTTTTCTATCGCCAAGGTGAAGCACCTTCGACCGGCCACCGGCTTGGCTCTGGCCATTTTTGTAAGCGTTTGCGGAGCCCTGATGCTCACCGCGCCCAGCCCGGCCCAGACCGCGGCGGATGCGGCCCGGATTGACGCGGCGCTGCCGCCTGCGTCCCAGGCTGTGATTGCGCGGCTCAGTGATTTCTACCAGTTGCCCGATGGCGCGTGGAAGATGCATGTGGGAGACGTGGCCCACGGCGAGGATGCCGCACTCGACGACTCAGGCTGGCAGACGGTCAAGCCAAAGTCGGCGGCTCCAAACGACGCCGTCTGGTTCCGCCAGACCTATCAGATTCCGCAGACGCTCAGCGGCTATGACCTGACCGGCTCGCGCATCTGGTTCCAGTTCCACGCCTCAGCCAACGGCCCGATGCCGCAGATTATTTACTTCAACGGCCGGCGCGTGGCGCTGGGCGACGACCTTGAACCGATCGTCCTGTTTGATGACGCCAGACCCGGCGCCAGAGTAACCGTGGCAGTAAAGCTGCTGCACACCGTGGACAGGAAAACCTTCAACGGCGCCACGCTGAAGATCGACTTTCCAGCCAGCCGGCCCAATCCCGACGACCTGCGTCTCGAGTTTCTTTCGGCCGCGCTGCTCATCCCCTCGCTGGCCTCGCCGGACACAAGCCAGATGGCCACCCTCAACGACGCCATCAGCACGGTTGACCTGGCGGCGCTTGATGCCCACGATCAGGCAAAGTTTGACTCGAGCCTCAGGGCCGCGCAGTCCCGGCTTGAGGCTCTGCGGCCGTTGCTGGAGACGGCCACCTTCCACCTCACGGGCAATTCGCACATCGACGCGGCCTGGCTGTGGCCGTGGACCGAAACCGTCGATGTCGTCAAGCGCACCTTTGGCACGGCGCTGCAGCTCATGTATGAGTACCCCCACTACACCTACACGCAGTCCGCCGCCGCTTACAACGAGTGGATGGCTGACAAATATCCCGAGATGAACGACGAGATCAAACAGCGCATTAAGGAAGGCCGCTGGGAGATCGTGGGCGGCATGTGGGTTGAGCCTGACCTGAACATGCCGGATGGCGAGTCACTGGTTCGCCAGCTTCTGGTGGGCAAGCGCTGGTACAAGAAGCACTACGGCGTGGACGTGCGCATCGGCTGGAACCCCGATTCATTTGGATACACCTGGCAGTTGCCGCAGATCTACAAGAAGAGCGGTGTTGACTACTTCGTAACCCAGAAGATGACATGGAACGACACCAACCAGTTGCCCTTCAAGCTGTTCTGGTGGGAGTCGCCTGATGGCTCCAAGGTGCTCACCTACTTCCCCCATGACTACGCCAACCGCGATCTCGGTCCGGTTCGCCTGTCCGAGGACATGGTGCAGGCCCGCAACCGCGCTCCCGGAATGACCAACATGCTCGATCTCTATGGCGTGGGCGACCACGGCGGCGGTCCCACGCGCGCCATGCTCGACCAGGGCGACCACTGGGCGGCGCCGGGGCATGTTACGCCGCGGTACCAGTTCGGCATCGCGCAAACCTACTTTTCCACCGTCGAGAAGGAGGTTGCGGCCGACAGCCCGGTGTGGAACTACCAGTCGATTGCCCGGGGTTACAAGCCGCCTGACCCGGTGCAGGGCGAAATCGCCATTCCCACCTGGGACTCAGAGCTGTACTTTGAATACCATCGCGGCGTGATGACCACGCAGGCCAACCACAAGCGCAGCATGCGCGAAAGCTCTGAAGAGGTGCTCAACGCCGAGAAATGGGCCTCGCTGGCCTGGCTCGACGGAAACAAGTACCCGGCGCACGAAATCACCGAGGACTGGAAGAAGGTGCTCTTCAACCAGTTCCATGATCTCGCGGCCGGCTCGGGCATCGGCGTCATCTATAAGGATGCGCAAAAGGACTACGCCGTGGTGCGCTGGTCCACCAATGAAATCTCCTCGAGCGCACTGCAGACGGTGGCCGCGCGGGTGACCGCAAATGCCCGCCCTGCCGTATCGTCCATTCCCGTGGTGATCTTCAACCCGCTCGGCTGGCAGCGCACGGGCGAAGTCACCGTAAGAGCGCAAGTGCCTCTGGCGGATGCCGTCAAGGCGGTTCTCCCCGTCTTCGATCCGGCGTCCGGCGCTGCTGCCATCGCGGGCAACGTCATCGCGAGCGATGCCCAGACCGGCGTGGTTCATCTCAGAATCACGGTACCCGACGTGCCCGCGCTCGGCTACAAGGTGGTTTACATCGAGCCTGGTGCCGCCCTGTATGCGCCCAAGGCCTCTCCGCTGACGGTGGAGGAACAGGCCGGCAGCTTCAAGATTGAAAATCCAAACCTGCGCGTTCTTATCGACGCATCCACCGGCTGCATCACCAGCATCTTCGACAAGCGCGATCAGTTCGAGTCGCTCGCGCCCGGCGCCTGCGGCAATCAGCTCCAATTCTTTACGGATACACCCAAAGAATACGACGCATGGAATATCGACCCCGGCACGCTCGACAAGCACATCGCCACGCCGGAGAAGGCTGACTCGGTGTCGCTCGTGCGCGCCAAAGGCGAGGTTCCGGCGGTCAAAGTTGTCCGCTCGTTTCAACACTCCAGGTTCGTGCAGATCATCAGCCTGGCCGCCAACAGCAATCAGATTGACGTTGACAACCAGTTTGACTGGCACGAGTCGCATGTACTGCTCAAAGTGGCATTCCCGCTGGCGGCAACCAGCCCGTTCGCCACCTTTGAGATTCCCTACGGAACCATCAAGCGCGCCACCACGCGCAACAACAGTTGGGAGAAGGCGCAATTCGAGGTGCCCGCCCAACGCTGGGCCGACCTGGGCGACGGCAGGCATGGGTTCAGCCTTATCAACGAGTCAAAGTTCGGCTATGATGCGGTCGGCAACCTGCTGCGGCTCACGCTGCTGCGCTCGCCCAAGTGGCCTGACCCGGATGCCGACATGGGACACCACCACTTCCGCTATGCGCTTTATCCTCACGCAGGAACGTGGCAGGATGCCCTGACCATTCGCCATGGCTGGGAGTACAACTATCCTCTGGAGGCGGTGGTCACCACCAACCACAGTGGCAGCCTGCCCGCCGATCACTCCTTTGCGTCAGTCACGCCCGGCAATGTCGTGCTCACGGCGGTCAAGAAGGCCGAGGATGCGAAGGGCCTCATCTTCCGCGTCTACGAGTGGGCCGGCAAAAACGCCACCGTTTC
>DASSHM010000065.1:0-4371 GCA_035692885.1 Occallatibacter sp.
GCAAGGGCCTTTTCATCCCGATGGTACAGCACGGAACAGTTGCCGAACAGGTGGTTGCTTTTCCCGTCTACCTGATCCTGATAGACTACGCTTGGCGCGGTTTTCTGATGGTGAGGCCGATATCCGCCTTGCCCGGACCAATGTCGACTCAGCGGAACGTAGGACGTGGCCCCACAAGGCCCACGGAAAGAGGAAACGAAACCGCAATTTAGGCGCGTAGCTCAGTTGGTTAGAGCGCTTCCTTGACACGGAAGAGGTCGTTGGTTCGAATCCAATCGTGCCTACCACTTTATTTTCAGCAACTTAGAAGGTACCTTCAAACCCCTTTCCTTCCGCCGACCCAGGCTCCAACACGGGATTCTCCCAGGCCGCCCCGCATTTTTCAGCCAGTCATCATCGGAGATTCGTGGGCAGGCAGCAGCCGGAGGGCCATGAGTCAGTTGGCGTTTCGTTCAGGCGCGGGCGGTTACAGCAACTTCGTTGCCGGTGTGCCTTCGCGCGCAATGGCTTTCCAATCAAGGGAACGAGTGCCGCTGCCATCAGTGAACTGAAGCTTGTCGATCGCGAGTTCACCCTCGATCATTCGAACCGTGATGGCCTCTCCGCTGAGCGTGATGGCGCCATAGCCGGATGCGGTGGAGAAAAGGCTTGTAAACGGGCGCTCGTTAAGCCTGGGTCCAAAGCACAGAATCCGGTCGACGGCTGAATACCGGAAACCGGAGAGTGCGCCGACGAGCGCAAAGCTTGACATCGCGCGCGCATACCAATTGCCGCATTCGTATTCGTTCCAGGGATTGCGGGTCCGCCCGTTGTAACGGCTGCGAAGCGCCTTCACAATGGTGAGACCCTCCTCTACGAGTCCCTCGTGGATCAGATGCGAGGCTACCTGATATTCGTTCCCTGTCCAGACCTCATCGCAGTAGACGAACGGAAGCGTCGGTTTATTACCGCGCGGCCAGCTACAAATCAGAAGCCCGGGTTCGTGCCCCATGGCATAGCCGGGACGTTGAGGATTTGCATGCCGGCTCAGGTCTGCCTTGAAATTGTTCCGGAAGATTGAGCGCAGCGAGGACTGAATCTTCTGCTGCGCCAGCGGCGTTGTGATGCCATAGATGGATGCCATCCATGCCCCGATGATGCCATCAGAGAGGCAGCCGCTGCCGTACTGGTATTTTGGCCCTTCACGCTTGAGCAGTTGCTCCATCTCACTGCTCTTTTCGTCGACGAGCGCAATGGCACGGGCGAAGGTCTGATCGCGCAGTTCCTTGAATTCGACCAGTTGCTGGTAGTACTCGCCGTTGAAGAGTCGCTGATCCATAAACTCAGCGCAGCGCGCCGTAAGGCCGCCATAAAATGCAGCATCAGAAGCATGCCCCAGGGCGGCCGCCATTTGCGATATGGCGGAGAGCGCGCCGAGGTAGATGCTCGTGCACATTCCATCGGGACCCCAGAACTCGATGTCGAAGGTATTGTGATGCGGTTCAAACAGGGCGCCACGATGATCCGGATCCCAGGTGGCGATGCAGTAGTCAATGGAGCGCTTGGCCAGAGGGTACATCCTCCTTAGCCAGCCGCCGTCACCGCATATCTGCCAATCGCGATAGACCTTCATGATGCCGCCAAGCTGACCGTCAGCGGCAGCATACGAATTGTGATCAACGGGCCCATCTGGAATGGCGCCGCGAAAGTTGACATGACCGCGACCATCCATGGATCGGACAAGCTCCAGATCACGCAGCGTGCGCTCAAGTTGTGGATAGAGATGCGGCAATGCCTGAGCATAGTTCCAGACGTGCGTGCATGACCCGTGGCAGCAGCCGGCATCCGGAAAACACCCTTCCCATCCCCAGATGTTGCCGTTGGACTCGCGAAGTACCGTCGGGGACTTTAAGATGGCGAGGTTGGCCGAGACCGCATCGAGTACGTAATCTGGGAAGGTGGAATTGAACAATGCATCTTTGAACCGCATGGTACGCGCGCGCAAGGACTGGTAATTCAGATGCACGTAATCGGCAACGTCACGGGCGTCCTGCCAGAGTTTTGAGTAATAAGGATGCCATGGCGCAGGTTCCTCCGCTGGAACCGTGCGGCAACCCGGCTCGCCCTGGATGACCGGCATCTTCTGATCCTGCATGACCCCCTCGCGCAGATAACAGTTCGGAAAGTGCCATGTGATGAGGACGGTACAGGTGCGGGATTCGCCCGGCATGAGATGCCCGCCAACCAGAATCGACGCGCCATTGCGGCCGGCTTTGTCAACAGCGTTCGACCCTTCATTTGCGGTGAAATTACCGCTGGAAACCTCGCGCCACAACGCAGAAAGCGAATCGAACTCCCACCCCGGGCTGCGCAGCCACATGGCCTTGATGGTGGGCGCGGCGCCAATCATCGTGAGAGTAGCGCTCCCGAATGCTTCAGCATTTGAAGCCTCGCGATTAAACAGTAAAGCTCCCCGGCCTTGAATTACGGCGTTGGCGCTTGATTCCTGGCCGGGCTTGCAGCCGGGAGCAAGGTGCGACAGATGATACGAGAACTGGAAATCAACAGCGCGAGACGATGTGTTGTGGAAGGTATATTCAAGCATCGCGCAGGGTATTCCTGAGTTTTTGTCGTCCAGGGGGATAAATGGGTTCCACGCCACCAGAGACACATCGAGTGGAACGGCCCGGTCGGCAAAATGCAGCTCGGCAAAGGGAAACGTACCGCGAAAATCGCATTTCTCAAACCGCGGAAATCCCTCGGAGCCCCCGCGGCGCAGGCCCTGCCCTTGAAGTCCCTGATCGAAGATCTTGAATGGCGGGAAGGGGCCCTCAATCAGTTTGGTGACTGGAGCAGAACCCTTTATATGAAGGATGGCAAAGGCTGCTTCCGGCGAGTTTGATGTGAAGCCGGCGGGAAGAGCCGCGGTTTCGGGTCGCGCATGAATCGAAAAATCCTGCAGCCCTCCTGAGCCGTTGATGCAGATGCACCCCGTCCCGATGCCTCCAATGGGCATGGCCACCTGCGTGGCGCCGTCGCCGCTGAAGGTGCGTTGCGGACCGTATTGGAACAATTCGGCAGATGGAAAGGGAAGGCCTGCGCCATGCGACGAATCAATTTCAAGATTTGCCGCTGCATGCCGTTCATCTGCATCAGACGGCACGGCCGGGACGGCGGCGGCCAGCGCAGCACTGGAACCAGCGACAAGAAACTCACGGCGGCTTGGCCTCTTCAACGACATGAAGATCTTTCTCCACCTCATGATATGCGCATGGGCGAGCGCTTGCGCAGTGCAGTATTGATGGACGCAGAAGCAGAACGGAGAACCCGGGAACCCCTCGCATTAACATTTTGTATTCTAGCCAGGAGTTCGGCGCATTTTCATGTGACACAAGAATATTGAGACGATAGTTGACCTGTCATCCGCAACCAGACGATTCGGGCAAATCACTTTTTGCGTAGCGCTGCAGGATACCTGCCTCGGCTGGCTTCATGGTCGGGTGAAAGCATTCCCTCGCTGTCCGGTCAATGAGACTTTCCGCTTACAGACACGATTACGGGGTTGGAGATTGCTGCTGTGTAGTTGGCGTCGCCTGAATAGGATGCCGTAATGGAATTTAATCCGATGGGCAATTTCCTGGTAGCGAAACTTGCGCTCCCTGAAAGCAACGTACTCTCGCCCAAAACAGTTGTTCCGTCATAGAAAATCACGGAGCCTGTGGCCGTGACGGGCAGGGACGCCGTAAAAATCACATTCGTGCGAGAACGAACCGACGTGCTGGACGCCGTCAATAATATAGTCGGTGTCGTCTTGCCATTTACCGTCACGCTGACCGTGCCCGTAACGGTGTTGTAGCTGGCTGTGTCAGTCGGCGTGAAGGTCACGCTCTGCGAAGATGTTCCAACCGGCGGCACCGTGGCCGGGGAGGTGAAGGCAAAGGATCCCGGCACCGATGCACTGCCCCCGCTCAGCGTGGAGGACGCCAGCGTCTGGCCATAAGTGATCGAGCTCGCCGTCGGCCAGCTTGTAACGGTCGGCGTTGCCCTGTTCACCGTCTGCGTCAGCGGGTCTGAGGTGGCAGCCGCATAGTTCGAATCGCCCGAGTAAGCAGCGGTGATGGTGTGGGACCCAGCAGCCATCGCTGAAGTTGAGTACGTGGCGCTGCCGTCACTAATCGGCTCTCCACTGGAAATGGCCGTGGGCCCGTCATAAAACGTTATCGTGCCTGTTGCCCCCGCCGGCACGGCTACGGTGAACGTGACTTGCTCTCCGTAGGCTGACGGATTCTGCGACGAGGAAAGGGTCACGGCCGAACCCTGCGTGGGAGGCGACTGCCATACGACTGCCGCGGTCTCTGTGTAGCCATTGCCAAGACTGACCGTGAATGTGCC
>DASSHM010000066.1:0-8711 GCA_035692885.1 Occallatibacter sp.
CCACATGCTCGCGGTCCGCGAGGGATATGCGAACCGCGGCATCGGAGCACAACTCAAGCTGGAGCAGCGGCGCGAAGCGCTCGCACGCAAGATCCGCCTGATGGAGTGGACCTTTGATCCGCTGGAGATTCGCAACGCCCACCTGAACATCTCCAAACTAGGCGTCATCGTTCGCAGCTACCTGGTCGATTTCTATGGTGTATCCTCGTCTCGTTTGCAGGGCGGATTGCCAACTGACCGGCTGATTGCCGAGTGGCATCTTGATTCACCACGGGTGCGAGCCATTCTTGAAGGCCGGCCGCGCCCCTCCTGCAAAATTGAGGAGAGGATACGGGTTCCCGCTGCCATCTATGAGTGGAAGGCATCCGCCGCAAGCCGGACCCGCGCCTCCGCCGTGCAGTTGGAGAATCGTCACAAGTTTCAAGACGCATTTGGTCGGGGCCTGGCTGTCCTGGGTTTTGTTCTGGATGAGAAGCGCAACGGAATCTTCGAGCTGGGCTCGCCTGAGCAGGCAGAGCTGACGTGAAATTCCTGGCACAGGTGGCGCAGCCTTCTGATTGGGAAGTGCTGGATCAACGCAGGCTTTGCCGGCAAGGAATGCAGACTGTATGAAAATCGATGAGATTATCCTTCGCGAAATTCACCTTCCTCTCCTGCGGCCTTTTGAGACCAGCTTTGGAGTGACCACCAGCCGCAGAATCCTGTTGACCGAGGTGCGGTCGGAAGGTCTGACCGGATGGGGCGAATGTACCGCGGGTGAGCGGCCTTATTTCTCGGCTGAGTCGACTGAAACCGCCTGGCAGCTCATCGTGAACGAGCTTGGTCCCTTGCTCGCCGCTGCCTCGCCCCGGCATGGCGGCGAGTGCCCACGCATCTTTCACAGGGTACGCGGCAACCCCATGGCCAAGGCCGCTCTAGAAAATGCCGTATGGGATCTCGAGGCCCAGCGCGAAGGCGTCTCTCTCTCAAGACTGCTCGGCGGCGTGCGCGACAGCATCCCCTGCGGCGTCTCAATCGGCATTCAGCGTTCCATCCCGGAGTTGATCGAGGTGATTGACAGGGAACTGGCTGCCGGGTATCAACGCGTCAAGCTCAAGTGCAAGCCGGGCTGGGATGTCGAGGTCTTCGAGAAGGTCCGCGAGCGCTGGCCGGGGATTACCCTGAGCTGTGATGCTAATTCCGCCTACCGTCTGCGTGACGCCGACCACCTCGTCACCTTCGACGCCTTCGGCATGCTCATGATCGAGCAGCCCCTCTGGCATGACGACTTCTACTATCACTCCATGCTGCAAAAGAGGCTCCGCACGGCAATCTGCCTCGACGAGTCCATCCGCAACCGCCGCGACGCGCTGGCGGCCATTGAGATGGAGTCCTGCCGCATCATCAACATCAAGCTGGGCCGCGTGGGCGGCTTCTCCGAGGCCATTGCCGTTCACAACGCCGCGCAGGAGCGCGGCATCCCCGTCTGGTGCGGCGGCATGCTCGAGGCGGGTATCGGCCGCGCCCACAATATTGCCCTGGCGTCGCTTGAGAATTTCTCTCTGCCCGGCGATGTTTCAGCCTCTGCGCGGTATTGGGCAGACGACATCATCGAGCCCGCGGTTACGGTTTCTGCGGCAGGCGAGATCAGCATTCCCGGCACTCCGGGCCGCGGCTACGAGGTCCGCTCCGGCCTGATTGACCGGCTCACGGTGCGCAGGGAGGAGATTCGCGCCATGACGCTGGTCGACTGAGCTGCGTCTCGCTATCTTCCGCCCGGCCAGGTGAACCGCCGTCCAACAATCCCCTTGATAATCCAGTGATCCGTCGCGGCCGTCGCGCCGACACCGACGCCGAAGTTCAGCTCCCATTCGGGCGAAACATTCAGGTCGGTGGCTGCAAAGACTTGCTGCTGCTGGTCGTGCAGGCCGGCAATCTCTCGAATGCTTCCATAGTCGGCGTAGTACTCGATCCCCGCGCTGACCACCCGGGTAAAGTCGTAGCCAACTTTTACCGCCGGCGCAAAGTCAAGGCCCAGGCTGACATCAGGTCCGTGCAGCGTGCGCTCAAGAGCCGGATTCACCGACACATACCATTGCCCCATCTGCTTGTCCACTATGGGGCGGATCTCCCAGGTCCAGGTGTTCCGGTCAAAAAGGGCCCGCTGGTAGCCCAGCTCCATTGACAGGCTCACGCCCACCGGCCAGTTCCACGAGTCCGGTACGCGCACACGCGGCCGTATATGGTCGCCTACCCACTGCGCGCCGGTTTCACTCTGCCCGCTGGTGAAGATGTAGAAGCCCACCTCGGACCACTTGCTCAGACCCTGAGTTATCTCGATGGTCTCGTGCTGCGCATGGTTTGTGGGCGCCTCGCCGTCAATGAATTGCCGTTGTCCCACCGCGGTAAAGTTCGAGTGCAACTCCACCATGGTGGTTCGTGGCGCCACGGTGTCTGAGCCATACACCTGAATCTCGTAGTTGCCTTGTGCGCATGCCATTCTCAGCGCAAACAGGGGCAGAAGAAACAGACAGGGAAGGAATCTCAATGGTGCACCTCGGGTGGCATGTGGCAACAGGAACGGCTGTTAAGCGCGCTCATTCATTGTAGTTGCAATTTTGTTTTACCTTCCTGCGCACCCGGTTCAGGGTCATCCTTCCGCACCGGCCGCGGTGGTATACTCACAACGGTGAGCGCGGCTCCGCGCCGTCATTCTTCACCATCTCTGAGGTTCCCATGTCAGGCCACTCGAAATGGGCCACAATCAAGCACAAGAAGGGCGCGCTCGACGCCAAGCGCGGCAAGATATTTACCCGACTCATCAAGGAAATCACCATCGCCGCCCGCGCTGGCGGCGACCCTGACGGCAATCCCCGTCTGCGCACCGCAATCCTCGCCGCCAAGGCTGAAAACATGCCTGCCGAAAATATCAAGCGAGCAATTCAGCGCGGCACCGGAGAGCTGGAAGGCGCAACCTACGAGGAGATCACCTTCGAGGGCTACGGCCCCGGCGGTGTTGCCGTCATCGTCGAAGTCACCACGGACAATCGCAACCGGACAGTGAGCGAAATCAGGCACACCTTCTCAAAGAACGGTGGCAATCTGGGCGAAAGCGGCTCGGTGCGATTTCTGTTCTCAAAGAAGGGCCTCATCAGCGTGGAAAAGTCCTCTGCCACCGAGGAACAGTTGATGGACATCGTGCTTGAGAACGGCGGAGAAGACCTGAATGACGAGGGCGATGTCTGGGAGATAATCACTGACCCCACCGCGCATGAAGGCGTTGCGGCAGCCGTGAAGGCGGCAAACATCCCTACCGTGGCGAGTGAGATTACCATGGTTGCCTCCACCTACACCAAGCTTGAAGGACCGGCGGCAAATCAGATGATCCGGCTTCTGGAGGCGCTTGAAGACTTCGACGACACCCAGAACGTATATTCAAACTTTGACATGAACGCTGAGCAGATGGAGCAGGTGGCCGGCTGATTGGCGCGACAGACGGGCAACATACAGGCCGCCCGGCGTGGCGGCCTTTTTGTGGGCCAGCGCTGGACGGAGTGGGACCAGGCATGTTGATGCGAAGAGTGAAGATCGTTTTCCTGGCTATGATTACCGGTGCGGTAGCTATGAGCCAGCCGACCAGCGCGGCTGCGCAAACCACGGCCGGCCTGGGCAACCCGGTCGAACTTGTGCGGACTGCCCGCAGTTGGGAATATGGCCCGTTTGTGAACCTCGGCAATGGCATCGGCTTTCGCTCCGATTACCGGTTTCTGGCCGTCGGATTCCACCTCGGCAAGCCGCTCACCCCCGTCATTCATGCTGGCATTGTCAGCGGTCAGTTTGAGTATGCGGGCAACATCATGCCATTCTGGCAGGCCTATACGCCCGCGCCACATCTGGCCACCTTCTCCTACCAGGGCCAATCATTCGAGGCGCCCGTGGGCGGCGGCACGTTTACCGGCCTGAGCCTTACCCCGGTCATCCTGCGCTGGAACTTTCTCACCCATTCCCGCCGCCTTCAACCGTGGTTCCAGGCGGCCGGCGGCCTGATTTATACCACGCACAAGTTTCCGCCCGATGTACTGGTTCCCCATGGGCTGCCCGGCGGAACATCCGTCTTCAATTTCTCCCCGCAGGGTGGAATGGGGTTGCACTACTTCATCCGCCCCGGGCGATCCGTGGACCTGCTGGTGAGTGGGGTCCACATTTCCTCCGCGTCGCTGGGCGACCGCAACCCCGGCGTCAACGCCAGCGTGCAGGTTCAGCTGGGCTATACGTTCTGGAAGTAAGCATGAGTGACGCGGTTGTCGAGTGCGTTCCCAATTTTTCTGAAGGCAGGGATGCCCGGCGAGTTGATGCCATTGTGTCTGCGATGCGCGTCGAGGGAGTTCGACTGCTTGATCTTTCCTTGGATGACGGCCAGAACCGCGCGGTGGTCACCATCGCGGGGGACCCCGACGCCGTGGTCGAGTCCGCGGTGCGCGGCGCGGTCAAGGCAGCCGAGCTGATTGACTTGAACCGGCATGAGGGCACACATCCTCGTATCGGCTCGGCTGATGTCATTCCCTTTGTCCCCATCACCGGCATCAAGCTGGAACAGTGTGTGCTGCTTGCCCGGCAGGCCGGTGCTGAAATCTGGCGTCGTTCCCGGGTGCCGGTGTACTTCTACGAGGCGGCGGCGGCGCGCCCCGACCGTGTGAGCCTTGATGACGTGCGACGCGGCCAGTTTGAAGGCCTGCGGCAGAAGGTGCGCACTGACGCAGCTCGCCGGCCGGATCTGGGCGGGCCCGAATTGCATGTCACCGCGGGCGCCTGCGCCGTGGGAGCGCGCAGGTTTCTCGTTGCCTACAACCTCTACTTCGACTCGGCGGATGTTGCCGTGGTCCGCGCCATGGCCCGCGAGCTGCATTCCACCCGTAGCGGGATCAAAGGGGTAAAGGCGATGGGCATGCTCGCCGATGGGCGCGCCGCGTTGACCATGAACATCAGCGACTACGAGGTTATGCCTCTTTCCCAGGTGTACGCGGCCATCTCCAGCCTCGCTCTCCGGCGCAAGGTGGCTCTGCTGCGCGGCGAGGTCGTCGGCCTCATTCCCGAGGCGGCTTGCGAGCGCGACAGCGAGTGGATGCGTCTATTGACCGGGTTTGATTCGCAGACCAAGGTGCTGGAGCGGCGCCTGGAGAATCCGCTCCCCTGGCCTTCCGGTACCTGAGTGTTGCTGCCATGCAACGCCGCGGATCGTCCAAAGTAAGCGGAGAGTAAAATTGAAGTAGAGGCTGTGATCCCTGTCCGTCAGGAATTTTGATGATTGCGTGGGGTTTGTTCACGGTGGCGGCGTCTGGTTGCAGGCCCGCCGGCATCGCAGGACGCATGGCCTGGAGGAAACAGTAGTTGAGAAGTCTCTTGAGTGTCTTTATCGCTGTGCTGCTTGTCGGGGTGCTTCCCGCTTCGGCGGCGCAGTTGTCCGGTGACGCGCGCGGCGTCATCCCCTATGCCGTGCAGCAGCTCGTGGTCATTGATTACCAGGCAATGCAGAACTCTGACTCCGCGATGCAGTTGCGCGATCGCGTCATGCCGCCGAATCTCAAGCAGTTTGAGGACGCGCTGCGCAAGTCGGGCCTCAACGACAATCACGATGTCGATCAGCTCGCCTTCGCGCTCTTCCGCACCGGCGGTTCTGGTGACCAGTTGGATACGGTCGGCATCGCCCAGGGGCAGTTCTCAGTCGAGGACATCCTCGCCTCCTTCCGTAAAAAGAAGGTGCGCCCAGCCGTATTGCGCAGCAACAGAATCTATCCCATGGGCCGCACTGGCATGGTGCTCTGCTTCGTTGACCCCTCCACCATGGTCTTCGGCAGCACCGCGGCGGTCAGGCAGGCCCTGAACGTGCGCGACGGCATGGGACAAAGCCTGCTCAGCAATGGGCTCATGATGGATGCCATGAAGACAGTGGATTACGAGCCGCTGTGGAGCATCCTCGACCAGCAGGGCACCCAGACCATGATGCGCCAGGTGCTGGGGCAGGCCAGTTCGGTGGCCGATTTTGATTCCGTCCGCAAGCGGCTTCTGGCCTCCTGGTATTCCATGGATTTCCAGCACGGCGTCAAGTTTGATCTCAGCATTTCCACCGGCGACGCGTTTGCCGCGGCCACGGTCTCATCGCTGCTGAATGCCGCCGTTGTCTATCGCAGGATGAGCGGGACCGACTCGGAAAAAGCCGCGCTGGCCGCCACGGACATCACCTCAAGCTCCGGCCTGCTCTCCATCCACTTCGCAACCTCTGATTCGGAGTTCGCCAGTCTGCTCCAGTCCTCGCTCTTCCAGAGCATGGTGCGCTGACCGCAACTAGGGAAGCAGGGAAGTATCTGCGGCGCTTCAGGCGCACTCTCTCGAGCGCTTCGGCAATTCTGCCGCCTGCTCTCGCTTGCGGCCGCTTCTTCTGGCCTCTGCTGCAACCTGATTGTCCTTGCGTGCCTGTGCCAGCTTCCTTGAGAACCACATGCGATAGGCCAATCGCAGCAGGGGATTGGGTAGGTGAACTCTGGCTTCGGGCAGCAGACGGGGCTCGCCGCCCAACCGGATGTGGAAGAGGTGCCTGCTCCGCATCTGCTCCGCCGTCAGGGGTTCTCCGCTCAGCAGCGTCACCGCAATCTTCCGGTCAAGTCCGCAAAAATCAAAGCAGTCGAACCCGTTCTCGTGTGCCCATCGTATCCCCTCGTACACGGCCAGGTCGTTCGGGTGCCGGTTTCTTTCCACGTCGTCCCAGCCGCGGCGCCACATATTCAGGGTCTTGCCAAAGGCGACGTAGAGAATACCGCTGAGAGGCTTCCCCTCAAACTCGGCAAAGAATATCCGGATGCGCTCGGCCCCGCCCGGCGCTCCAGCCAGTGCCTGAAAATGCTCGATGCGCGCCGGGTTGGGCGTCTCCTCCTGCCTGCGGCAGGTTTCAAGCATCATCGTGAAGAATGTTTCCAGTTCATCGCGTCGGCCTTCGCGAACTGTAATGCCTCTCTTGATGGCCTGTTTCACCTGCTGGTGAGTCACTTTTCGCATGCGCTGCTTAACGGCTTCAAATCCCTCTCGCAGATCGATCACCAACGTGGCGTCAATCACGCTGCTCGGGACGAGCAGGTCAAATTGATTGCCTTCATCAAGCGTCATGGTCTGCGGTTCAGACGCGTCGGGAGGTTGAATCACCAGCAGGCGCAGTCTCTCGTGCCTGCAAACGCGCTTCAGAATCAGTGGCGCGAAGTCGCCTAGGCCCGGCTCTGGCAATACGACAGGGCCTTTACTCAGATAACCCGCATGACCCCACCATTTTGATTTATGAAGTATTTGGAATCCGCCGGCGATCTCGTCATCGAGTGTCAAAACCACGCGAATCGGAAGCCAGCCCTCGGTGCTTTTGGCAGCGGCCCATAGGCTCGACTGCTGGAACTGGCCCAGCGGTGTCCCTTCGAGAAAGCGGTCCCAGCACTGGTCCTGAATCTTGTGGGTGATCCACACTGCCAGCGTCCGGCCCGCAATCACCTTCTGATCGAACAGCCTGTAGCTGTCAACTGTTTCCAGCTTCATCTGTGCGCTCTCCCGGTGCAACCGGTCAACCTACTCTCGTTCACCGGCAAATGACCGGTGAACTACCACCCGGGATTCATCCCAAGGGAATGGACCGTACAAGCGGGTCCCACACACCCTGCCTGGCAGTTGAGTTGGTCGTCTTCCTGTCTTCGCGGAAGCTGCTACATCAAGTGATTCAAATAAAGAATCTCTTTGTCCGGCAGGTCATTTCCTGCTCGCTTCAATCCAGCGTGAATGCCATTCTGGCACACTTCTACGTGGCCGCAAAATCAGGGCGGCCAGCTCGACAGCCATATCGATGGATTCAAGCCGCATACTGCACGGTCGGTGGAGCGTTGCCGCGTCTCACATTACGGTTTTGAGTTCAATACCGCGTGGAAATCTGCCTGACCGCCGGGCATGAGTACGATTTCAATGTGACCTTCCTGCCCCTCCTGGAGCTCCGGTCCCTGGATGTGCCTGACCTCCAATGTTTTCGTCTCGGTGTATTGCACTTTGATGGGACCGCTGTCGCGGATCTGGAACCTGTAGCTGTAACTCGCGCCGGCGGGCAGAAAATTGGTGCCGTAACTGGCGCTCGGATAGTCCACCTCAAGCAGCTTGATGGCCTCCCCCGTGCGGTTTTCCACCGTCGAATCCACCTGGTATGAGTGGCATCCCGCCGCCAGTACCGCGGCCGGCAGCAGGGCAAACGCGAGCCGCCACCGCAACCCCCTCATTCCCGTCCCCTTTCGCCGCCCAGCTTTTTCTCCACGCGGTCTACGCGCTTCAGCAACTCAGGCAGCCTCTGAAACACCGCTACGGCGCGCAGCCAGACCCGGTTGTCAAATGCTGGTGAACCGGAAACCATCCTGCCCGCCGGCACATCATGAGAAACGCCCGACTGCGCGGTTAAAATCACGCCGTCTCCCAGCGTGCAGTGCCCGGCGACTCCCGCCTGCCCGGCAAGAATTGCATTACTGCCCACCACGGAGGATCCCGCCAATCCTGCCTGCGCGCACAGCAGCGTATTTTCACCCACGCGCGATCCGTGCCCCACCTGCGTCAGATTGTCCACCTTCGTGCCTGCGCCAATCTCCGTGGCGCCCACCGTTGCGCGGTCGATGCAGGCATTTGCCTGCACATCCACTCGATCTCCCAGCCGCACCGGTCCTGAC
>DASSHM010000067.1:0-3031 GCA_035692885.1 Occallatibacter sp.
AGATCAAAACGCGTCAGCGTTCGCGTCAGTGCAGCGGTAATTCCGGGCCGGTCAGGCCCTGAGAAATGAATCAGGACGGCTTTGGGAAGGGTTGTGGATGACATGTCTCCATCTCACTATACCGGACCGCAGGTATGCGCAGCGTGCAGCGCCATGCGATTGCACGCGGGAACAAGTTGGCTACAATCGTAGTGGACCATCTGGGCTGGGTTCCGTTTCTCAGCAATCTCGATACTTCAACCAGGAGCTTTGCGATGAAGCTGACCACGGCATTTCTTTGCGGACTGCTGATTTTCCCTTTGAGCCTCCCTGCGCAGAAGGCTCCGTCGCCGGACCCAACTGTCGTCGCGGGCATTCCCGTGAACTATGACGAGGCGAAGGCCGGCGCGTACACGTTGGCTGATCCTCTCACATTCAGCAATGGCGCACCGGTGAGCACCGCGCGGGAGTGGTTCACCCGGCGGCGGCCAGAAATCGAGCGCCTGTTTGAAGATGACCAGTTCGGCCGTGATCCCGGCCGGCCTGCCTATGAGCACTTCGATGTGACCGACAAGGGAACGCCCGCGCTCGGCGGCAAGGCAATCCGCAAGCAGATCACCATTTCATTCTCAAAGGATCCCGGCTGGCCACGGATTCATCTGCTTGTCTATCTTCCGGCTGCTGCCCGCAAGCCGGTCCCCATGTTTTTTTCCATCAACTTCGGTGCAATCCAGAACGCTGTGGACGATCCGGGCATTATCCCGCACAGGGTATGGAACCCAAAGACCAACACCTTGGTGGCGCCATCCAAGGGTCGCGGGTTTGGTCGCATCAATGCTGCCGCCCTGCTCGATGCGGGATTTGGTGTCGCCACGTTCTACTACGGTGATGTGGATCCCGACTATGCAGCGGGCTTCAGCAATGGGATCCGCGCGCGCTATCTCAACCCGGGCCAGACCCAGCGAGCACCCGATGACTGGGGTGCAATCGCCGCGTGGGCATGGGGCATGAGCCGGGTTCAGGACTACTTCGAGACCGACAAGTCCATCGATGCCACCCGGGTCGCCATCCACGGAGTGTCGCGCCTGGGAAAAACCGTGATGTGGGCGGGAGCGCATGACCAGCGGTTTGCCGCCGTCATCGCCAGTTGCTCCGGCGAGGGAGGCGCCGCGCTGAGCCATCGTAACTATGGCGAAACCATCGCGCACCTCACCGCGCCGTCGCGTTTTCCCTACCAGTTTGCCGCCAACTACGCGAAGTATTCCGGATTCCCTGACAACGCGCCCATGGATGCAAATCTGCTGATCGCGCTGATTGCTCCGCGCCCTCTTCTGCTGCAGACGGGCAGCACCGATCGGTGGTCAGACCCCGAGGGAGAGTTTCTGGCTGAAGTGGCGGCAGGGCCTGTTTACACACTGCTCGGCAGGCAGGGGCTCGGCACAGACATCTGGCCAGCCGCGGGCGAGCCCATTCTGCACGACCTTGCATACTACATGCATGATGGCGGACACGGCATGGTGCCCACGGATTGGAACATTTATATCCGCTTTCTTACAATGCATCTGCACCCGGGAAAATAGCCGAAAGTGTCCCGTGCCCGCGCTTCGCGAGCCACGCGACGAGTCAATCGTCACCCGCCTGCTGGCCGGCCCGACTATGCGCCATCAATACCAATTGGGTAAGATGACCGCACGTTTTAAGCAAGGAGTTTCATTTTGCCGCTCAAATCACGCGCCACTTCCACCAGCCGTCGCAAGTTTCTGGGTCATGCCGGACTTCTTGCTCTGGCTCCCGCGCTGCCGGTCAGCAGCTTTCTGCAGCACGCCGGTGACGCCGGCTCTGCGTCTGGCCACAGGATTCCCACGCCCTCTGCGGCCATAAAGAATCGGGAGCCGCTTGCACCCAGCGCCTTCTACCTTCTTCCGCTGGGCTCAATCCGCGCGCGTGGCTGGCTCGCGGCGCAACTTCGCATACAGGCAAATGGACTGACTGGCCATTTGGATGAGACCTGGGCCGACGTTGGTCCAAACAGCGGCTGGCTGGGAGGCGCCGGTGAATCGTGGGAGCGCGGCCCATACTATCTCGACGGCCTCGTACCGCTCGCCTATCTTCTCGGCGACGAAATTCTCATAGCCAAGGCCCAGCGATTCATCGAGTGGACGCTGACCCACCAGGCTGCCGACGGGATGATCGGGCCGGCGGGCAACGACGATTGGTGGCCGCGCATCGTGATGCTTAAAGCGCTCACCCAATATCAGGAACTCACCCAAGATGCGCGCGTAATACCGGCCATGGAGCGCTACTTTGCCTATCAGCTTACGCAGTTGCCTGCCCGCCCGCTGCGCGACTGGGGCAAGTTTCGCTGGCAGGACGAGCTGCTCAGCGTGCTTTGGCTCTACAACCGGACCGGCTCACCGCAACTCCTGCGCCTGGCACGGCTGTTGCATGCGCAGGGTCATGACTGGATGGCTCAGTATGCGAATTTTCAGTACAAAGAGAAGATCACGGCCGAGTTTCTCAAGCTTGACCAGGGCAACGGCCTGAAGGACCTGTCGCTCTCCACGCATGGCGTCAACAATGCACAGGCGCTGAAGACCGGCGCGGTCTGGTCGCTGGTCAGCGGCTCATCCGCTGACCGCGGCGGCGTCATGCAGATGCTTACGGAATTGGATAGATACCACGGACTGCCGAACGGCATGTTCTCCTGCGATGAGCACCTCTCCGGGCGCGATCCATCGCAGGGCTCCGAACTTTGCTCCGTGGTTGAATCCATGTTTTCGCTCGAACAGGCTCTCGCCATAACAGGCAGTGCCGCGCTCGGCGACCGGCTTGAAAAGCTTGCCTTCAACGCGCTCCCAGGACCGTTCACCGATGATATGTGGGCTCACCAGTACAACCAGGAGCCGAACCAGGTGGAGTGCAGCCTGCACCACAAGCCTTGGGTCACCGATGGTCCGGAATCCAATCTGTACGGCCTTGAGCCAAACTTCGGATGCTGCACGGCAAACTTCCACCAGGGCTGGCCGAAATTTACCAACAGCCTGATCATGCT
>DASSHM010000068.1:0-4754 GCA_035692885.1 Occallatibacter sp.
CCGCTGAGCGCGTAGATGGGCAGATAGCCCGCAATGATGACGGCGACAGAGTAGAAAATTGGGCGGTCGACATCCTTGGCCGCGCTGATGATGACCTGCTCAACGTCGTAGGTTTGCCCGTGCCGCAAACCCAGCTCGCGAAAGATGTTTTCCACCATCACGAGAGTTCCGTCGATGAGAATTCCAAAATCAATCGCACCTATTGAGAGAAGATTTGCGGGGATTCCCTGTGCGTGCAGAAAGATAAAGGAGAAGAGCAGCGACAAGGGAATGGTCAGGGCCACAATGACCGCGGCACGGATGCTGACCAGAAATGCCATCAGGACGACCAGGACCAGCGTCATCCCAAGAATCAGGTTATGTTCAACCGTGTCGATGGTCAGTTGAACCAGATCGCTGCGGTCATAGTAAGGCCGCACTTTGACGTCGGGTGGCAGGACGCCGCTATTCAACCTGCGGGTCTCGGCTTCAACGCCCTTCAGCACGTTCTGGGTCTGCTCGCCGCGCCGCATCATGATGACGCCTTCGACGGCATCATTATTCTTGCCAAATCCGAACTGTCCGAGGCGCGGAGCATGCCCGATGACGACCTGCCCCACGTCACTGATGCGCACCGGCACCCCGTTCCGTGAGCCAACGATAATCTTCCCGATGTCATCGGTGTCACGAATCAGGCCGATTCCCCGCACGTAATAGAACTGGCCGCCTCGCGAGTAGAACCCGCCGCCGGCATTTGAATTGTTGGCCGCCAGTTGCTGGATCACCGTGGGTACGGTGATGTGGTATGCATAAAGCCTGGCCGGGTCCAAAAGCACCTGATACTGCATTACGGTGCCGCCAAAGCCCGAATCGTCCGCGACTCCAGGCACCTGTTTATAGCTGCGCTCAACCACCCAGTCCTCGATGGTTTTAAGCTCTTGCGGCGTTCGGTCGGGACTCTCAAGAACGTAGCGGTACACAAGTCCCGACGGGCTGCTGAGCGGCGCAAGCGTGGGCGTCACCCCCTGCGGGTAAGTCACGTCGCTCAAACGTTGAAAGACAACCTCGCGCGCAAGATAGCTGTCTGTGCCTTCATTGAATGTGAGAATGACATCCGAAAGTCCGTACAGCGAGATGGAGCGCATCACGGACAGCCTGGGAACGCCGTTCATCTCAACTTCCGTGGGAACCGTTACCAGGCGCTCGACCTCTTCCGCCGCGTGACCAGGCCACTGGGTGATAATCTCCACCACCGGCGGGGACAGATCAGGGTAGGCGTCCACCGGCATGCGATGGAAGGCGATGATTCCCGCCACCGTGATCAGGGCCACCAGCAGCAGGATCAGCGGACGTTGCCTCAATGCAAACTGCACAATGCGATGAATCATTTCGAGACATCTCCTCAGTGTTGCAGTGAATTGGCAAACTGAAGAAACAAGCTGCCGTCGGTTACGACCCTGTCACCTGCCGCCAGGCCTTTCAGGATCCGGATTTGGCCGTCCTGAGCCTCGCCCAGCACCACATCGCGCCTCCCAAACTGATTTCCGGCATAGGCGATGTACACGAAGGGCGCGTTATTGTCATCGCGCAGAATGGCGGCGTCAGGCACGGCAATGACGTTGGCGAGGGTTCCTGCCTGAACCGTCACCGTGCAGTACATATCACGCTTCAGCTTCTCGCCGGGGTTATCCACCACAATGCGGGCCTGCAGCGTTCGGGTGTTCGGATCAAGCCCGGAAGAAATATAGGAAATTTTTCCGTGAAAGCTCTGCGGATATGCGTCTGTCTTAACCACGACATCGTCGCCGCGGCGGACATTGGCAAGGTCCGCCTGGTACACATTAGCCAGAACCCACACTGTGCTCAGGTCAGAGATGGTGAAAGCCTGTGTCTGTCCTGCCTGCACAACCTGGCCGGGCGATACCAGGCGCTCCACAACCTCGCCGGCCATGGGCGCAAGCACCGGCAACTGGGCAGATACGGGAGCTTTCGCCAACTGATCCGGGTTCTTGATTCCCAGGATCTTCATGCCCTCCGTGGCTGCATCCATATCTGCCCTCGCCTGGTTACGGTCTGACTCCGCCTGCTCCAGGTCACGCTCTGCAATGGCGTGATGCGTGTACAGGTCCTGCGCACGGGCATAGCTCTTCGCGGCCAGCCGGTAGGAGTCCGATGCCTTCAGGTAGGCTCCGAGTAGCTGCGAATAATCGGGGCTGCTGACGTAGAGCATGGGCTGACCCGCGTTTACATGCTCCCCCGGCACTACCATGATTCTTGTTACTGGCCCGCCAACCTGGGTAATTACGGGAGTGGTCTTGAACGAGTTGAAGGCAACCGTTCCCGTCAGGCGAAGGACGCGCCTGATTGTGGTTGGCTGAAGCGTGATGACCTGCACGTGCGATATCTGATCCTGCGGTATGGTAAAGAGCTGCGGCGTTGCAGACTGGGACGCACCAGCGGAAAAGGATGTCATATCACTTGCCTGCTTGCGATCTCCCGCATTGCACGCAGTGATACAGAGCATCAACGCCAATCCTGCCGCACTCCATAGCGTCGTCGCGTAGCGTGTGTTCACTGGAATCTTCATGGTATGCTCCTGGTTCCTGCCGCCTCACGCAACTGCTCCACTGCAAGCAGATAGGATGCGAGCGCCTGGCGATAGCCAAGCTGAGTGGCGCGATAACTGCGTTCGGCATCGAGATAATCGAGCAGGCTGGCCGCGCCACGCTGATAGGCGTACTGACTGATGTCGCGTGATTGCCGCGCCTCGTCGAGGTACCCGGAACGGTAAAGGCCGACAATCCTGTCATTGGCGCGCAGATTCTCAAATGCGTCCCTTACGTCCGTCATTACTTGTCCGCTCACATACAATTGCTGCTCCTCGGCTTGAGTAATGGCAAACCCGGAGCGTGCAATCTCGCCCTGATTGCGATCGAAAATCGGCAACTGAATCTGTCCGAAAAGCGAGATGTCGTTGAGATAGGCGAGATGCGTGTAGTTAATCTGCCCAGTGAAATCCCTTTTACCGTTGGCCTTTTGCAGCGCATACTGGCTTTTGGCGGCGGTGATGCCCTGCTGCGCGGCCTTGAGGTCGGGCCTGTCCTGAAGAGCAGTTGCCTGAAAGTCTTCCAGATTTCCTTTTACGGGCTGGTAATTGAAAGAGCCGGCGACATCAAAGTTCTCTCCCACTGATTCATATCCCAGCAACTGACGCAAGTCCGACAATCCCTGCGCTCTGGCCAGTTCGGCAGCGGATACGTCGGTTTGAAACTGCAACATCTGAAGCTTGATCTTTAACAAATCGCCTTCGCCAATGTCCCCCGCCTTGTAGCGTTCCTGGGCAATTTCCGCCGTACTTTGAAAGCTCTTCAGATCCTGGCTTGCCAGTTCCAAGGTCGATTCGGCAAGTTCCACGTTGATGAATTGAGAAGCCACGTTAAAGGCGAGAGTGCGCTCGCTATCCGTCAACTGGGAGCGAGCCTCGGCAGTTTGGTCGCGAGCGGCCTGCAGCCGGTGTTGCCGCTTTTTGCCGCGCTCAAACAGATAGCTGATGCCAAGATCCCATTGCGCAACATTGTCGAGGTAATCGGCGCTGAAATTTTCTGGCTGAAAGACGGGCAGAAAATCCGAATCTGCCAGAAGCACGGGGTTGGGGCGCAGGTTGGCCGTGGTCTCCTCCGCCTTGGCCTGCTGCACAAGCGTGCCGGCGGCGAGAAGAGCGTGGTTGTGCTTGAGTGCCATCTGAATGGCCTCGTCGAGCGTAATCAGCACCGAACCCGGCTTCTGGGCCAGAGTCTGTGCGTCAACAGGAGGCGACGCAGCTTGCGCTGCCGGGGCCTGCGCAACCGCAGGTTGAATGAAATACACGGCGGCAAATACGATGCAGGGACTTAAACGCTGTAAGCGCATAGGCAATCAGCCTCCTCAACGAGAGACACAGACTGGCATGAGCGTGCCACTTGGGCACAGGGCAGGGATTGAACCTATGCGGGAGGCGCGCGTGCAGGGATCTGGCGGTGCACAGCGCCGATGACGAGATCAAGAGACTGAGGCTGGGGTCCTTCGCCAATCGGGATCATGACATCGGCAGGATTTGCGGCCATGGACGGCGCAATGACCAGATGACAGAATGGACACGTGCCCGGCGAGCAGTTGGTATGCGTGTGGCAGACGGCTCCCACGGTCATCACCAGAACCGCGGCGATGAGCACAAGTGGGACCACGACGCGCCAGAATCTCGTTTGGCAGGGCATTGTCTGCACGCACTCTGGAAGCACAAGAAATGCTTGCGCACCAGTTTATCCGAAAAACTCCACGCTTGGATACACCCGGGCCCGCGAGGGTTGCTTCCGGCAACATGCGCCGTGAGCAGATGGAACCAAGGGCCAGTTTTCGCGCCCCGTGCGCGGCGCTTGAATGGCGCCTCAGAACAAGCCAGAGTTGGGTTTTGGGTCCACCATGCAGTGATGTTGAAGTGCTCACACTGAAGCAGCATCCAGGGAAAATGAAAATCATTCTACTGCGTAAAGCTAATGGATTGATGCAAAACCCGTGTGGCTTACACACATTCCGGCTGCTTTCTCCACTCTCCATCCGGGGAATGGGTTCTGGGTATCTTGACACTTTTGTGTACCATCGTGTGCAGAGTCGTACGAAGACTGCGGTTGACAGGAGGGGCCCATGAACCGCATTGCGATGGTACTGGTTTTTGCGTTTCCACTGGCTGCGCTTTGCCAGCAGCCTTCGAGGCAGGCTGTCGTTCGCGTACAGAAGAC
>DASSHM010000069.1:0-5883 GCA_035692885.1 Occallatibacter sp.
GGTTTGGCACCTCGATGTCGGCTCATCGCATCCTGGAGCTGTAGAAGGTTCCAAGGGTTAGGCTGTTCGCCTATTAAAGCGGTACGTGAGCTGGGTTCAGAACGTCGCGAGACAGTTCGGTCCCTATCTGCTGTGGGCGTAGGAGATTTGCGGGGGGCTGTCCTTAGTACGAGAGGACCGGGATGGACGAACCTCTTGTGTTCCAGTTGTCCTGCCAAGGGCACGGCTGGGTAGCGAAGTTCGGTTGTGATAACCGCTGAATGCATATAAGCGGGAAGCACGCCCCAAGATGAGATCTCCCTGAAGGGCCCAGAAAGACCATCTGGTTGATAGGCTGGAGGTGGAAGCGCAGCAATGCGTGTAGCTTACCAGTACTAATCGCCCGTTTGGCTTGTCCATAGAATTAACTCCGCGCAGCAACGCGGACATTCTTCAAGCCTTGTAGGCCAGTCAATTTCGTTGCATGTTTCAGGTTTTTCTGGCGCCAGATTGCCGGCGCGTTCCTGCGAATCTCCGGGAGAAGTTGCCCGCATGACGCAGACGCTGCGCGACAGGCTGCGGGCAACCACCCGCCAAGCGCCTCCAAAGTTTGCCGGTGACCATACTGCGAGGGATCACCCGTTCCCATCCCGAACACGGAAGTTAAGCCTCGCTGGGCCGATGGTACTGCACGGGTAACTGTGTGGGAGATTAGGTGATCGCCGGCAATATAGACCGCAATAAGGCTATGCCACAACGGCATGGCCTTATTGCTGTTCGCTGGGGTTTCCAGGATTCAAGCCTGATGAGATTCAGCCTTTGCCGGGTCATGATTTCTTGCGCGTGAAGAGCCGAATCAGCCAGGTGAGGATCACTGCTCCAATCACCGCGATGATGATGCTCACAATCAGGCCGTGCTCGCCCACCCCGCCAAAACCGAGGTGGCTGGATAGAAAACCGCCGATCAGTGCGCCGATGAGGCCCACGATCATATCCAGAAAAAAGCCGTAACCGGAGCCCTTCATCAGCTTTCCGGTAATCCAGCCGGCAATCACTCCAATCACAATCCAAGCAATGATTCCATGTCCCATACGGCGTCCTCCTTAAAGGTGGGACATAGATTAGGACCTGGCCCGGGAGATTAGCAAGACAAAAAAGATAAGCTCACAGGAGTAGATTCAACGGCCTGCGCCTTCCAAAGCTGTTGGAAAGCTGCCGGGAGGATGGCGTGTGTTCCATGCCTCAGATGCCGACGGGCAGCAGAGGGATAAAGCCCTGCGCCTTCGCCTCTTCAACCACCGCATCGAGATGCTCAAGCACCTCGGGCACGCTCATGGTATAGACTTCACGGCTGGAGTCAAAGCCCTCTTCAATCAGTTGCTTCAGATACCGGCCGGCGATCTGCGCCGTTAGCTGATCGGTGATGACCTTGCCTGAACGCTTCTTTTGCTCCACCCAGGCGGTGCACGGCAGGGCAATCCACATGGGACGATCATTTACCTCGAAGCGCACGTCAACGGCGTCTGCGTGGCGGGTGGCAATGGCCACAATGGTGGCCTTCCAGCGGCAGCGCAGGTCTTCGCCAGTCCACCGGTCCGTTACATGGAAATCCTCATACATAATTCCAGCGTATCGTGCTGACCCGGCCGCGGCAAGCCGGTCAGGTCCGTTGTCGCAGCCAGGCGCTTCCGCGAGCCCCAGGCGCAACGGCCCTTAATCGCCACTCACAAATTGAGGCTGGCTTCGTATGGACTCTCAAGTTGGCGCGCTGATAAACTTGAAGAGTTGCAGTTGCAGTGCCCCTCGGTAAGCACCCTCCTGCAAGTTTCTCAACCAAGGACAGGTAGAAATCGTGGATACACAAACTCGTCACGCGCTGAAGGGCGATAAATTTGCGCAGGCCACCAAGACAAGCGTGACCTGGCTGAGCGGCCATCGCGCCATCGTGACGCGATGGGTGGTCGCTGCCGGCATAGTGATTGTCGTGGCTCTGGGAGCGCTGATTTTCTGGAATGTGCGCTCGGCTGCCGCAAGCGACGCGCTGGGCGCGGCGCTCGACGCCTACACCGCTCCGCTCGCAGAGCCGGGAGCCCCCAAACTGACCGGAGAGTATGCCACCTCAGCGGAGCGCTCGCAGGCGGCCAATGAGCAGTTTGTAGCGGTTGCGCAAAAGTATGGATGGTCTGCTTCCGGCGCGAGGGCCCACTACTTTGCAGGCGTGACGTATACGGATCTGGGAAAGAATGACGCGGCCGAGAAGGAGCTGAAGGTCGCCGCGGACTCCTGGAATCACAATATTTCCAACCTTGCGAAGGTGGCATTGGCCGGGCTCTATCACCAGACCAACCGCGATGCGCAGGCCATCAACCTTTACAATGCCGTGATTGCAAAGCCTTCGGTTACCGTATCAGCGGCGGTGGCCCAGCTTGATCTGGCCGATTTGTATGCGGCAACGGGCAAGTTGCAGCAGGCCAAGGCATTGTGGGCCAAGGTGAAAGATACTGACAAGGACGGCGCGGCCGGCTCCATCGCCGCCCAACGGCTGGCCTCGGGGCAGTAGGGGCCGGGTCCGCCGTGATCCTTGCCGGGGAGGGCTCTTCACAATGAGCATTTCGCGGGCAGGCTGCGTCTTGTTCAGATATGAGCGCTTCCTCGACTGCATTCCCAGCCTGGATGGAGATTCCGCGCAGCGCCGTGCATGACGTGATGCGCCAGCACGCGGAAGAGCAGGCAATCGCCGGCCTCGTGGAAACCTATGCCACCACGCTTTATCGTGTGGCATTTTCAGTGCTCCGCAACGCAGCCGATGCTGAAGACGCGGTGCAGGAGACGTTTCTGCGTGTATTGCGGCACCGCAAAACGCTCTCAGAGGTGCGCGACCACCGGGTCTGGCTCGTCCGCATTGTGTGGAACATCGTGCTGGACCGCAAGCGCCGCTCGAAGACACGTCCTGAAACCGATGACATTGCAGACTTGGCTCGCATTCTGCCGGCCGATGGATTGACGGCGGAGGAGCGCGCGGCCGCGGCCCAGCACCACCGCCACGTACTGGCCTGCGTGGACCAGTTGCCCGCAAAAGAGCGTGAGGTCCTGGTCCTGTCGGCCTTTGAGGAACTCTCCAGCGTTGAGATTGCCCTGGTGCTGGGAATCACTGAGTCGAGCGTGCGTTCGCGGCTGTTCAGGGCGAGGAACCTCATGTCCGGCCTGCTCGACCACTCGAGGAGCCTGAGATGAATCCTCCCCATGACATGTCATCGCCGAGGGGCAGAGCCGATGAGTACGCGGATGTGGAACGGACGCTGCGGCTGATGGCGCGCGTGCCCGCTCCTGAAGGGATTGAGTCCCGGGTGAAGGCCCGCCTCGGTGAAGCATCGCGGGCAGTTGAGCGCTCAGGCCGGCTGGCGTTTTTGCCGGTACCGGGAGAATGGCTGCACAGCCGGTGGTCGCGAGGCTTCGCCGCCGCAGCCATTGTGGTGATCGTGGCCGGGAGCGGATGGGCAGTGTTTTCACGGGTGGAGCCCGCGCAGGTGGAGAATGTGATGCCGGTGCCCCAGATGCATGCTTCGGGTGGTTTTTCGACTGCCGGCGCCATGCGCGCTCCGCAGACGTTGCAAGGACCGGTTCTGTCCCGTCCCGCCGCGAAGCCAGTGAAGCCCGGGGATCAGGAAGCGAATGGTACGTCGCTGAAGACTCCAAAGATGGATAAGACGGTTCAGGACGGCAGGCGGGGCACAAAGAAACAGGACCGCCTGCATCGCGGAGGCCCGGCGCGGACCACGGAGCATGTGAAGAAGTAGCGTCCCGCCGGAACATCCGCCGCGGACACATTCAAAACAATGTTCTGGCTAATTTGGCCTTTGCAGGATGCGGAAAGCCGCATCGAGACCCGTAAGGATGAGGGCGCCCCAGGCAGCAGTCTCAGTCCCGCTTACATTGAGTCCGTCCAGATAATGCGATGCCACAAGGATCAGCACCGTATTCACAAAGAACATGAAGATGGCAAGGAGTATGAGAACTACCGGGGCAGTGATGACCCGGCACACAGCGCCCAGCAGAGCATTGAAAAAGCCGATTACGACGCCAGCCAGCATTGCCTCCCACGGCCCGTTATCGAGGGAGTAGCCCGGAAGAGCATTGGCCACGATCATGAAGGTAATGGTGCTGAGCAGCCACTGAAGGACGAACTGGAACATTCTGTGGTTCTCCTGGGACCAGAAAGCCACGGCTCCGGGGGGAGGTGGTCGCTGGATTAGGTATAGCATGGGTTCACACCAAACATGCAGGCTTTTCAGCCCTTTGCCGAACGCTGGTACCCGGTATGAAAGCACAATGGAGTGAGAGCATGTTCGCGCGGCGTCTTGCAGTGGAAAGAATCGACTCGACCGGTGAGCGGCATGCCTGCCCCGTGCGTTGGATTGACAACTTTGCCATGCGAAACTTCACCAACCACGCCGTTTTTGATGACACGCTTCCTGCGGGGGATGGCCTTCTTGAGGCCGGATATCGTGTTCCCCTGGAGCGGCTGCAACCGGCCATGGAAGACTGGTTCCGGCGCAAGGGTTATCTGCGGCCTGACGAGCGGTTGGAAGTGAGCGAACTGGAGAATCCGGGCCAGTCCGTCTGAACACATCAGGCAGCCTGACCGGCGGAGACAGCCGCATTCCAAAGGGCCACCTCTGCCGCGCGCCGCGCTTTGAGACCGGCCGCTTCGTGTGTGCCACAGTGGTCCCAGCGGAGGAGCTCAGCAGCCGCTGCCACGGTGTTGCCGGAATTCAATTCTTTCAGAAGCGTTGAACCGGCGAGCGAGCCAGCCCCCAGATTGAATGTAAAGTCGACCAGTGCGTCGAACTGGCCCTGCGTCAGGGGCACCTTGACCAGGCGTTGAATGGCCCGTTCGGCTTCTGCCACATCACCCAGCAGGATCGTCTCGGCCTTTCGCTGATCAATGCCGGCGGGAAAGCACTCGGGATGGACCAGGCGATGGCCGTACCCAATGGTCGGATAACCTGCGGGATCCAGATATGTTTGGCTGCGAAATCCCTCCGACCTCCGGATCAGATCCAATCCTTCCGCGCTCGTCTGCATGGATGCTCCCCTCCAGAAAGCCCTATCCGGGACTCTGGAACCACATTAGCAGGAAGGCGGTTAATTCCACGCAAAGGCGGAATGCATGGTTACCCCTGCAGGCGGGTAACCGCGATTGGTACCGGGCCACCGGAGACATTTGACTTGAACAGTGGCCGCCAAATGTTAACCTGACCTTGCCAGCGGCCGGGGCCGGGGCAGGTTTTTCCGGTACCCAACCGTCTTCGGCATCATTCTCTCCCCCACTTCGCGATACGAGATTTGCACCTATTTTTGTGCGAATTGTAAGTCGTAGTTCAGCAAAGGGTTACTGATTCAAGCCTGCGGCAGCCAGCCACGAGAGCACAAATTTTCCTGTTATCTCTCTGGTTAACGGTTGATGGTGCAGGTGCCCAATTAGTAAAATGGGAGAATGCGAATGCGACAATTCCTGAGCAACTTGAACCCGAATGCTCCTGTGCCCTTCTGGACCCTGGTGGGGGCAACCAGCGCCGGACTGGTTTGGGTGATTTTGTCACTTTCCACCCAGGCGGTGCACGCGGATGCGCAGTTCACCGTGCCGGTGGAGAGCGCGCCGGTTGCGTCCGCAGTGGCACAACCCACGCCGGTGAATGTAAGCCAGCCGCAACAGGCTCTGCTGCATGGTGTTGCGTCCTGGTATGGCCCCCGGTTCAACGGCCGGACGACGGCCAGCGGCGAGCAGTTTGACATGAATGCAATGACTGCCTGCCACCCCAACCTGCCTTTCGGGTCCGTGGTCAGGGTAACGAACCTCACCAACCACAAATCGGTGGTGGTGCGTATTAATGATCGCGGCTA
>DASSHM010000070.1:0-5027 GCA_035692885.1 Occallatibacter sp.
GAGGTCATCTCCGGCTCCACGCGCATGAAAGCCGGAACCGCGCAGAAGATGGTTCTGAACATGATTACCACCGGGGCGATGACACGCCTGGGCTATGTGTATGAGAATCTCATGGTCAACGTACACATGCAGAACTCAAAACTGGTGGAGCGCGGCATCCGCATCCTGATGAGCGCCTGCAGCATTGACCGGGCCACCGCAGTGGACACCATCAAGAGCGCAGGACGCAGCGTCCCGGTCGCACTGGTGATGCTCAAGGCCAGGGTGGACAAGCCCGAGGCGGTGCGCCGCCTGGCAAAATCCGATGGCAATGTCCGTCTCGCCATCGAGGACAACGTGCTCGAACTGTAAGCCTCGACGCCATGGATAAGTTCGTCATTCGCGGGGGCAATCCGCTGGCCGGCACCCTGCACATTTCGGGCGCCAAGAACTCTGCCCTGCCCTGCATGGCCGCCGGTATTCTCACCGACGACGAAATTATTCTCGACAATATCCCGCTGGTGCGTGACATCGACACCGAGGCGCGCCTTCTTACTTCGATGGGCGCAGCCGTGGAGCGGGGTTCCGGAGACGATGCACACCGCGTCACAATCAATTGCCGAACGCTCGGCGACCCGGTGGCGCCCTACGAAATTGTCAAGACCATGCGGGCAAGTTCCCTGGTGCTCGGGCCCCTTGTGGCCCGCACGGGCTTTGCCCGCGTGGCAATGCCCGGGGGATGCGCCATTGGAGGACGCCCGATCGATCTGCACATCAAGGGATTGGAGCGCATGGGAGCGGGGATTGAGCAACAGCACGGCTACCTTGAAGCCCGTGCTGACCGCCTGCGGGGCGCCCACGTGGTCTTTGACAAGATCACTGTTACAGGAACAGAAGATCTGCTGATGGCGGCGGTGCTTGCCGAAGGCGAAACACTGATGGAGAACTGCGCCTGCGAGCCGGAGGTAAGTGATCTCGGGGCACTGCTGGCCGCAATGGGCGCCCGAATTGAAGGAGCAGGAAGTCCGACCATCCGCGTACAAGGGGTGAGCAGTTTGCACGGCGCGCATCACCGGATTCACCCTGACCGGATTGAGGCCGGTACATATCTGATCGCCGGAGCGATTACCGGCGGCGATCTGGTGGTCGCCGGTTGCAATCCGGAGCATCTGAGCGCGGTGATCTCGACGCTTAAGGAGACCGGCGTGCGTATCGACCTTGCCGGTCCGGATGCAGTGAGAGTACGCCCCGGCAGCGTGCTGAGAGGGGCTGATATCTCCACTGAGGAGTATCCCGGATTCCCGACCGATATGCAGGCTCAATACATGGCGCTGGCCACGCAGGCCGAGGGCACGAGCCAGGTGAGGGAGAACATCTTCGAAAACCGTTTCATGCATGTGCAGGAACTGGTGCGCATGGGCGCGAACATCCGCGTGGATGGACGAACCGCCACCGTCCGCGGCCCGTCGCGACTGTCTGCCGCAGCGGTCATGTGTTCTGATCTGCGCGCCTCAGCCTCTCTGGTTCTGGCAGCACTTGTGGCCGAAGGCGAATCCATTCTGGACCGCGTTTACCACATGGACCGCGGATACGAACGCATTGAAGAAAAGCTGCGCAGCGTAGGCGCGGAGATCAAGCGGATGGGCAATGTGTTTGCCCCACGCGAATCGGAAGCACTGGTTGACTGAGGCCGTGGGAAGTCCCATGGCGTTTCCTGAATATGTGCAGCCTTGCTTGCGGAATGCGGATTACCGCTTGCTGCTGATCGCATCGACTCAGGGCATCCGCCATGGGACGCAGCAACTCAGAACATGTTCAGCGCCAACTGACGGCCAGGTGCCACCGCAATCCGTACTGCTGCGTCTTTGCGAGCACGCGTTCAAACTCCTTCAGCTCGTAGAGAACGGTGGCGGTGTCGGTTCCGAGAGCAGCAGGCGACGTCCGCAGGAATCCGATAAGAGGGCGCACCGAGGCCAAACCGTCATCAGCCGTGAACCATTGTGGCTGGGGGAGATGATCGGTCCAATCAGGGTCACCTGCTCCCTGCTCAAGCAGCAGGGCCATGGAATTCATGTCGGCTGAGAAAAAGTCGAGGAGTGGTTTTATATCAAGGTGCCCGGCGAGCCGCTCAAGAGCATCCTCATTTCTCGCCAATGCGTGACCATTCACAAAGGTGTCAAATCCAGGGTCGTCGCCCTCGACAACGATGTACATGCTTGCTGCCATGGTTTCAAGAGTATGCGAAATGCATGTTCCGATGTCCAGCAATTTCATGCCGGGTTACCGACTCGGTCAAGGCTGCGTGGCTAACTGTTCCCGCGCCTGATCCACGAAACAATCTGCGTACCGCGTAGCAATCATGACCAGCTGCGCTCCGCTCCCTGCGCCACGAGGAAGCAATCCGGCGAGAGCAACCAAAACGGGACAATCAGAACGGCGTGCGCGGTGAGACTGTCATGTCAAACGCAGCGAGGCCCGGACGATGTCCGGGCCTCCACTGTGTACATTCGGCTACGAGGTTATCCCTGGCCGCCACCGCCGTTGCCGGGTCCACGGCCGCCACGGCGACGCCGGCGACGCCGATTCTGATTCTGACCGCCAACAGGCCTTCCTCCTGCACTCTCAGGACCTGCGGCGACGGGCGTGCCATCAGCGCGATTAAAGTTCGGTTCGTTTTCCTCGTCGAACTCCTCTTCCTCTTCGTCGAAGTCGTCACCGCCCTCAATCAGAATCGTGCTCTGGTTAGAACTTGGCTGGCGCTCGTCGAATTCATGGCGCAGCTTTGATGGCGTGGGCGCCGATGCCACCGGCGATTCAGGCTCGCCCTCCTCTGATTCGGCAGGAGCACTTTGGGCCAGTTTGGCGCGTTGCTCCTTGATGAGGGCCTTGCGGCTGAGCTTGATGCGATTGCCTTCAATCGCCAGCACCTTCACCATGACCTGGTCGCCTTCGCGCAATTCGTCCTTCACTTCCTTCACGCGATGTTCTGCAATCTCGGAGATGTGAAGCAGGCCGTCGGTACCCGGGAAAAGCTCGACAAACGCGCCGAACTCGGCCAGGCGAACCACTTTGCCCAGGTAGGTCTTGCCCAGCTCAGGCACAGCGGTGATGTCGTTGATGATGGCAAGCGCCTTCTTGAGCCCATCACTGTCGGCAGAGGCAACATTCACGCGGCCGGTATCATCCACATCAATCTTGACGCCCGTCTGTTCGATGATGCCCCTGATCGTCTTTCCGCCCGGTCCGATGAGATCCCGAATCTTGTCGGTGGGAATCTGCAACGTGTGGATGCGCGGAGCGTACTGCGAGCGTTCCTGGTTGGGTCCGTCGATCACGGCATCCATTTTGTCCAGGAGAAAGAGCCGCCCGCGCCGTGCCTGTTCCATCGCCTGCTGCAGAATCTCGCGCGTGAGCCCGCCAATCTTGATGTCCATCTGCAGGGCGGTAATACCCTTGCGGGTTCCGGCAACCTTAAAGTCCATGTCGCCGTAGTGATCCTCAGCACCGGCGATATCCGTGAGAATCGCGTAGTCATCGCCTTCCTTCACCAGTCCCATTGCCACGCCTGCCACGGAGCCCTTCAACGCGATGCCCGCGTCGAACAGCGCAAGGCTGGCTCCGCAGACAGACGCCATTGAGGAGGAGCCATTCGACTCCAGAATGTCGGATACCACGCGAATGGTGTAAGGCGACTCGGAGGCATCCGGCAACACCGCGGCAATTGCGCGCTCAGCCAGCGCCCCATGGCCAATCTCGCGACGGCCTACGCCGGTCATCCGGCCCGTTTCGCCCACGCTGAAGGGAGGAAAGTTGTAGTGGAGCATGAAGGTTTTTCTCATTTCACCCTCAAAGCTCTCGAGGCGCTGGCTGTCGTCGGTGGTGCCCAGCGTTGCCGTGACCAGGGCCTGCGTCTCGCCGCGAGTAAACAGCGCGGAGCCGTGCGTGCGCGGCAGCACGCGTGTCTCAATCGCGATGGGCCGCACCTCATCGAAGGCGCGGCGATCAGGGCGAATGCGGTCCTTCGTCACCTGCTCGCGGAAAAGCCGCTCGCGCAGCGCTTCATAGGATGCCGAGAGTTTCTTTTTTGCATCCGGATCGTCCGCCGGCAATTCAGCAGCGAGCTCGTCCTTGATTTGCTTGACGAGGGAGTAGCTCTCGAGCTTGTCATGAGTCTTGGTGTCAAGCGCATCAGCCAGGCGGGCGCCGGCCTTGGCCTTTAACTCGGCATAGTAGGCCTCGTCGAACTGCGGTGCGGCAAATGCCCTCTTGGGCTTGCCTGCGGCCGCAACCAATTCGTCAATGGCGGCGACAATTTTCTTGATCTCACCGTGCGCGAATTCAATAGCCTCAAGAATGACGGCTTCGGTCTCCTGCCTGGCGCCAGCCTCAATCATCACGATGCCGTCTTTGTGACCGACAACCATGATGTTCAGCGTCGTCTCTGTTCGCTCGGCATATGTAGGGTTGACGATAAATTCGCCGTTGACGCGGCCGATGCGCACCGCGCCCACCGTGGCGCTGAAGGGAATATCAGACAGCGCCAGCGCTGCGGCGGCGGCATTGATGGCGACGACATCCGGGTCATTCTCCTTGTCAGCGGAAAAGACCAGCGCGATGACCTGCGTCTCATTGCGGAATCCCTCGGGGAAGAGAGGCCGGATGGGCCGGTCAATCTGGCGGCAGGTGAGAATTTCCTTTTCGCTGGGGCGTCCTTCACGCTTGATAAAGCCGCCGGGGATGCGTCCACCCGCATACGTGTACTCACGGTAATCCACCGTGAGGGGAAAAAAATCGATGCCTTCCCTGGGTTCGGGAGAGGCGACAGCGGTAGCCAGGACGACGGTTTCGCCCGTGGTCACCAGCGCTGCGCCGGATGCCTGCTTGGCCACGCGGCCTGTCTCAAAGACCAGCCGCTTGCCACCGGCAAGCTCGACAGCTACTTCATGCTTCGACATAGAGTCCTCTTTTCGTTTTTGTCACTTGGGAAACTTTTGGGAAGAAGGGCGTAGGCAGACCGGCGCTCTGGAGGAGGGTCCGCCAGAGCCCGC
>DASSHM010000071.1:0-8373 GCA_035692885.1 Occallatibacter sp.
TCGCGCTATCTCTATATCTGCGAGGATGGGCTGGTGCACTATTGCAGCCAGCAGCGCGGGTATCCGGGCGTGCCCATTGCCGGCTACACCAGGGCGGACCTGAAGCGCGAGTTCACCACGGCCAAGAGCTGCGCGCCGAACTGCACCATCGGCTGCGTGCACCGCATCAGCTACATTGACCACTGGCGCGCGCCGCAGACGCGGATGGTGACGCCGGGACTGCCGGTGCCGGATGCCGGAGCGGAGAAGCCCGAGCTGGTGTCAATTCACACGCAGACGGCGGAGTAATCCGGCGCCGCCGGACTTTTCAGGCAATCAAAACTAAGCCAGACGCTAGATAATTTGGGCGCGCGGCCCCGGCGTGCTTCAGCGCCGGCGCTGGGTGTGGCGCGGCGAGCGGGTTTCGCGGTCTGACTCCACCGGATGCGACAGGGAGAATGCGCGGTCGATGTCGCGATAAAGGTCCTGGTCGGGATTCTGCACGTAGATGTAGGGCGTCTTTGCGGAGTTGGACACGATGAAGATGCTGGGCGTCAGGTGGATGCCGATAGCGCGGCCGAGCGCGACATCGGCGTCCACCATCGCGGAGAGCTTGCCCTCGGGGTCGAGCGCGAAGGGCAGGGAGATGCCGTGCTGCTGCGCAAACTGCGAGGTGAACTCAGCCAGGCTATTGCGGTTGTAGATGCTGGCCTGGTTGGCGAAGACCTCGTTGCGGTACTGGTCGCCGAGAGTCTTGCTCCGGGTGTCAAACCAGCGGGCGCGGACGGCCGCGTTCCTGCTCCACGTGTGGTAGGGGATGATGAAGTCGTGGCGGATCCAGGGAATCTTGTACTTGGCCGCGGCGCGCGCCAGCAGCGGATTGGCGTGGGCGCAGGCGGGGCACTGCAGGTCGTCAAACTCGACAATGGCCACCCGGGCGTCCGGGGGCGGGCGCAGCGCCGGGTTGTCGTTGAATTGCGCGTTGGCTGACTGCGCCTGGGCAGCCGCGGCGGCGAAGAGCGCGACGCAGGCCAGAGCCAGGATCGAAACATGAGCGCGGCTTGGAATGCGGATAAGCAGATTCGATTGAGCCATCAGGGTCCATCTCCGGTTGGGTGATCTTGCGGCACTACTTACAGACGGGCAAAAGGGTTGCGCAAGTCAGCGGCGGGCGGGCCTCGCCCCTGCTTCGTTGCGCGTCTGCGCCAGCGCGCGGTCGATGATCTGGAAGAGCTGGCTGCGGTCGACGACCTCGACAAACGGCGCGGACTGCCTGCCGTTGGTGACAATCCAGATGGTGGGCGTGTGCTCAATGCCGATGCGCTGGCCGAGCGCGTAATCGGCCTTGACCAGGGCGGCGAGCCTGCCCTGCGGGTCCATGGCGAACGGAAGCGCGATGCCGTGCTGCTGTGCAAACTTCTGTGTAAAGTCACGCAGGATGTTGTTGCTGTAAATCGAGGACTGGCTGGCAAAGACGGCGTCGCGGTACTCGTCGCCAAGCTTTTTGCTCCGGGTGTCGAACCAGCGCGCATTCACCGCGGCGTTAAAGCTCCACGCGTGGAACGGAAGCGGGAAATCATGACGCACCCAGGGGATGTTGTATTTCGCGGCCGCCTCTTTCAGAAGGGGATTCGCGTGGGCGCAGTCCGGGCACTCCATGTCCTCGAATTCAACAATGGCCACGCGGGCGCCCGGGGGCGGCTTGAGCGCCGCCGGGTCATGCACGGGCGTGGTGGCCTGGGGAACAGCCTGAGCTCGCGCGGGAACCGCCAACGCCATAAGAAACACGGCTATGGCAAGCCCCGGCAGCAGGCCAGCGCGGCGCAATGCGGAGATATGATGGGCGAACAAACGGTGCATGAGGATTGGACGGCCCCCTCTCATTGATTGTAACGGCCGGGCGGCGGGAAAGTTGCAGCGGGGCACGCGGGCGGGCGGCCGCAGACGGCGGACCTGGCTGATGTTATTGACGATGCTCTCGGTCGCGGCGGCGCGCGGTCATCCACTGGCGCAGTTTGTAGTCGGCGTAGAACGACCCCACTACCACGACGGCGGCGATGGCCGCAAAGACGATGAGCAGCAATTTCATGGCGGTTCAGGAGTCCCGCGGCCTGCCGGCGTGCACACCCCTGCGGCAAAAGGATACCGCAAAGGCGGGCGCGGAGCATTGGGTCCGGGAGATCAGCGGCCAATCACAATGACTGTGAAGGTGCCGGGGAGCATCGCCGGGCGGCCATAGGGATTCTGCGGAGTGGGCTTGGGACGCGGCCCAAACTTTGCCGTAACCGTATAGATGCGGTCGGTGGCGGCGTCGTAGGCCATGGTGCGCGCGCCGCGCTCGGTGGGCAGGGTTTGGATGGTGGGATAGCCGGGTTTGGAGGCGTCCACGACCGAGAGCACGCCCTCGCCGCAGGAGGCAAAGGCCAGTTTGTGCGCAGCGCTCCAGCGGGCGGCGTCAGGGCCGTCGCCGATGTGCGCGGTGGCCAGCAGCCTGCCGGTGTTGGCGTCGAGGACGGACATCTTATTGCCGTCGCAGACTGGAAAGAGGCGGCGTCCGGCGGCGTCAAGCGCGAGGCCGGATGGCGACTCGCAGCCCGCCGGCCAGGTGGCCGTGATGACGTGGGCATGCGCGTTGATGCGGACGACCTCGCTCTTGTCTTCAATGTTGTCGAAGATGTTGCCCCTGCCGTCGGAGACGGCGAACTCCGGTTTGCCAGGCAGGGCGATGGTGGCCACCACCTTGCGCGTGGCTGCGTCAATCACCGTGGCGTTGTGGCTGCGGCCGTTAAAGGCCCACACGGTTTGCGTGGCTGGATCAAACAGGATGCCGTCCGGGTTGGTTCCGGCGGGAATCGCGGCCACCCGGGCCAGCGTGGCGCGGTCGAACACAACAACCTCGTTGGCTCCGCCGTCGGAGACGTAGCCGAACCGGCCCGCGGTGTCGAGCGCGACGCCGTGCAATCCCTTAAAGCCGGTCATGTTGCCGATTTCCTTGCCGGTGCGCGTATCCACCACGGCGACATGATCGCCGTGCGCAATGTAGAGGCGGTGCGCGGCGGAGTCCACGTGAAGATAGTCCCACCAGCCGTCGCCACCCACCTGCCAGCGGTGCAGGACGCGGTAGGGCGATTGCGCGGCCAGTGGCAAAGGAACGGCCAGCATGCCGAAAAGCAGAACCACTACGGCGATAGGCCAGGAGAGCAGGTAAGCGCGGCGCAGGTTGGTCATGGGATGCTCCATTGTGGGACTCGGCGAACTGCAGGATTCACCGGCGCAAGTATTGTTCCACCGCCGGCTTAAGAAAAGCTGAAGGCGGCTGGTGAAGCACGGCTTTACGCTGTGGGCAGGCTGACCGTGACGGTGGTGCTCTGCCCGGGCACGCTCGCGATGGCGATGGAGCCGCCGGCCTTCTCCACAATCCCCTTGCAGATGGCGAGGCCGAGTCCGGTGCCGCCGGTGGCGCGGGCGCGCGACGGATCGCCGCGATAGAAGCGGTCGAAGACATGCGGAAGCGCGGCGGGGTCGATGCCTTCGCCACGATCTTCAACCACCAGTTCTGCCGTTGAGCCGGTTGAAGCGAGGCGAATCGCTGCGGTTGATCCCGCCGGGCTGTGCTGCAGAGCGTTGAGCAGCAGATTCGAGACGAGCAGCGAGCAATCCTCCGCGGTGAGCGCGACAGGCAGGAGTGCGTCCTGCTCCGGGAGGCTCATCCGCACGCCGCGCTGGGCGGCGATGGTGGAGAGCTGCGCGGCGGTTTGGCGCACGCAGTGGTTGATGTCGCTGCGGGCAGGCAGGGCCGCTGCGGCCGCACCGCTTTCAACGCGGGCCAGGGTGAGCATCTTGGCGACGAGGTCCTCAAGGCGGCCGGTGTCGGCAAGGCAGCGCTCAAGTCCATGCCGGTATTCCTCCGCGGTACGCGGCTTCAGCACGAGCAGTTGCAGTGACGACTTGACGACGGCGACGGCGGTCTTGAGCTCGTGCGCCGCATCTGAGACGAAGGTGCGCTGCTGCGTGAAGGCGCGCTCCAGCCGTTGCAGGGCGCTTTCAAGGGCGTGGGTCAGCGGAGCGAGTTCAGGGGTGGTGTGCGCGCTGGCCGGCGGCGAGAACTGCCAGTCGTCCACCGTCACGCGGCCGGCAAGCGCGGCAAGCTGGCGCAGCGGCTGCAGGCCGCGGTGGAGCAGCCATGCGATGAGAGGCCCGGTGACAAAAAGCAGCAGCAGGCTGCCCGCGGCGTAAACCTCCACCGTGCCCACAATGGCATGCCACAGGTGCCGCGTGGGCGCGCCATAGAGGACCGTGACCTGGCGCAGCTTGCCTCCGCCGCGCTCATCGGGATCGACAATGCGCGAGCCGCGCAATCGAAGCACGCGATAGTGGCGCTGATTGACGATCATGCGTGAGTAGCCGTCTCGCGGCGGCATGGGGATGGTGCCGCCGGTGCCGGGCCAGTTCGATGTGCGGCCCAGCAACCGCCCGCTTTCATCCCACACTTCATAGATGTCGTCGGCGGGCAGATGCAGATCAGCCTTGTCCAGCATCACGTTGTCGGCGGCATCTTCCGCGTCCTGCACGGCGCCGAGCACGGAGTCGGCGCGGCCGCGGAGCATGACGTCGAAGGCGCGAAAGTGGGCGTGCCGCTCATATCCCCAGGAGAGCGCGATGACGAGCACGGCGGATGCCAGCTCCACGAGCAGCACGGCGGCGATGAGCCGGAAGGCGATGCTGCGGCGCGCGCCGGTCATCGCTCCCGCTCCGCAAACAGGCGGTAGCCGCGGCCGCGCATGGTCTCGATGATGGGGGCGGACCCGGGATGCGCGGCCTCGAGCTTCCTGCGCAGGTTCGATACGTGCGCCTCGATCACGTTGGAGTGGTGCTCCCAGTTGAAGTCGTAGAGGTGCTCAAGCAGCTCGCGCTTGCTCACAATCTTGCGCGGGTGGTGAATCAGGTACTCAAGAATGCGGTATTCGGTGGGCGACAGGTCAACCAGCCCGCCGGCGCGATGCACGGTTTGCTCCAGCGTGTTGACGCTGAGGCCAAGCGCCGTGAGCGTGGGGTGGGCCGTGCCCTTGCCGCGGCGAATAAGAGCCTTGGCGCGGGCCAGCAACTCGCCGAGGTCGAAGGGTTTGGCCAGGTAGTCGTCAGCGCCCGCGTTGAGCAGCGCTATGATGGACTCCCTGCCCTCGCGCGCGGTGAGGATGAGCACCGGCGTGCGATCGCCGCGGCCGCGCATGCGCCTGAGCAGGCCCTGGCCGTCAAGCCGGGGCAGCATCAGGTCGAGGATGACGAGGTCATAGACGGCGCCCCGCGCAAAGTCGTCGCCGGCTTCGCCGTCGGCTGCCCAGTCCACGGCAAACCCGGGGCCGTCGCGCAGGGCGGCGCACAGGTTGTCGGCCAGGCGAACCTCATCCTCCACAAGCAGCACGCGCATGGCGCCAGTATCTCCGATGCCATTATGGATGCGGCAAGATTAAATGAGGCTGAAGCAGCTCCTGCCGCGATGCAGTACCCTCATAGCTGCTGGCTCATCGGCATTGAGGGGCGGATTCGTGCGCATCGTCTTTTCCAACATCGGCACCCTGGGCGACGTGAATCCGCTGGTGGCCCTGGCCCTGGAGATGAAGCGCCGCGGGCACGTGCCGGTGATGGCGCTGCCCGGCGTCTACCGGCCCCGGGTTCAGCCGCTGGGGCTGGAGTTTCGCGCCATCCGTCCCGACATTGACCCCTCCAACAGCGTGCTCGCCGAGATGATCTACGACATCCGGCACGGCACCGAGCACGGGCTGCGTGATTTTCTTTTTCCCGTGCTGCGGCAGACCTATGACGATCTGCTCGCGGCGGCGACCAAGCCGGAGCGCGCCGACCTGATGCTGCTGGGCGAACTGAACTACGCCGGGCCCCTGGTGGCGGAGGTGACAGGGATTCCCTGGGCCAGCTATGTGCTGGCGCCGCTGTCGTTCTTCTCGGCCTACGATCCGCCGGTGCTGCCGCCCTTTCCGTGGCTGGCCAAGGTGGACACGGTGATACCGGCCATGGGCCACGGCATCAGATACCTGGCAAGGGTGGCCAGCCGCACATGGCCGCAGCCCATCTTCGCGCTGCGGCGCGAGCTGGGGCTGCCGCGCGGCTCGAATCCCCTGTTTGACGCCAAGCACTCGCCGCAACTGGTGCTGGCCTTGTTTTCGCATGTGCTGGGCGTGCCGCAGAAAGACTGGCCGCCGCACACGCTGGTCACCGGCTTCTGCTTCTATGACGCTGACGCGGGCAACGCGGAGCTGCCGCCCCAGTTGAAGTCCTTTGTTGAGGCCGGGCCGCCGCCGGTGGTGTTTACGCTGGGCTCCGCGGCCGTGCTGGCGGCGGGAAATTTCTACGCTGTTTCAGCGCGGGCCGCAATGGAGCTGGGCATGCGCGCGGTGCTGCTGATTGGCACGGATCCGCGCAACCGGCCGGCGCACTCGCTGCCCCCGTCCATTTGCGTGGCCGAGTATGCGCCCTACTCCGCGTTGCTGCCGCGGGCGTCGCTGGTGGTGCACCAGGGAGGCGTGGGCACCACGGCGCAGTGCCTGCGGGCGGGCAGGCCCATGCTCATCATGCCCTACTCGCACGACCAGCCGGACAACGCGCGGCGCATGAGCCGGTTGCGGGTGGCGCGCGTCATCCAGAAAGCCGCGTACACGCCGGTCCGCGTGGCGCGGATGGTGCGGGCCATGCTGGATGATCGGTCATATGCGCAACATGCGGAACTGGCCGCGAACGAGCTCAGCCGCGAAGACGGCGTGAAGAGCGCATGCGACGCGCTGGAGGCGCTGCACGCGAAGAAAACCTCGCAGGTGAGGTAGCTGTTGATGTAAAAATTGAGTCGGGAGGTGGCAGATGAATCGCTGGGCGAAAGCGGGCGAGGGCTGGAATCAGATGATCACGGGACACCCACTGTCGTCCTCGTACTTCTGGATGGCGGCAATCACCTCACTGGGCGCACTGCTGGGAATCGCAAAGGCCGCCGTGCAGATTGCGGGTGATCGCCATGCGCTCATGGTGTGGGGGCCAAGCCTTCTGGGAGCCCTGGTCATTCTGTGCCTGGCTGCCGCGGCGCAACCCGGGCCGTCCGCGCCGCGCGGATGACTCCGCGCAGGGGTGAAGCTGCCGCTGATGAACTGGGAAAGCGGGCCTTCGAGAAGTTCAGGACATATTTCTACTGCGCGGCGGCTGTGTCCATCGGCGCCTGGATCGGCGTTGCGCTCATCCATTGATCACTGCGTCATGGAGCAAGGTGTGCCCGGCGCAACCCCTGAAGGCCGGAGGATTCGCCCGGAGCTTGCCGCCTAGCCAAAGCAGCCGGTGCCGGCTTTGGCAAGCGCCTCTTTCAGCCCCTTCATGCTCACCCGCGAGGAGGCCTCCGGTGTGCCCGCGCCGCGCCAGTGCGTCTCAAGGCTCACGGCATCGTGGTAGCCGTCGCGCATCAAGGCGCGCAGTTGCCCGGTCCAGTCCACCACGCCCTGGCCCACCGGCGCCCACTCCCACTTGCCGCCCGGCTTGCGAAAGACGCTCTTGGCGTGGCAGTGGCCGATGCGGTGCTTGGGCAGCAGAGCGTAATCGGCGGGATAGGGCACGTCGCCGGCGAAGGTGGCTGAGTTGCCGGGATCCCAGTTGAGCATGAAGTTGGTCTCCGGCACCGCTTTCAGCGTCTCAACCGCCTCCCTGCCGGTGCCCGTGTTGCAATCCATCTCGTTTTCAAGCAGCAGGATCATGTTGTGTTTCGCGCAGGTCTGCGCCGCCTGCCGCAGCTTGCCGTTGATGGCGGCGCGAAAGGGCGTGACATCGTCGAGACGCCAGAAGTCGAAGCAGCGGATGCGGTTGGTGCCGAACGTCCTCGCCAGGCCGATGCAGTGATCAAGCAGCGCATCCTGCTGCTTGAAGTCGAAGTCGGCGTGAAACTCGGCCTGGGGCGGGCTGAACCGCGAGCGCGGCGCGCCGGGCCAGTCAACTTTAAACAGTGGGCTGGCGATGTCTGTTACCCGCAGGTTGTACTTTGCCAGGATCTTCACTGAGCGCTGAATCTCCGCTTCGTTGAGGTTGGAGATGTTCTTGTTCCACATGCCGCGCAGCTCCATCCACTCCAGGCCAAAGCCGTGCGTGGCCACATGGCAGGCGTGGTCAAAGTCCTGCGTGATTTCGTCATTGATGACGGCGATGCGAAAGGGACATGCGGCGAATGCGGTGTTCGGCATGGCTGAGAGTGCTCCTGCTGCGGCCAGTCCACCCAGAAAGCGGCGGCGTGTCAGTGACATTGATTCCTCCCGTCGTGATGAGGCCGGTCTACTTCGCCGGGTAATCGGTGGTGCTGCCGGTGCGCGAGTTGGTCACGCTGAAGTCACCGTCGGCGTTCGCCGCCACTTT
>DASSHM010000072.1:0-8017 GCA_035692885.1 Occallatibacter sp.
ACATGCATGCGCTGCATGTGCCTGAAGATGTCGCGGCGCAGATCATACATGATCTTCTGGCCGATCCACTGCATCAGGTAAGTCTGGACAAACTCAAAAAGATAGGACGAGCAGAGCGTGGCGATGTAGATTACCGCCAGTTCCGTGATGCCCTGCGTGGGATCGGCGGGCAAACGGCGGGTGAGCCAGTTGGTTTCGAGGCTGGGCTTTTCAATGAGGTAGCGGTCAAGGGCAACCTTCACCAGGTACGGCCCGGCAACGTCGCTGAGCGACTTGAGCGAGACGGAGATCGAGGAGATGAGCGCCTGCCACCAGTAGGGAAGGAGGTATCGGCCAAGACGGCGGATCAGCCCTGAATCGTAGACCTTGCCTACAGAGTCGTCGTCCGCCTTGCGGGTAGCGGACTTGCGGCCGCGAGACGGCCGATGGTCTGTCTTCAGTGGGCTCAGGGCTAGGGGTCGCGTCTCTTCGGCCATCGGTGGAGGTCAGCTTCCTCTGCCTATTGTACGGGCACAGCCGCAGAGGTTAATGGGTAGCCCTGCCAGAGAGCATAGAGATTTCAGTAGAAGGTCCGCGGGCAGGACCTGCAGCCTGCCTCGTGTCCGGGTTTCCCATGGCCGGCTGCCGAGCCGCTAAGCTTCATCGGAAAAAATATGTTCGATACTGGTTCCAAAGACACGCGCAAGCTTGAAGGCGAGCGGTAGGCTGGGGTCGTACTTTCCGGTCTCGATGGCATTCACCGACTGGCGCGAAACCTCAAGCCGCTCCGCGAGATCGGCCTGTGACCAGTTGCGCTGGGCGCGAAGCACACGAAGCAGATTTTTCATCTATACCTCAACTTGAGCACGCCCTGGGCGATGCCCGCGAAGACGCAGAAGACGGGAAATACCATGTACAGCGGCACATGCGGCGCCAGTGAAAACAGTTCGAGGAACCCCCAGGCGGTCGTCGCCGCCAGGGTGACGCCGATGCCCCATATCATCGCCTGCACGAGCATGCTGCGCTGGAACTCGTCCTTCAATTCGCCGATATAGAGGCCCACAACGGCGATGACTGCGATGATGGGCACAGCCGGCAGGATGGCCAGCGCGTAGGCCGGCGCTCCGCTGGGATGCAGGCGCGGGAATGCCTCCTTCGCAGCGATTAGAAAGATGGTGTAGCACGCCATCGCAACAAGGAAGCGATAAAGATAACGGCGTTCCGCGGGATCTCGAAATTTCTTGGTCATGTTATGTCCCCTTTACATCATGTAAACTAAACTTTACATATATTGGCGCTATATGTCAAGTGGCCTTGACAAGAATTGTCGATTTTGCCTGTGCCGGACCGAAATGCTGCCGCAACGCGGATGCACTAGACTCGGAAGGTGGGGTTCGCGGACTTTCTGGGCAATTCGGCCACGGTGACGCGGTTGCGCGAGTGTGTGCGCACCGGACGGTTTCCGCAGGCGCTGATTCTGGCCGGGTCGAAGGGCGCGGGCAAGTACACACTGGCGCTGATGCTGGCGCGCGCGCTCAACTGCCGGGAGAAGGCGGAGAGCGGGGGGCTGCCGGACTTTTGCGGTCGCTGTGCCAATTGCACGCGCATTGGCGAGGGCGCAGACCTGGAGGAGAGGGTTGCCGAGGCGGTGGCGGCGCGCGAGGAGATGCGCGACGCGGACAAACGGGATACCCGTATTCTGATCCAGACGCATCCGGATGTGCTGATCGTTCCGCCCGACCCGCCGCAACTGCTGATCAAGCTGGGCCAGGTGAGACAGGTGATTCATGCTGCCTACTACCGCCCGCCCATCGAGGCGGCGCGCGCGGTCACGATTTTCACCTCGTCGGCTTTTATGAAGGAAGCCGCAAACAGCCTGCTGAAGGTGCTGGAGGAGCCGCCTGAGCGCGCTTCCCTGATTCTGCTTGCGGAGAATCCGCAGGAACTTCTGCCGACGATCCGGTCCCGGGCGATTCTTTACCGGCTGGGAGCACTGCCGATTGAGGAACTGGAGGCACTGCTGGAGGCGCGCAAGCCGCAACTGAAGGCACGTGACCGGGCCCTAGCCGCCCGGCTTGCAGAGGGCGCGGTGGGTCGGGCGTTGTCGTTGGATCTGGATGCCTATCTGGCCAGCAGGCAGGATGCTCTTCTGGTTCTGCGCACGGCATTGAGTGAGTCGGACTACGGGCCGCTCTTTCGCGCGACCGAGACCTATCGCGGCGGCGCGGATGGCCAGCAAAAGACGCTGAATCTACTGCGCGCGCTGGGCAGCCTGACCGAGGACCTGCTGCTGATGGTGGCGGGATCGCCGCGGCTGGTGCGTAATCTGGACATGGCCGCGGAACTGGAGCGCATGGCGCAGAGCGTGACTGTTGACTGGATTGACGGAGCGGCGCGCGCTCTGGCGCAGGTGGAACAGGGCATGAGAAGGAACCTGCTGCGCTCGCTCTCACTGGATGCGATGACTGTGACGATGAGCGAGCGCTGAGAGCAGCCGCATCGCACATGCCCGCTGTTGGACGGCGTCTCAGGCAACTCCCATGCAGCGTGCGGCATCTTCTCAAGTGAAATCAGCACGCCCATTCGGTTGGCTGGCGCACGGCGAAGGAATGCCGCTGAGGCAGGGACTCGTCTCTCGCAACCTTGGAACCTGATGGCACGCAGGCCCGTATCCCGGCGTTCAACGTCGATTGCCAGGCCGGGCGCAGCGGATGGGCGAGCTCTGGGCAGCGCGCGTTGTCCAGCATGCTGAAGGAAGCCTCAACTCGCCGCGGAGGAGAGCCATCATGACCCGTGAGACCAATCTTTCTGGTGTTGAGCAGGAGCCTGATGCACCCCATGCCACCGTGACATGGCGGAGCGGCAATCGACGCCCGGCTCGGACTCATCCTCCTTTCCTGTCTGTGCACGCTGCAGGCGAGGATAGAATCCACCGCCAGGCGGAGATGTTCTATCTCCAAAAGCAGATTCAGGCGCAAACTCCCATGGTGTTTGTCCTTACAAGCGGGGAGCGCATCGAAGGCTGTATCGAGTGGTACGACCAGCGGTCGCTCAAGGTGTGGGGCCAGGGCAGGATGCTGATCTATAAGTCCGCCATCAAGTACATGTACAAGCTGGGCGAAAGCGGATTGTAGGCCATCCGCGAACGGCCTGGAAGCCGCTCAAGCGGTGCCAGCGGCCTTGCGCAACCGGTCGCGGATGGCTGCGCCGACGCCCGTGGCCGGCGGCAGTGGGCACAGGATGACAGTGCATTCCTGCGCGTCAAGCGAACGGAGCCCGGCGTAAAGGTTGCGCGCCAGCTCATCCGGCCTGCTCCAGCGGCCCCAGGGAAAGACGGCTGCGCCGGGCAGCTCGATACCCGCGAGCACCGTACCCGCCAGTTCGGCGGGAAGCATCAATCCCAGACGCGCAGCGGATTCCTTTTCGGCGGCCGTGGCGATGCGGGCAGGAAGGCCGGCAAGCGGGCCTTCAATGAGGACAAGTCGTGCGCGCGGCGCGTAGTGGCGCAGGCCCACTCCCGGTGAGGGCAGGGCCCAGCGGGGTGCCGCGGAGAGGGGCGCTCTGGTGCGGTGGATCCCGGCCGGTCCGGCAATGGAGCGAATCTGTCTGGCCGTGAGCGCGCCGGGGCGGTAGATGACCATGGGGGACTGGCAGGGATCAATGACGGTTGATTCGACGCCATGCCGGGTGGGGCCGGCATCAAGTATGGCGTCGATGCTGCCATCGAGGTCGTCCAGCACGTGCGCGGCCTGCGTGGGGCTGATGTGGCCGAAGAGATTGGCGCTCGGCGCGGCGACCGGAATCCCGGCCTCAAGAATCAGTTGAGATGCAGCCGGATGTGCGGGCATGCGGATGCCGACCAGAGGGCGGCCAGCGGTAACAGCATCCGGCACCGCGGCGGAGCGCGGCAGGAGCAGCGTGAGCGGTCCCGGCCAGAAGGCGGCAATCAGACGCCGGGCACGGTCTGGAATCTCTGTGACGAGGCTCTCGAGCATGGGATTCCGGTCCACCGGGCCGGCGATGTGGACAATGATGGGGTCCCACGCGGGGCGTTGCTTGGCCGCAAAAATGCGCGCAACGGCGTTTGGATTGAGCGCGTTGGCGCCCAGGCCGTAGACGGTTTCAGTGGGCATGGCGACCAGGCCGCCGTTGCGGAGAATGCGTGCCGCGCGGGCGATGCTCTCACGGGCCTCAGGAGCGTCAAGGTGCGCGGGGTCCACAGCCAGCCGGAGGGTCTTCACACTTCTATTGTCGCTGTTTGCAGACGCCAAGGCCACCTGCCTTATACTCACTGGTTACGATGGCGATTGAGACGGAGATCAAATTCCGCATTGACGACCTGGGCGGGTTTGCACGGAAGCTGGAGGCGGAGGGCTTCCGGCTGCAATCGCCGCGCAGTTTTGAGAGCAATGCGCTCTACGACACACCCGAACGGCAGATGCGGGCGCGCACCGAGATCCTGCGGATTCGCCACTATGGCGGACGGTGTACGGTAACTCACAAGCGCATTCCCGACACAGGTGTGGGCGAGGACCGCCACAAACACCGCGTGGAGACTGAGACCGAGGTGGCCGACGGCGGCGCTCTTGCCAGGATTTTAGCCGCGTTGGGGCTGGCGGTAGCATTCCGCTACGAGAAGTGGCGCAGCGAGTGGAGCGACGGCGAAGGGCACTGCGTGGTGGACGAGACCCCAATTGGAAACTTTGCCGAACTGGAAGGCGCGCCCGAGTGGATTGATCACACGGCCGCCCGGCTGGGCGTGGCCCGGACGGAGTACCTGACGCTGAGTTACGGCAGGCTATTCGACCTGTGGCGGGCGGAGCACCACTCCAGCGCACGGGATCTGACCTTTGAAGCGGTATCAGCCGCAGTGCCCGGCAGCCAGCTGTGAAGCACTGAAGCTGAGATGCCAGATTGAAATGCCGAAGCTGACGAGCGCTGGCTCGCAAGTCCGCTGATTGCGTCGCGGACGGGCGCAATGTTATTGGTCGGCACCGTGGCACTTCTTATATTTTTTGCCGGAACCGCAGGGGCAGGGATCGTTGCGGCCGATCTTTTCGCCGGTGCGCCGCTGCACGGTCTGCGTGGCCTCGCTGGCTCCGGCGCGCGTTGCGGCTTCCAGTTCGCGCTGCTTTTTGCGGTGAAATTCCTTCTCCAGCTCGTCAATGGTTGTGGAGGCCTGCCGCGTGGCGATGGCAATCTCGCGGGGCGCCTGATCCGCCGATAAAGGATGAAGTGCGCTGGCCACAGGGGGGGCCGAGGGTACCGCGCGGCGGGGCTGCGGCGCAGCGCTCACCGGTTGACCGTCTGCGCCGATGATCTGCATGCGGAAGAGGAACCTCACGGTATCTTCCTGAAACTTCATCATCATGGCCTCGAACATGTCGAAGGATTCCTTCTTGTATGCGACCAGGGGATCCTGCTGCGCATAGCCGCGCAGTCCGATGCCTTCCTTCAGGTGATCCATGGAAAGAAGGTGATCCTTCCACAGTCCATCGATGACGCTGAGCATCACCATCCGTTCGTGATAGCGCATGGTATCAGCGCCAAGCAGCTTCTCCTTGGCCTCGTAATGGTCTTTGAGGCTGTCGAAGATGGCGTCGCCGATTTCGTGCCGGGTCAGCTCAAGTGGCGCGATTCCCACCGTGGCGATGTTGACGCCGAAGTGATCCATCAGCTTCTCATCGAGCCCCTTGATATTCCACTGTTCGGGGTGCTCGTTCTCTGGCGTGAACTCGTCAAGCAGGCCGCTGAGGATGCCGGTGACGTAGTCCTCAAGAATGAGCTCACGCTGGTCGAGTCCCTCGAGCAGTTGATGGCGCAGCCCATAGACGGCCTCGCGCTGCTTGTTCATAACGTCGTCATACTCAAGCAGATGTTTGCGCGATTCAAAGTTCTGCGCTTCAACGGCCTTTTGCGCGCCCTCAATTCGCTTGGAAATCATCTTTGACTCGATGGGCACGCCCTCTTCCATGCCCAGGCGCTCAAGCAGCGTGCTGACCCACTGCTTGGCAAAGATGCGCATCAGGTCGTCTTCAAGCGAGAGGTAAAAACGCGACGCCCCGGGGTCGCCCTGGCGGCCGGCGCGGCCGCGCAACTGGTTGTCAATCCGGCGTGACTCGTGGCGCTCCGTGCCAAGGATGAACAGTCCGCCCGCTTCAATCACCTTTTCGCGCTCGCGCTGGGCCGCTTCGGCGTGAACCTTGAAGGCTTCTTCCCAATCGGACTCGGAGACCTCGAACTCCTGGCCCTGGTAGTAGAAGCGGAGGAATCCCGCCGGAGCCATGGGGTTGATGGCGCCTTCGTTATCGCTGATGGCGCGGGCATGGCCCTTTTTAACCAGTTCCTGCCGAGTCATGAATTCGGCGTTGCCGCCCAGCAGAATATCCGTGCCTCGCCCGGCCATGTTGGTGGCGATGGTCACCATTTCGAGGCGGCCGGCCTGGGCTACGATTTCGGCCTCGCGCTCATGGAACTTGGCGTTGAGCACAACATGGCGCACGCCTTTGCGGGCAAGAAAGCCGGAGAGCAGCTCGCTCTTCTCAATCGAGGTTGTGCCCACGAGCACCGGCTGCTGCCTCTGGTGCAGTTCCGCGATTTCGTCTGCGACGGCCTTGTACTTTTCCTTGGAGGTACGAAAGACGACATCGGAATTTTCGACCCGCAGCAGCGGCTTGTTGGTGGGGATGACGACGATATCGAGGCTGTAAATCTTCTGGAACTCGGCGGCCTCCGTCTCGGCTGTGCCGGTCATGCCGCTGAGCTTTTTGTAAAGGCGGAAGTAATTCTGGAAGGTGATGGTGGCGAGGGTCTGGTCTTCCTTGCGGATCTGCACGCCTTCCTTGGCCTCGATGGACTGGTGGAGGCCGTCAGACCAGCGGCGGCCGGGCATCAGACGCCCCGTGAAGGTGTCCACGATGATGACCTCGCCGTCCTTCACGACGTAGTCGACATCCCGCTTATAAAGCGCGTGGGCCTTGATGCCGGTCTCAACGTAGTGCTTGAGCTCCCAGTTTTCCGCATCGGCGATGTTCCCGATGCCCAGCAGCTTTTCAATGGTTTCCCAGCCCTGGTCAGTCACGCCGATGGTCTTGTGTTTCTCGTCCACAACATAATCGCCGGAAAAGTACTTCTGGCCTTCGCCGAGTGAAATGCCGAGCTCAGCCTGCCGCTTATGGTCGAACGCATCCACCTCTTCGCCCAGCTCAAGCTGGGGAATGATCTTGCGCACGCGGGAGTACTTGTCGGTGGTCTGATCTGTCGGGCCGGAGATGATCAGCGGGGTGCGCGCCTCGTCGATGAGGATGGAGTCAACTTCGTCGACGATCGCGAAGTAATGGCCGCGCTGCACGCAATCCTTGAGCTCGAACTTCATGTTGTCGCGCAGGTAATCGAAGCCGAACTCGTTATTGGTCCCGTAGGTGATGTCGGCCCCATAGGCGGCACGCCGCTCGTCGTCGTCCAGGTCATGCACGATTACGCCGACGGTGAGGCCAAGGAACTCATAGATCTTGCCCATCCACTCGGCATCGCGTTTGGCCAGGTAATCGTTCACCGTGACCACATGAACCCCACGGCCTGCAAGAGCGTTCAGGTAGCAGGCCAGGGTGGCGACAAGGGTCTTGCCCTCGCCGGTCTTCATCTCCGCGGTCTTGCCCTGGTGCAGCACCATGCCGCCGATCAGCTGCACGTCAAAATGACGCATCTGCACCACACGCCAGCCGGCTTCGCGCACCACGGCAAAGGCCTCGGGAAGAATCTCATCAAGGGCTGCGCGCTCCGCTTTGCGGATGTCGTCATCGTCATCAAGGCCCTGGAGTTGGGCCGCAATCCGCTCTTTGAATTCGGCCGTCTTGGCCTTCAGTTCTTCGTCAGCAAGCTTTTCGATCCCGGACTCAAGGGCATTAATGGCTTCCACCACGGGAAGCATGCGCTTAATGGCACGTTCGTTCGCGGTTCCGAACACTTTGGCAAGAACTTTCTCGACAGGCACGGGAATCTCCATCTACCAGTGTAAATGGCGTGGGTTGGCGCGCGA
>DASSHM010000073.1:0-9331 GCA_035692885.1 Occallatibacter sp.
TACGTCATCGCCGGAGCCATCATCGAGAAGGTGACCGGCAAGCCCGTCATGGACTTCCTCACCCGGCACATCTTTCGCCCTCTCGACATGCGCTCTGTCTGGGACTCCAACCAGACCAGCCTGACCCGCGCCGACGCCACGCCCTACTACCGCCATGCGCTCGGTCCCCTTCGCCCCGCCCCCAACGCCGGCAGCGGCTGGATGTTTGCCGCCGGAGAACTGGCCATGACCGCTCATGACCTGGCGCTGTGGGATCAGAGCCTGTTGGCGCGCTCCGTTCTCTCTCCTGAGAGCTACCGGGAAATGTTCACTGAGGTCAAGCTGAAGGATGGAAAGGATACCCACTACGGCCTTGGAGTGGAGGTGATGGATCGCGACGGGCACCGCTCCATCGAGCACTCCGGCGAGGTCTCCGGCTTCGTCTCAGACAATGTGGTGCTCATTGACGACGGAGCCGCGGTGGCTGTGCTCACCAACCAGGACGCCGTGGGTGCGGCCTCAACCATCGCCCGGCTCGCCGCTCCCGTCGTGGCCGGCTATCCGATCTCCGCGCCGGAGCAGCAGGCGCTCGACATCTATCGCGGGCTGCAGCAGGGGCACATCGACCGCAGTCTGCTTGCCCCGAATCTGAATGACTATTTCACTCCCCAGGCAGTCGCCGACTTCAAGGACAGCCTCGCTCCGCTGGGCGAACCGCTCACCTTCCGGCAGGTTCGGCAGAGTCTGCGCGGCGGCATGACCTTCCGCGCCTTCCGCATCGTGTATCCCGGCAGGACGCTCATGCTCACCACCTACACCTATCCTGACGGCAAGCTCGAGCAGTATCTCATCGCTCCCACTGAATAGGCCGGGCGGGATGCCGTCGAGTCCGGCCACAATTCCTATCCCGGAAAGATTGCCCGCGGGCTCATCGCGGATCGATGTTGCGTGGACCCGTCACCGTGAGCAGATCGGCGAAGGGCCCGGGGACTCTCGCGCCTGACAAATTTCCGCCGTAGAAGTCCGTGTCGATGCCCTTGGCCGGGGGCAGATGCTTGATGTCTCCCTTCACGGTCAGGGTCAGCACCAGCGTGTCGGGGTCAAGGTGCGCCGAGATATCGGCCATCGCTCCATGCTCATCCCAGCCGTGCTGCTCGTGCCACGAGGCCAGATTGTCCCACTCCGGCGGCTCGGGAAACTTGACGCGCAGAAATGGCTGCGCAAACAGCGGATTACCAGGCGGATTTCCATACACGTTGCCGTCAGCCTCGTTCTTCGCATTGTTAAACTCAATCGCCGACCGGCCCATCCCGGAAAAGATATTGTCATACACCATCAGGTTGTGCACGTCGTTGGTATGCCCGAAGATTGGCCGCGGCCCGTTGATACCTGAGATCGTGTCCACGCACACCTGCTTGCAGTCGAGGAACAGATTGTAGGCGATGATTACATTGTTGGTGTCGCGAATCAGAATCCCTCCCGTCAGGTCGGAGAAAATGTTGTTGTCAATCTCGTTCAGATCATCGCTGCCTTCAATATGTACGGCGTGCGGATTCACGTCGCCGGGAATATCCGCGAACACATTGCCGGTGATGCGGTCGTTCGCGTTGCCAATATCCAGCCAGATGCCGTTGCCATGGCGGATATGCCGCACCACGTTCTCGCGGAAGAGAAGATTCCGCGCCACGTGCATCTTTGTCCCGCCCGACTCCGACATCATCGCCGCGTCCTGCCAGCCGATCCACTCGAACAGGTTCTTTTCCACCAGCATGTTCTGCGGCCCGCCGGTTCCGCCCAGCCCCTCAATGCCGCAATACCGGAAGGTGTTCCCGCGCACGATATCAAAGCCCACCGGCTGCGGCGGCAAGGATGCCGCCCAGTCCATTCCGCCCACGTCCAGCCCCACGCCGTTGGCCCACTCGAAGGTGTCATCCTCAAAGATGAAGTGATTGCCGCGGTTGGTTGACACCATGCCCGTCTGCGGCATCGGAAATCCATTCCCCGCGTACATGAAGGTGATGCCCTTCACGCGAATGTAGGATTGATACCGCTGGGCAGGGCTGAATAGCTGCTCCTGGTTCGTAATTTCAATCACGTGTTTCGATGGATCATCGTCGTTGGCCAGGCGAATGTGCAGCGTCATGCCGTTTGACTCAATCCACACCTTGCCCGCATAGGGCATGAACTCTGAAAACAGCGGCGTCCAGTGCACGCTGCTGAAGAAGTTCATCGAGCGCGGCGACGGCCCCGCCAGTTCGCTGGGTGTCTCCACCGGCTCCAGCGGCCTGCCGTCAACAAACACCAGACCGCGGCGCCGGAAGTAGGTCGCCATGTTGTCCTTGGCGTAGTTGATCCAGTAGCGGTTGTCGGTGACGTTATCCACCTCGAACGGGTTGTAGCCGTTCTGGAACAGCTTCGGATCCAGATGCAGATCCCACGCCTTCACCGGCTGTTCGGTCTTCGGGTCGGTGCCGAAGTTCCATCCCTCGCTCGGGTGCCAGTCCTTCACCACCACCGCGCCCTTGACGACCACCTTCGCACCAGGCGCTGCCTCGTAGCTGATCATGGCATCCGGCCCTGTTCCGCCGCGCGCCGGCCGCACGCATTCGCGATACACCCCCGCCGCAATCACCACCCGCTCGCCCGGTTGCAGCACCTCCGCCGCCCTGCCGATGGTCTTGAAGGGCTGCTCCTGGGTGCCCGGCCCGCTGTCGTCTGCGTTCTTCGCGCTGCCGTCCACATAGTAGGTCTTGGTAAAGTGAAGCGGCTTCTCCCACATCGGGAACTCCGTCCCGTCCGGCAGGCGCGAACTGGAGGCATGCAGCGCAACCACCGCCACCAGCAGAAACATGGCACAGCCGATTGAACGCCTCATCTTCAAGCCTCCCCGTATCCTCTCAGCCTATCTCAATCCGGCCCCGTATGCGGACGGCCATGCCGCGAACATCGTAAAGAGCTTTCTTCCTTTTGTCGAGCCAGCTCGATCGGCGACTTCCCGCCTCCTTCGCCTGCCTGCGCCGCCGGTTTTGCCCCGTCCGGCCATCCGGTCCCCGCGTTCATCCCCATCCGATACACTTGAAGCAGACCTATGTTTGAAAATCTCACTGAAAAACTCCAGCGCGCCTTCAAGACCCTCCGTGGCCAGGGAACGCTCACTGAAGAGAACATCACCGAGGCTCTCAGCGAGATTCGCGTGGCCTTGCTCGAGGCCGACGTCAACCTCAACGTCGTCCGCGATCTCATCGGGCACATCCGCGAAAAGGCTGTCGGCACTGAGGTGATGACCGCTCTCTCACCCTCCGAGCAGGTCATTAAGATTGTGCGCGACGAGCTCGTCACGCTGCTTGGCAAAGACACTGCGCGCTTCAAATTTGCATCGCAGCCGCCCACCGTCATTCTCATGGCGGGCCTGCAGGGCTCGGGCAAGACCACCACCAGCGGCAAGCTTGCCGCGTGGCTCAAAAAGGGCGGCCACCGCCCCATGCTGGTGTCGGTCGACGTTTACCGTCCCGCCGCCCGCGAGCAACTCAAGGTCGTCGCCAAATCCATTGAGGCGCGCCTTTACGAAGGCGATACCAGGGGCGAACCCGCCGGGCCGGCCCTGGTGGAGCGTCTCGCCCAAGAAGCCCGCCGCGAAGCCCGCAACATGGGATGCGACACCCTCATCGTCGATACCGCCGGTCGCCTCCACATTGATGAAGACCTCATGGACGAGATGGTCCGCCTTAAGAAGCTCCTCAACCCGCAGGAGATTCTCTTTGTCGCCGACGCCATGACCGGCCAGGATGCCGTCAACTCCGCGCTCGACTTCCACAAGCGCCTTGGCCTCACCGGAGTCGTGCTGACCAAGATGGATGGCGACGCCCGCGGCGGCGCTGCCATCTCCATCCGTCACGTCACCGGCCAGCCCATCAAGTTCATCGGCGTGGGAGAAAAACCGGACGCCTTCGAGCCCTTCCACCCGGACCGCATCGTGGGCCGCATCCTCGGCATGGGCGATATGCTCTCCCTCATCGAGAAGGCTGAAGAAAAGCTCGACCGGCGTAAGTCAGAGGAATTTGCCAAGAAGGCGCTGCTCGGCGACGGCTTCACGCTTGAGGACTTCCGCGACCAGCTTCGGCAGATCAAGAAGCTTGGCTCCATGGAGTCCATCCTCAAGATGATGCCCTCCGCAGGCCCCTTCGCCGGTATGCAGCAGGCCGCAAAAAATGTGGATGAAAAGCAGTTTGTGCGCCTCGAAGCCATCATCAGCTCCATGACCTCCAGGGAGCGAGCTCATCACGAAATCATCTCGGGCTCGCGGCGCAAGCGCATCGCCGCCGGCTCCGGCACCACTGTGCAGGACGTCAACCAGCTTCTGCGCCAGTACGCGCAGATGGCCAAAATGTTCAAGCAGATGGGCAAGGGGGGACTGGCCCGCAACATGATGCGCGGCGGCCTCGGCTCCCTCGGCATGGGCAGCCGCCAGAAATTCGGCCGATAACAGAAATGACCTCGCACAAGATGACGACCTTGCAGGATCAGCTCGACGAAATCACCGCCCGCACCCGCGGTCTGGTGCAGCCCGAGCGTCTCGCCGTCGGCGAAAGAGCGGTGGCGGAGTTGTTCGCTTCCGGCATCGAGGAAAACATCCTGCCCGCCGGCGCCATCGCCCCCGCCTTCGCGCTCAAGGATTCCAACAGCAAGCTCGTCCGCTCCGCCGATCTGCTTGCCCTCGGCCCTCTGGTCATCAACTTCTACCGTGGCCGTTGGTGCCCCTATTGCATCACCGAGCTTGAAGCCTGGCGCGATCTCTACCCCCGCCTCCGCGAGCACAATGCGCTCCTCGTTGCGATTGGCCCGCAGAGCACGCGCCAAAGCGACTTCATGGTGGCGCAGCACAGCCTGCCCTTTCCCGTGCTGGCCGACCCCGGCAACGTACTTGCCGGGCAGTTCGGGCTGGTCTACACCGTACCCGGCTACCTGCGCGACTACTACCTCTCCATCCTGGTCAACATCCCCTTCGTCAACGGTGACGACAGTTGGCGGCTGCCTCTCCCGGCCATCTATGTTCTCGACCGCGATGGCCGCGTCGTCTTTGCCGAGGCCCACGCCGATTTCCGCGTCCGCCCCGAGCCGGAAGAGGCCATGAACGCTGCGCTCGCGGCCTGCAGCCGCTAGGCATCTGCTGAGATAGCGCCGGTCACAACTGACACCCTTGCAGGTATCGCTCGCGCACTCCCGCTGTGTCAGGCAGGCCCCGCGTATGGAGCACGCCTGCCAAACAGCGCCGTGCCAATCCGGATCCTGGTAGCGCCCTCTTCAATCGCTACCGCAAAGTCGTCGCTCATGCCCATCGACAGCACATTCATGTTGAGCCGCGGATGCGCCGAGGCCCACCGGTCGCGACAGGTGCGCAGGCTGCGGAAGCACGCCCGCGTCACATCTTCCGCCGCGCCCCACGGAGCGATTGTCATCAGACCGCGCATCTCCAGCGATGCAAATTCCGGCAGCGCTTCAAGCAGCCGCGCCGCCTCGTCGGATTCCGGCTCCAGCCCCTCCTTCGTCTCCTCCGGGCTCAGCTTGACCTCCACCAGCACCGGCAACCGCTTGCCGAGGCTGTGCGCGGCGTCATTCAGCCGCGCCGCCAGCCGCACGCTGTCCACTGAATCGATGGCGTCGAACAGCTCCGCCGCCTTCGCAGACTTGTTGGATTGCAGGTGTCCGATCAGGTGTACGCGCGGCCGTGCGGTGGAGAAGCTCTTCCAACGCTCCGCCGCATCCGCTGCCTTTGCGGCAAACTCCTGCACTCGGTTCTCGCCGAAGAGCCTCAGGCCCAGCGCGGCGGCCTCGGCCATCACGGATGCCGGATATGTCTTCGACACCGCCATCAGCTCCACATCGCCGCGCCGGCGGCCGGCCTTCCTGCAGGCGGCGTCAATCGCCTCCTCCACCCGCTCCAGGTTGTCGGCGAGGTCAGTCATCGGCCTTCCATGCCGCCCTCAGCGCCCGTGCTCCTCAAGATACTTCTCCACCTCCAGCGCCGCCATGCAGCCCGACCCCGCCGCCGTAACCGCCTGCCGGTAGCGCCGGTCCTGTACGTCGCCGCAGGCAAACACACCCGGCACCACCTCGCCCTTCCGCGTCGTGAATACGTTGTCCCGGGTGAGGATGTACCCGTCATCGTCCAGGTCAATCTGCCCCTTGAACATCCTTGCGTTCGGCTCATGGCCGATGCCCAGGAAGAGTCCGCTCACGTCCAGCGTGCTGGCGTTGCCGTTGGTCACGTCGCGCAGCCGCAGTCCCTTTACCTCTTTCTCCTCCACTCCCAGCACCTCGTCCACCACCGTGTTGGTGCGCAGTTCGATGTTGGGGTGCGCCATCGCGCGGTCCAGCATGATCTTCGAGGCGCGAAACGCGTCGCGCCGGTGCAGCAGCGTCACCTTGCTGGCAAAGCGCGTCAGGAACAGCGCCTCCTCCATAGCTGAGTCGCCCCCGCCCACCACGGCAATCTCCTTCCCGCGGAAAAAGAACCCGTCGCAGGTGGCGCAGCTCGACACGCCATGTCCGATGAGCGCCTGCTCGCTGGGCAGCCCCAGCCACCGCGCGCTCGCCCCTGAGGCGATGATCAGCGTGCGTGCGCAGATCTCCCCCGCCGACGTATTCAGCCGGTAGGGATGCGCGCCCAGGTCCGCCGTGCTCAGATGCGCAAGCTGATAGGTGGCGCCAAACTTCGCCGCCTGCTTTTTCATGTTCTCAATCAGCTCCGGTCCCTGGATTCCATCCGGCCAGCCCGGAAAATTCTCCACCAGGGTGGTGATTGAGAGCTGCCCGCCGGGCTCGTGGCCCTCCAGAACCAGGGGGTTCAAGCCGGCGCGCGCGGTATAGATGGCTGCGGTCAGTCCGGCGCAGCCGGATCCGAGGATGACGGTATCTCGTGTCTCAGTCATGTGATTGCTCAATTCGATTGTAGATGCACCGGCCGCTGCCTCCTGCCGGGAGACATCATGCCCACTCGGCCTCAACGTGCTGCCGCGCGTTGCTCCATCTCTGTAAGATGCTGTACATGGCAAATCTGACTCTCATCTACGGCATGCGGCTTCTGCCCGAGGGCGAAGTTACCGAGATTCACGACGCCTCTCTCAAGCTGGCCAACGGCCACGAGGCCCACGTCACCATGCATGTGCTTGAGGGCTCGCGCGAGCAGATTGAGGCGCAGCTCAAGCAGAGCCTCGACGCATTCTTTGATTTCTATCCTGAGATCTGACCCACTGGCGCGGGCCTTAGTCGGCAATCCTCGCCGCGGTCTTCTTCGCCGCGCTCGGATTGCGCCGCACGCTCAGATTGCTCAGCGCATAGTCAATGTACCGCGGCTCAAGGTGCGGCGGCTCGCCCATGAACTTGCACGTGGCAATCACCTGGTCAACGATGAATCTCGGCTGATACGCCGCAAAATCCAGCCCGCGCTCAGTGCGGAGCTTGTACACAATGCCGTCAAACATGTCCTCGGTCAGTTCCAGCCCCTGCTTCGCGCATTCCTTAAAGAAGATGGTTCTGTAGATCTCGTAAATGGGGGCCGCAATCTCGATTTTGTAGGGCAGCCTGCGCAGAAACGCCGGATCCATCAGGTCGTCCGGCTCAAGATTGGTCGAGAAAATGATCAGCTCCTCAAAAGGAACCATGAAGCTCTTGCCGTTGTGCAGCTTCAGATAATCCACGCGGCTCTCCAGCGGCACAATCCACCGGTTCAGCAGATTAGTGGGGCTCACCAGTTGCCGCCCGAAGTCGTCAATGATGAAGCACCCGCCCAGCGCCTTCACATGCAGAGGAGCCTCGTAGAAGTTCTCCACGTCGTCGTAGCGAAGATCCAGCATATCCAGCGTCAGCTCGCCGCCCGTTACCACGAATGGACGCTTGCAGGCGACCCAGCGCGCGTCGTACTGTTCGCGCCGGATAACCGACATGCTGCCCTCTTCGATTGATGCGGCCGTGTCCAGAGGCAGGTGAATGCTCGGGTCGTAGACGCGGATGATCTGGCCCTCCACGCTCACCGCGTAGGGCATGTAGATCACGTCGTTGAACATGTTCGCAAAACAATGCGCCACGGATGTCTTGCCGTTCCCCGGCGGCCCGTACAACAGGATGGCCCGCCCCGAGTTCAGCGCCGGCCCGCTCTGCTCAAAAATCTTTTCTTCAAATGAAAGCTCGCCCACTCCGGCAAGAATGCGCTGGTACGTAATCAGCTCATTGGTCAGCCGTTGCAGGCTTACCTGGTAATTGAACTCATCCAGCGTCACCGGCGCGGGACCCGTATAGCGCAGCCGGTCCAGCGCGTCCGTCGTCCACTTTTTGCCCAGTTCGGTGAACGAGTAGCTAAGGTCAATCGGGTTTTCCATATCCCGCGAACCCAGCGTCTGCAGCAGGTTGCGGTTAATCGCCATCCGGATCAGGTCCAGCACGATGTGATACGGCAGCTTGATGGCATCGATAAACTGCCGCGTCGTTTCCAGGCGGTCCCGATAGATCAGCTTCAGCAGCAGGGCCATCAGGTCAATTTCGTCAATCCCCGTTGCCCTTATGTCCGCGGGTTCCGCCGGGATGCGGTGGATAAAGGAGTCGAGCGTCCTCTGGTCAATGGCTCCAATGGCCACGAGATTGTCGCCCAGCCGCCCCCCGCACTCGGCCAGCCGGTCCAGCGCTCTTGCTATGTCTTCCTCGGTAACCAGCTTGGCCTGAACCAGCAGGTCTCCCATCCGCAAGCGTGTCGAGATGGCATCCTCCCCATGGCTTACTCCCGCCGGGCCATCCGTTTGGGCAGCGTCGCCAGCCGGTGCTTCTTCTGTTGATCTCTATTCGGCAGGTTGATCGAACTATTCAGTCATTCTAGCGAACACCGCACCCCGCTTGTACGTTCATTAAACACTTCTTAGCACTTCAGTTACCCAGACAATTAACCGGGGCTTTCACGATTCTTCGTCTCCCCGTGCGCCTATCTGGCACACCAGGCGCGCCTTGCTCCTTCACCGGGCCACTCGTCCGGCCTCCTGTGCCTCCCGGCATCCGCACAGATGCGCGCCGCGCGGACCTGCCGCCGCGCAGCCTTTTGCCGCCGGCCCATACAGGCCGCCACCCTTCACACCAGCTTTCCTCTGGAGCTCCTGCGCTAACGAGCCTTGGCCGCTTCACGCCGCAGGTAGAGCCAGGCGCCCGCCCATGCCGTCGGCATGGCAAGCAGGATCAACGCAATGGGATACCAGTGCGGACCGAACTCAGGGCCCTTGTTCCAGGTCGCGACCGTTCCCGCCACGTTGGCCCACAGGCCAAGAAATCCCAATACCAGCGAGTGCAGCATCGGCCGCTCCGCAGCCACCAG
>DASSHM010000074.1:0-2998 GCA_035692885.1 Occallatibacter sp.
CAGCGGTTCGCGCCGAGCCCACGCCACGCGTCTCGCCGGCGCTGCTTGACCACGCCTTCGCATTCTCCCCCGCCGCCACCATGTCGCTCGCTCAGTACCAGGACTCGGAGGAGCGCATCGGCGGTCTCGGCATCTTTCCGCGGCATCAGCTCGATTTGCGCGCACGCGCCGACGGCCGGTTCGACGCCGTCTTCCGCGGCCGCGAGCGCAACGGCTTCGGCGACGGCAAATGGGAGGCGGCGCTTCTCTTTCTGCGCGGTCTCCCCTTCCAAAGCGTCACGCCTGAGTATGACAACCTCCGCCGCCAGGCCATCAATGTTCAGTCTCTTTTTCGCTGGGATGCGCAAAAACGGCGGGTCTTCCTCTCCGTCTCCGGACCCCTTTGGCATGGCGCGAACGACCGCTACCAGTTCTCCACCGACCTGCGCAATGAGAACTGGGTTCTGCGCAACTCCTTCACCGGTCCGTCACCGGCGCTCGCCAGCCTCAACCTGCGGCGCGAACTGCTCGCCTTCAACCTCGTCTCATTTGCGCGTGCGCACATCGGCTGGTCGGCCGGCGCGGAACTCTCGCACCGCGACTACCGCGATGTTGTGCCCGGATCGGCGCTTACGCCAGCATTGCTTGCCTCCGGCTTCCAGCTCAAGCAGGTGGCCGCCGTCCGGGCAGTATTGCTCCAGAATCCCGAGCGCCGTTTCACCCTCGACGCCTCCGCGTCCTCCCAGGCAGCCCACATCTGGTCGTCAACAGGGGATACCTACGAAAAATTGCAGGGCTCTCTCGGCTGGCGCTGGCTGCCGCAGGCAACTGGCGACGACTACGAAATGAGGCAGCGCTTCCGCGCCGGCGGAACCCTCGGCCAGCCGCCCTTCGACGAACTCTTCATGCTCGGTCTTGAGCGCGACAACAACCTGCCCATGCGCGCCCACATCGGCACCCGCGATGGCCGCAAGGGCAGCGCGCCACTCGGCGAAGATTATTTTCTTGCCTCGTGGGAAGCGGACAAAAACCTCTACGAAAATGGCCTGTTCAGCCTCAAGGCCGGCCCCTTCATTGACTCCGGCCAGATGACTGATTCCTCACCAGCCCTCGGCTCACGGCAATGGCTCTGGGACGTGGGATCACAGATCAAATTCCGTGTCCTGGGCGCGGGCGTCGTCTTCTCCTACGGCAAAGACCTCCGCACCGGCAACAACGCCTTTTATTTCAACATGCTGCCTTAAGAGCCACGGCGTCTGGCAGGCTCGTCTCAACCGTCGTTCCGGACTCCCTGAACACGTGCTGCGCTCACATGTTCAGCACCGGGCTCCTCAGGAGGAGCCCGGTGCTGGTTGGGTAGGTCTTGCCGGTGGGGGAGGAATTGTCTGGGTGGCTCGACCGTCCCGGTCGACGCGCGCCGGCAGGGAGGAGGACCCTGCCCGGCGAGCGCCTGCTGGCATCTATCTATTTATTGTCTATGCCGTCTGCCCCGCCATTGGCCAGGCAAACAATCAAACTTGTGCGTCTTCCATCGCCGGTCCCAGCCGGCATTGCACCCCGGATCAGGTACCCTGTTCTCTGCGCAGTCTCCGGCCAAGCATTGCAACCATCAGTGGCAAAATATCGGGGGAGGGCCACTGACGTGAGAATCGCTCACCTGCCATTTTTCTGCAATCACCCGTTTGTGTCATGCAACTCAAACATTGCAAAGGAGTTAGTATTACTTTCGCTCCGTGAATCCGGTTACCGGACAAGGAAAAGTAAGTTACCATGGGCGTCATTATCAGCTGTATTTGCTGCATCCCAGGTGAAACCCGGCACTCAACGGCTCAATTCTCGATTCACGAGGGCAGGTGATTCTCCCGGATATGGGTACCTTTGGTGCCGCCCGGTTACCCGGTTTTTCCGACGTTTATCGCCTCCCGGCTGTGGAAAACAGCCTCTCCTGTCCAGCAGAGCCGCAGCAGCAAATCCGCTCCCCCACGCGTATGCCGAAAACGTCCCAATCATCGCCCCACCGCAGAAATACTTGTTGCAACGAATATCTCGTTGCGGCATCCAAGTGCTTAAAAGGAGAAAAGAAGAACATGACCGCTCCCAACCCCGCCGCAACCTCATGGAAGATTGATCCCGCTCACTCCGTCGCCGAATTCAAGGTCAGGCACATGATGATCTCAAACGTCCGGGGCCGCTTCGCAGGCGTCACCGGTTCGCTCACCTATGACCCAGTCGATCCCACCGTATCCATTGTTGAGGCCTCCATCCCCGTCTCGGGCCTCAGCACCGGCGACGACCAGCGCGACGGGCATCTGCGCAGCGCCGACTTTTTTGACGCGGAAAAATTTCCCGCGCTTGCCTTCAAGTCCACCGCCGTCAGGATCACCGGCTCGGGCGAGCTGGCTGTTACCGGCGACCTCACCATGCACGGTGTCACAAAGGCCGTCACCTTCGCCGTCGAGGGGCCCACGCCGCCCGCCAAAGACCCCTGGGGCAATCTGCGCATCGGCCTCTCCGCATCGGCAAAGATCAACCGCAAGGACTTTGGCCTGGTGTGGAACACTGCGCTCGAGTCCGGCGGCGTGCTGGTGGGCGATGAGGTGACCATCAGCCTGGATATCCAGCTCATCAAGGGTTGAGCATCAGGGGCGCGCCGCGGGCGTGGCACCGCCCAGACCCTACGGTCTGCCTGCGGCAAAATACTTGTTGCAACGAATATTCCCCTCGCGCATCCTATATGATGCAAGCCACAGGAGGTCACATTATGTCGCTGCGTGATGTCAGGCAAGTGCTTCAAACAAAGCCCACCATTGAGGGCGCCGGCGTCAAGCTGCAACGCGCCTTCGGCTTCGGCAAGAGCAAGGAGTTCGATCCCTTCCTGCTGCTCGACGACTTTCGCAACGAGAACCCGGCCGACTACCTCGCCGGATTCCCGTGGCATCCCCATCGCGGCATCGAGACCATCACCTACGTGCTGGCCGGCGAGGTGGCCCACGGCGACAGCCTCGGCAACAAGGGCCGC
>DASSHM010000075.1:0-9995 GCA_035692885.1 Occallatibacter sp.
GAAGAAGCGATACCGCTGTTGCACGGCATGGGCATATGCAGCCAGCATGCGCTCGCGTCCGCCAAAGGCGCTGACCAGCATGAGCAGGCTCGATTGGGGCAGATGAAAGTTGGTCATCAGCGCGTTGACAAGGCGGAATTCAAACCCCGGCGAGATGAAGATGCCAGTCACGCCGGAGTGCTGAGTGAGCGGCTCCGAGCCGGCCTCGAGCGCGCAGTGCTCCAGGGTGCGGACCACGGTGGTGCCCACGGCCACCACGCGGCGTCCCTCCCGCCGGGCGCGATTGATGGCCTCCGCCGCGGCGGACGGCAATGTGTAGCGCTCGCGGTGCAGGTGTACATCCCGGAGCCTTTCCACGCGCAGCGGGGCGAAGGTTCCCAGGCCCACGTGTAGGGTAAGGCGGGTCAACTCGACTCCGTTTTCCTCAAGTGTCTGGAGCATCTCTGCCGTGAAGTGGAGCCCGGCGGTCGGCGCAGCCACCGAGCCCGGCTCGCGCGAAAACACAGTCTGATAGCGCTCCCGATCCTCATTTGCATCTCTGCGATGGATGTAAGGCGGCAGCGGAACGTGACCAATGCGGTCCAGTGAGGCATAAAAATCATCAACCGGCTCGAAGCGCAGCCGCCGCTCGCCAAAACCGCCCCGATCGATGACCTCTGCTTCCAGCTCGACGGTGCCGGAGGCAGAAGCGAAGACGAGTCGCTCGCCCGCGCCAACCTTGCGGCCGGGTTTGACGAGTGCGAGCCAGGTGTTTTCACCGGAGGGTTCGGTCAGCAATACCTCCACCAACCCGGTGGGCGACTGGCGGTCATGGATGACGGTACGCCGCGCGTAAAGCCGCGCGGGAATGACGCGGCTCTCGTTGAGTACGAGAAGATCGCCGCGTCGGAGGAAGGAGGGAAGTTCCGTGAACCGCGAGTCCTGCAGAGCGCCGGTTGAGCGGTCGGCCACCAGCATGCGGCTCTGCCCGCGCTCGGCGGGGGGCTGCTGGGCGATGAGTTCAGACGGCAGATCAAAGTGAAAGTCAGCAACCCGCAGGCCGCTTTCCGGCCCGTTCATTGTGCAGCCTTCCCAAAGTGAGCCAGCGCCCTTATCCGCGCTCTCTCCAGCGCCGCATCCAGTTCCAGCCTCCTGGCCTCAAACACTTCGGGGGCCAGATCGCGCGGGACTCGCGTCCAAGCCGCCCAACTGACGCAGATGCGCGTGAACGGCCTGGGGATGAGGAAGCGGTCCCACGAGTTCAGGGTCCACGCCTTTTCCGGCTCAAGATGAAAGACGCCGATGGGCGCGCCGGTCATCTGCGCCAGCTTGATGGGGCCCATTTTGGCCTGGTAGACAGGTCCACGGGGACCATCCGCCGTGAAGATGGCAGTGCGCCCCGACTCGATGACCCGGGCCATCCCCAGCAGGCCCTCGCTCGCTCCCCGCGAGCTTGACCCACGCACTGCGCCAAAGTTGAAGAGGCTCAGGATGCGCGTGATCAGCTCGCCGTCGAAGCTTCGGCTGATGAGGATGATGGCCAGCGAACGGCGGAAGTAGATGGTGCAGGGCAGCACGCACTGGTGCCAGAAGCAATAAATCTCCGGTCCGGGCCGCTGGCCGAAGAGCACTGGGGCAACGCCATCCTCGGCAATCACTTCAAACCGCCAGGTAAGTCCGACGATCCACAGCAGGGCCCACACGATGCGCGGCGTCACCGCCAGCACAAGGCGCTGGCCCAGCGAAAACCTATGGCTGTTCCCGGTGGTCATTGCACTGATTGTAGTCATTGCCGCGCTTGTGCGGCCTTCACGCCCCGAGGGTGAATACCCCGGATATACGATGCGGCGTCAATCAGGTGTGATGGTTGTAGAGGGGCGGTCCGGCAATGACCAGCGCGCTCTTCTTTTCACCGTGGATGTAACGGCAGCACCAGGAGGTTTCGTGGGTCTTGCTGTCTGCCGGCGTAATCAAGTCCTGATACGTGAGGCGTCCGTAGAGGAAGATGCTCTCCTGCCAGAGCTCAATGCGCGATAGCTCGGCATCGGTTTTGCAGATGGCCCGCACATCATCGCGGCTGAAGGCGAGGATGCCCGCCGTCTCCCCCGGCAGAAGCACCATGGGGTCGGGGCTCGCGCCGCCCTCGACGGTGGCGTACTCCGGCGACTCGGGCAGCTGCGTCTCGTTCACTGCGACCTTGACCCTGTCCACGGTTGAGAGGACCCTGGCCGGGGTGCGGCCGCGGTTGGTGGCGATAATCTTGAAACTGTTTTCCATGGTCAGGAACGGCTCGACGGTAATCACAATCCACGGGCGCTCCGAGTTCACGATTGCCTGGGCGTGCGCGAGAGCGGCGGTGGCGGCATCCAAGGCAGCCTGAGCCGTGGCTGCATTCAGGTCCGTCTGCCGCTGGATGTTGCGAAACAGACGCAGGCCCAGCATGATGCCGACGTATCCCAGGACGGCGAGCACGATGGTCGCGGCCCATGCAACCCGCTCGTGCAGAGTCCACGGCGCTGGCTGCGGGGCCGGCGTGTTGACCACAATCGGTGCGCTTGCCGGTATGGAGGAACCATTGTCTGTGTTGTCGCTCGAGTCCGAGGACTTGTCGTTAGCCGCTTGGCGTGCCGCCGTCGAGGCAGAACCGGTCGGCTTGACGGCGAGGCCGGATGGAGATCCCGTCTGCGTGCCGGATGCCTGTCCAAAACCGTTGACAGGCGGAAGGGCGACGGACAGCAACGTGAGAATCATCACCAATCGCCGCAACATGAGATGACTATATCAGTCTCGAAGAACGGGTCGAGATACCACAGGTCACTTCATCGCGCGAGGGCCCGCGGCGCAGCTCCGCGGTCGAGGTGGCCGGGACTGCTAAATCCTGCGATCACCAAGGTAACGTGTGAGTTGCAGTTTGAAACCCGTGCCCGGGAACGAGGAAATGACGTTGCCAATGACGGCGTAAACAAGGAAAGCATCTGCCTTGCCGAATCACCGCGCGACGCATGCATGATGCTCCAGCGTCTGAAGGGGTGGACCTGGGTGGCCATACTCGACCCTTCGTGAAGCCTTGAGGTGAGAGCGGTGGTCTAAATCCAAATCTCTGTGTGCCGCGCGGTCATCCTCTCCTTTGCGTACCGTGGTTTGGCTCGCAAACCCGCGTCTTTATTTACTAATCAGATTCATCGGCATCCTTTGAGATGCACCGGGTTGAGTGCTGAATCCGAGCCCGGGCCTGCCTCGAGCACCGCCGGACGACGGCGGGAAGAGCCGGTGATGACCGGCGATGGCGCCTGTTGGATCCTGTCGCAGAACTGGCCGAATGAAGAGGTGCTGAGAGCCTGCGGGGCGGCGTGGATTTTCATGATGTCGTAATCCTTCCGTCCGCGCCTCACAGCCAACTCAAGGCCATGTACACTGGCGATGGCTACCTGCTAGTAACGCCTTGTGGTCGGGCCCTCTTGACATGCACCGTTTTGAAGGCACAATTGCAACAGGCATGAGGTCATCAACTTCTGCGGGGAAATGAGGAACTGGGTTTGCATTCAATAGCCTGGTGGCCAACGGTGGCGGTACTGGCCGTGGCAACCTATACAGACCTGCGCAGCCGCCGCATACCCAACTGGCTGGTGTACCCGTTCCTGGTTGCCGGGTTCGTTGTGTCTGGATGGACACATGGCTGGCATGGAATTCTGATGAGTCTCGAGGGCCTGGCGCTGGGCGCGGTGATTCTGGGCTTCTTTTTCTGGCTGGGCGGCATGGGCATGGGAGACGTAAAGCTGTGCGCGGCCATCGGCGCCTGGATTGGGCCGTCTCAGTTGTTGATTGCGCTTGTGATTACCGGCATGGCGGGAGGCATCATGGCCATCTGCTGGGCGGCATTGGGAGGATTTCTGGGCGAGTTGTTTTCAGGAACGAGTGAGCTGGTGCTGGGATGGAAGAAGCGCGGCCAGCTTGCACATCCTGAGATGGTGCTGTCGAACCCGAAACGGCGCAAGTTGCCATATGCGCCTGCTATAGCCATTGGTACCCTGCTTTCGTTCTTTTCTCATTGAGAATTGGCCCGCGCGCCATGTACAGTATGCTGTCGATGAGCCTTTTCAGGGCCGACCGGCAGCCCAACGAAAGTTTCCCGGAGAGCGTATTTCGAAATGGACATTCAATCGCACGACTCCTTCAGCAATCTCGTATCGGTCGCTCTGATAGGTCCGCATGAAATGCGGCGCCGGAGCCTGGCCAGCGCGCTGGCGGTGACCCGTTTTGCGCAGGTACGGGAGTACTCCTCGTACCCACCGGAACTGAAGGATGTTCCGCGGCTGCTCGAGCAGAATTTTGATGCAATCATCATTGATCTCGAAGCGGATCCGGAGTACGCGCTCGAACTAGTGGAGCGCATTGCGGCCTCAAGTCAGGCCACCATTATGGTTTACTCGGCCCGCGTCGATCCGGCCCTGATGATGCGCGCCATGCGCGCTGGGGCGCGCGAGTTCCTTGCCGATCCGATTGACGCCGGCGCTCTGGCCGATGCGTTGAGCCGCGCCGCCACCCGCAAGAGCCACCCCGGCGGAGGAAAGGACTCCGGCGGCAAGCTGCTGGTGTTTCTGGGCGGCAAGGGCGGCTCGGGCGTGACCACCGTGGCCTGCAATTTTGCGGTGGCGCTGGCCGAGGATTGCGGCAAGAACGTGGTCTTGATTGACCTGGATCTTCCCCTGGGCGACGCGGCTTTGAGTCTGGGCATTACGCCGCAGTTCTCGGTTGCGGACGCAATGATCAACGTGGACCGGCTTGATTCGAATTTCTTTAACAAGCTGCTGACCAAGCACACTTCGGGGTTGTCTGTGCTCGCCGCCCCGGGCAGGTTCCCCCATGTTGCCGCCAGCAACGAGGCGATTGGCAAGCTGCTTACGGTGGCGCGCAGGGAATTCGAGTATGTGGTGGTGGATGCCGGCTCGCGCTTTGACCTGACCGATGCGGAATGGTTCACGCAGGCCGAGACGTTTTACCTGGTGATGCAGGCCGGAATTCCGGAATTGCGCAATACGCACCGTCTGATTACCGAGTTTTTCAAAGCCGAGGAGCCGAAGCTTGAAATCGTGCTCAACCGGTTTATGCCCCGGTCGCTGGGCGTGGATGAAACACACATTGAGAAGGCCCTGACGAGGCCGATTGCATGGAAGATCCCGAGCGACTATTTCACCGTTCGCCGCATGCAGAACGAGGCTGTTCCGCTGGCGATGGAGGATTCAAACATTGCCCGGGTCATCCAGCAAATGGCGAGAACCGCCAGCGGCATGCCGGCAAAGCAGGAAAAGCGGAAAGGGTTTGGCCTGTTCAAGTAGGCGTTCAACCGAAGAAAATCCGCGATCTTCAGATCGCTAAAGCGTGGAACCGATGAATATCGATACCTTCAAAGCGGAAGTCCATCGTACCCTTCTCTCCAAGCTCGACTTGGAGAAACTGTCGCGCATCAACTCAAGCCAGGCGCGCCAGGCGGTGTCCAGCATCATCAGTGAGATCATCAGCGACCGCCGCGTGCCGCTGAGCTTCGACGAGCAGGAAAAGATCCAGACCGACCTGCTCGACGAGGTGTTCGGACTCGGACCCTTGGAGCCCTTGCTCAAGGACAAGAAGATCTCCGATATCCTGGTCAACGACAAGGACCACATCTTTGTTGAGAAGGGCGGTCTGCTGACGCGCGCGGATGTGTCGTTCCGCGACGACCGGCACCTGCTTCAGATCATCGACCGCATCGTGTCCCGCGTGGGACGCCGCGTGGATGAGTCCTCGCCCATGGTGGACGCCCGGCTGCCCGACGGCTCCCGCGTGAACGCCATCATTCCTCCACTGGCGCTTGATGGGCCCTCACTTTCAATCCGCCGCTTCGGAACCGGCCCTCTGGCTGCGAACCAGCTCGTGCAGCTTAAGAGTATTTCGGCGGAAATGATGGAGCTGCTCTCGGCGGCCGTCCGTGCCCGTCTGAGCGTTCTCATCTCCGGCGGTACCGGCGCCGGCAAAACCACGTTTCTCAACATCCTGTCGCAGTACATCCCGCAGAATGAGCGCGTCATCACCATTGAGGACGCAGCCGAACTGCAACTTGCGCAGGAGAACATCGTGCGGCTTGAGACGCGCCCGCCCAACGTCGAGGGGCAGGGAGCCATCCGGCAGCGGCAACTGCTTATCAACAGTCTGCGCATGCGGCCAGACCGCATCATCATCGGCGAGGTGCGCGGCGAGGAAGCGTTTGACATGCTCCAGGCCATGAATACGGGCCATGAGGGTTCCATGACCACCGTGCACGCCAACACCGCGCGCGACGCCTTGACCCGTCTCGAATCAATGGTGGCGATGAGCAGCATGAATATGCCGGAGCGCACCGTCCGGCAGCAGATCTCCTCTGCGCTAACCATCGTGGTGCAGTGTTCGCGACTGAGTGATGGCACCCGCAAGGTGACCAGCATTCATGAGATCACGGGCATGGAGGAGAACGTGATCAGCATGCAGGAAATCTTCGCGTTCAACAAGAAGGGAATTGGACCGAATGGCAAGGTGCAGGGTGTATTCCAGCCCAGCCACATTCGCCCCCGGTTCCTTGATCAACTCCGCACTTCGGGCATCTTCCTTCCGCCGACCATGTTTGAGAAGGCTACGGAAGTCAACTAGAGAGAGGGCGGTATGCTGCTCATTATCATACTGGTGTTTGTCGGTGTATTCGCGCTGGTCGGGCTGGTGATGTACGCCGCCGGATCAGGAAGCGCGAACCAGAACAAGCAGCTCCTTGCCCGGCTTGATTCGGTTCTGGCCACCGGCAAGTCCGACATGGGCGATCTCGTCGTGGACGTGCGCAAGACCGAGCTGATGAGCGCCATCCCGATGCTTGATCGCTGGCTTGCCCGGCTCGAGCTTGCGCCCAGACTGCGCCGGCTGCTCTACCAGGCCGGGTTGAAATGGACCGTGGGCGGCCTGCTGCTGATGAGCGCGGCGCTGCTGGTGATTCCGGGATATCTGATCTTCCTGCGGACTGGAAACATCCTGTTCGGGCTGCTGGTGGGGCTTGTCTGTGGCTCATTGCCGTTTGCCTTTGTCTGGAAGAAGCGTCAGCAGCGCCTGGGCAAGTTTGAGCAGGGGCTTCCCGAGGCCATCGACCTGATCGTGAGCGCGCTACGCGTTGGTCACAGCCTGAACGCCACGATGGGGCTGGTTTCGCGCGAGTGCCCTGACCCGGTGGGGGGAGAGTTTCGAATTACATTTGATGAGCAGAACTTCGGCCTGGAGCTGAAGTCGGCGCTGGATAACATGACCACCAGGGTGCCACTGCAGGATCTTCGCATCGTCGTCACTGCAATCCTGATTCAACGCGAGAGCGGCGGCAACCTGGCCGAGGTCCTTGAGAAGACGGCGACGGTGATTCGCGAGCGGTTCCGGCTGAAGCGCGAGGTGCTAACGCGCACGGCCCAGGGACGGCTTACCGGCTGGGTTCTCACGCTATTGCCGGTCATTCTGGCGGCGTTGCTGTATACCATCAATCCCAAGATGATGAGCCTCCTGTGGACTACGAAAATCGGCGTCGAGCTCATCTATGCCGCGGCGGGCATGATTTTTATTGGCGGAATGATCATTCGCAAGATCGTCAACATGGATGTATAGGAAGGGCTCATGGGATTCGCAGTCATAGCATTTTCCGTCGTCTTTCTGCTGATCGCCAGCGGCGGGCTGCTTCTGTTTTATCGCGACACCATTCAGCAGCGTATTTCGGCTGTTCTCTACCCGCGAGCCAAGCAGCGGAACCTCGCTGCGGCGCTGGAGGAGACACGCACCGTACTGGGCGGGGTGGTGGAGCAGTTTGAGCGAGTGCTGCCCAAGAGCCAGGCGGAGATTTCCGTTGTACAGCAGCGGCTGATTCGCGCCGGCTATCGCAAGGATTCCGCGGTCAAGTCATTTTACGGAGCCAAGGTTCTCACGCCTGTGGTCCTCCTTGTATTGGTCTGGGTGTCGGGGCTTGCCAGCCTGAGTCCGTTCTTTGTTTATGCCGTGGCCATTGGCATGGGCTTTCTGGCACCTGACTTCTGGCTAGGCAGGCAGATCTCAAAAAGGCAGTCAGCCATCAAGCGCGGCCTTCCGGATGTGCTGGACCTGCTGATTATCTGCATCGAGGCAGGACTGAGCCTGGACCAGGCGACGGCACGCACCGGCCAGGAACTGGCCAAGGCGCAACCGGCGCTCAGCGATGAACTGGGAATCGTGGCCCTTGAACAGCGCGCAGGCCGCCCGCGCGCAGAAGCGTGGAAGCATCTTGCGGAGCGCACGGATGTGGATGTGGTTCGCAACCTCGTGTCAATGCTGATTCAGGCTGAACAATTCGGAACCAGTATTGGCAAGACACTTCGGGTTCATTCGGATACTCTGAGGACGCAACGGATCCAGGAGATTGAGGAGAAGGCCGCGAAGCTTTCGGTAAAGTTGGTTTTTCCATTGGTTCTTTTTATCTTCCCCTCGCTGTTCCTGGTCACGCTGGGACCAGCTTTGATTTCGATGTCGCAGGCGTTTAAGAACTTGTTCCACTAATCGTTGGAAGGAAGGGAGACTCGACATGGATGGTACTACGCTCATTCGGATTGTGGCCGGCGTACTGTTTGTCATCGTGCTGGTCATTCTGATTCAGCGCCGTCGCACGCGGGTGAAATAGCAGAACCTGCTTGGAAAGACGGGGCGGCCGGGATACCCCTTCCAGGAACCCGGGGCGTCCCGTTCTCCCGGATCACCGCCAGGTGCAGGCCATTTGACATGAATCGCTGCCGTGTGGAAGTGCGCCGTAGAAATGGATATGTGCCCTCGCCGCGCCTTTACCCTGAGGCCGGGAAGTGCATGTCCAATGAATGTGACTCTCGGAGCTCTTGTGCCCGCGGTACGAGGCATCTATGATTTGTAACCACTGGATGCCGCAGATTTATTCCCCCAGGATGCCGGCCCCCTGAAGGGTAAGAGAGCATGGCAATGCAAAAATACTGCATCTACAACCAGACCCGGGAAAGCTTCCTGAGCCTTGGGGTCTCCATCGCCGAGCCGACGGAGGAGCATGCTGATGTTCTGCGGGAACATCTGCCCATCACCGCGGCCACCGGGCTCTGGCTGTTGCCGTACAAGGGGATCTCGCGTTCGGCGGAACTGATTCCTTTTGATCTGCTGTTTCTCGACCGGAATTACCGTGTCCTGCAGACAGTTGAGTTCTACCCGGCCACGGATGTGAAGCCGGCCGGCTCCGAAGTTGTCAGTGCACTGGCGCTTCCGCCCCAAACCATCCACACCTCGCAGACCAAGGTGGGAGACCAGCTTGTGATCAGCCCCGCCGAAGAGCTGGACAGCCACTTTGATCCTGCCGGGCATGAACACCGGCGTCTGCATCGCACCGCTTCACCTCCTGCTGCCGTCGCTGCTCCGGCCCCCCTGCCCGTCAGCGCCCCGGCGGCCATCGGCGTTGACGAGACTCAGGCTTCTACTGAGCCTGATTCCTCCCACTCGGCACACAAGGCGCGGCAGATGCAGATTGCCCTTAGGCGCCTGGACGAGAGAGACAAGGCTGAGCAGGATGACGAAGATGAGAATGCATCGTTTTTTTCCCGGTTCTTCCGCTGGCTGTCGAGCGATCGCCGCAAGTCGAAGCGTTATCCTCTGCCGGGACTGGTTGCCTACTACTGGACAGGCGGCGCTCCCCAGGCATTCCACATCGGCGATGTAAGCAACAGCGGAATTTTCCTTTTGACCGACGAGCGCTGGTTCCCGGGCACGATGATTCTAATGACGCTGCAGCGCGTTGATACATCAGGAGACGAACCCGGCGATGCCATCGGAGTCCAGACCAAGGTGATTCGCTGGGACGACGACGGTGTCGGCCTGTCCTTTTTCCCCGCGCGCAATGTCAGCTCGAGAAGCGCCGAGAGCTGGTCACAGCGCGGCGTGGATCAGCGGGGACTTGAGAGGTTTCTGGTTTCGCTCAACCTCCACGAAATTGACAGGCGTCA
>DASSHM010000076.1:0-4394 GCA_035692885.1 Occallatibacter sp.
GAGGTGCCTCCGGTTGTGCCGGGCGCAAAGACGGTTGCCGTGGAGCACATCAAGATCCACGGAAAATCGCTGGAGGGCAACCTGGAGGGCAACGCTGTTGACCGCGACGTCATCGTGTTTCTGCCGCCCAGCTATGCGAAGAACACGTCGCGCCGTTATCCGGTTGTGTACGCCCTGCACGGTTACTCCATTGGCGCAGAGCAGTGGACCCACGAAATCCACGTGCCCCAAACCATCGAAGGCGCTTTTGCCCTGGGTGCAAAAGAGATGATCGTAGTGTTGCCTGACTCAAAGACCGTTCACGGCGGCTCAATGTATTCGAGTTCGGTGACGACGGGTGATTTTGAGAACTTTATTACGCACGATGTGGTCTCGTATATCGATGCCCACTATCGCACCATTCCAGACCGGCAGAGTCGCGGGCTGGTGGGCCACTCCATGGGAGGGTACGGTGCAAGCCGCATCGGTATGAAGCACGCGGATGTGTTTGGCGCCCTGTACATCATGAGCCCATGCTGCATGTCTGCGCGCCCGGCACGACAGCCCAATCCCGAGCTCGAAAAACAGCTTGAGTCGGTCAAGACTCCCGAAGATTCCGCCAAGCTTCCGTTCTTTGCGCGCGCTCAGCTCGCGACGGCGGCGGCCTGGTCTCCCGATCCCGGGAATCCGCCCCTCTATCTCAATCTGCCTTTCAAAGACGGCAAGGTGCGCGAGGACATTCTGGCCAAATGGGCGGCAAACGCTCCTCTGGACTTTATTGACCAGTACATCGGGAACCTGCGCAAATATCGAGCCATATCAATTGATGTGGGCGACCAGGACGGTCTGCGTTTCGACACCATCAAGCTGCACGATGTGCTGGACAACTATAGGATTGTCAATAGCTTCCAGCTTTACCATGGCACCCATACCAGCGCAGTTGCGGACCGGTTCCAGAATCACGTGCTGCCATTTTTCAGTAGGAATCTGTGCTTTACCGCGGGCTGCAAGAAGGTGACTGGCTCGACGGCGTTAAACTGAATGTGTTTGGGCTTCCGCATCCTGTCGTCGAGTGCCGCAACGCTCAGTAAACGTTATCCCATCATCAGGCAACGCACAGGTATCAAGTATATGGAGTCTTCCATGAACAATTTCTCACGTCGCAACTTTCTGAAGACCGGCGCCACCGCTGCCGGCCTGTTCCTGATCGGCCCCTCCTCGGTTATCGAGGCGTCCGAGCCGGAGGTCAAGGCAGCGTATCCTGCGGACAAGCTCGTTAGCTATCCCTTGAGTTCAGTGCGGCTTGGCCCCGGAATCTTCAAGCAGCAGGAAGAGATCAATGCGCGCTACCTTGACACGTTGACGGTGGACCGCCTGCTGCACTCTTTCCGCATTACGGCGGGACTTTCTTCCAGCGCAACTCCCTACGGGGGTTGGGAGGACCCGGACTGCGAGCTGCGCGGCCACTTTGCCGGAGGGCATTTTCTGTCGGCGGTTGCTCTGGCCACAGCCTCCACCCAGAACAGTGATCTTGAGAGAAAGGGCCATGAGCTTGTCTCGGGCCTGGCCCAATGCCAGAAGAAGATGGGCTCCGGGTTCCTGAGCGCATTTCCTGAGGTTCTGTTTGAATACCTGGTTGAGGGCATTCCGGTCTGGGCGCCCTTCTATACCTGCCACAAGATCATGGCCGGGTTGCTGGACATGTACTCGCACACGGGCAACACCGAGGCACTTGATGTAGTTGAAGGAATGGCTCGATGGGTGGGCGACTTCTTCTGGCCGATCAGTACCGAGCAGCGCATGCGCATGCTGCGCACCGAGTACGGCGGCATGAATGAAGTTCTGGCAAATCTGGCGGCGGCGACAGGGAAGGAGAGATATCTCCATACTGCTCGCCTTTTTGAGCAGCCCAGCTTTCTTGACCCATTGGCCGATCGGCGAGATACCTTGCAGGGATTGCATGCCAATACACACGTGCCAAAAATTATCGGCTCTGCCCGCATGTATGAGGTAACCGGCGACCACCGCTACCGCCATATCGCGGCGTATTTCCTTGGAGAAGTACTTGCCGCGCGCAGCTACGCCATTGGCAACACCAGCGTCGGCGAGCATTGGACAACGCCGGCAGATCACCTTGAAGGCACGCTTGCGTGGTCAAATGCGGAGTGCTGCGTTGCGTACAACCTGATGAAGCTTGAGCGCCACGTCTTCGGCTGGTCAGCAGACGCCCGCTGGATGGACGAGTACGAGCGCAGCCTCTTCAATTGCCGGTTGGGAACGCAGAATGGGCAGGGACTCAAACAATATTTCTTCCCGCTGGCAGCCGGATACTGGCGTGCTTACAACTCGCCCGAACAATCCTTCTGGTGCTGCACCGGCACCGGCGCTGAAGAGTTCGCCAAGTTCGCCGATACCATCTATTTCCATCGAGGCGGCGACATCTACGTAAATCAGTACATCGCGTCGACGCTTAATTGGAAGGACGAGGGCATTTCGCTTGAACAGACAACACAATTTCCGCATGAGCAGGGCACAACGCTCAAAATCAAATCCTCGTGTCCGGCGCTCCGCACCATCCACTTGCGCATTCCGCAATGGGCTGGAGAGGGTGCGCAGGCAAAGATCAACGGTCGTCCGCTGGATGCAATGGCCTCTCCGGGATCGTATTTGTCGCTGCGCAAAGTGTGGCAGGATGGCGACACCATCAGCCTGAGTCTTCCAATGCGGCTGCGCCACGAGGCGCTGCTGGGCGATGAGTCGGTGGCGGCCCTGCTCTATGGCCCGCTGGTGCTCGCCGCGGATCTCGGAGCAGGTCCTCCCGACGGCCCTGAACGAGTCATCCATGGCCGTCCCACCGAGCCGGCTAAAATTCCGCCAGCGGCCGCTTTGCCGGCCGCCGCAGGCGCGTACAACGCCGATGCATCACAGTGGGTTCAGGTTGAGTCAGCTTCGGATTTGCGCTTCAGTGCAAGCGGACAGGACAAAAAATATGATCTGGCGCCGATGTATCAGATCGGTGATCAGCGCTACTCCGTCTATTGGCAGATGAAGAAGGCGGCAAAGCAAGGCTAGCGATGGAGTCAAGAGCTGCGGAACCTTTAGTCGTGAGGTGCAAATGACGGTGAACTCCCGGCCGGCAATTGATAAATCCGACCAAATGGTGTGGGACTGAGAGGGAAATGCGTCGATGACTCACGGCGTTGAATCGAGGTATCAAAACCTTAAGTAAAGGAGCAGGATACGTGAGCTTGATGAAGATTAGGATGGCACTGCTCGGAGTTGCACTCATTATTCCCGGGTGTGCTGCGGCAACTGGTCAGGATGTAGCAACTGCCGGACCGCGCGAAATTGTTGCGACGATTAATGCACAACACACTTTGGAGCCACTCTCGAAATATGAGTTCGGCATGTTCATTGAGCATATCGGCCCTCTTATCTATCGCAGTCTCTGGTCTGAGATGCTGGACGACCGAAAGTTCTATTTTCCCATTACCTCAATGGAATCGGGGAGTGCAGGCCGGCAGCCAAGTGGCGGACCTCGCGGCATGGAGCTTCGCAAGTGGCGTCCCGTCGGGCCGGGTGCGGCTGTAACAATGGACAAGGACCATCCCTTTGTCGGCGACCAAAGCCCGCGCATTGAGCTGGATCGGTCCACCGCGCATGGCATCCGACAGTCGGGTCTTGCGTTGGTAAAGGGCAAGCAGTATGTCGGTCGCATCTGGCTTCGAAGTACGCCAGGCAGCAAGGTGCACGTTTCCCTGATCTGGGGCAACGGGGAGCATGACCGGCAGATGGTATCCATTTCTGCGCTCAGCGGGGAATACAGGAAGTTTCCTCTCAGCTTTACTGCGCAGGTCCAAACAAATGATGCGACGCTTGAGATTACCGGAACTGGCCGCGGCGATTTCCACATTGGCGCCGTATCCCTTATGCCTGCCGACAACGTCGAGGGATTTCGCCCCGACACCATAGCCCTGCTGCGCCAAGTTCACTCCGGCTTCTGGCGGTTGCCCGGCGGCAACTTCCTCTCTGATTGGAGCTGGTATGACTCCGTAGGAGACATCGACAAGCGCCCCCCGATGTATGACTACGCTTGGAACCGCATGCAGTCGAATGACGTGGGGCTCGACGAATTCATGACGCTTTGCAAGCTCATTGGCACGGAGCCTTACATCACTGTCAATGCAGGTTTCGGGGATGCGCATTCAGCCGCGGAAGAAGTGGAGTACATGAATGGCTCCATCCACACACGCCTTGGAGCGATGCGGGCTCGTAACGGTCATCCAGAGCCCTATCACATCCGATTCTGGGATATCGGCAATGAGCCATACGGCCCATGGCAGCTTGGCCGCACCGATCTTAAGTATTATGTCCTCAAACACAATGAGTTCGCCAAGGCCATGCGCAAGGCTGAT
>DASSHM010000077.1:0-6627 GCA_035692885.1 Occallatibacter sp.
ACCTCTCCAATCTGTCCGGTCATCGTGAATCCGCCCTTGCCTTTCATCCTGTTCGCCTCGATAAACAGGATGTCGCCCCCGGCCGGCGTCCAAGCCAGGCCCACGGCCACGCCCGGCCGCTTCACCCGCTCGGCCACCTCGGTTTCCACGCGCACCTGCTCGCCGCCCAGAAACTCCTTTACCAGTTCGTGCGTCACCACGGCCTTTCCCGTGTTTCCTTCCACCACCCGGCGCGCCTGTTTGCGGCACACCGTTCCCACCACCTGCTCCAGCTTCCGCACGCCGGCCTCGCGCGTGTAGTGGCGGATCAGGTAGCGCACGGTTTCCTCCGGAAACTCAATCTGCTCCTCCGTGATCCCGTTTTCCTTGATCTGTCTCGGAATCAGGTACCGCTCGGCGATGTGTACCTTCTCCTCCTCGCTGTATCCCTGCAGGGGAATCAGCTCCATCCGGTCCAGCAGCGGAGCCGGAACAGGATCCAGCATGTTCGCCGTGCAGATGAACAGCACCTTCGACAGGTCGAACGGCACGTCCAGATAGTTGTCGCGGAACGTATTGTTCTGCGCCGGGTCCAGCGTCTCGAGCAGTGCCGAAGCCGGGTCGCCGCGGAAGTCCCGCCCCAGCTTGTCCACCTCGTCCAGCATGATCACGGGGTCATTCGTCTCCGCGCGCCGGAGGCTCTGGATAATCTGCCCCGGCAGCGCGCCGATGTAGGTCCGGCGATGCCCGCGAATCTCTGCCTCATCATGCATTCCGCCCAGCGAGATACGCTGGAATTTACGCCCCAAAGCACGCGCAATTGACTTGCCCAGGCTTGTCTTGCCCACGCCCGGAGGCCCCACGAAGCACAGAATCGGGCCCTTCATGTCCGGCTTCAGTTCCAGCACGCTCAGGTAGTCGAGAATGCGTTCCTTCACCTTTTTCAGCCCGTAGTGATCCTCGTCCAGGATCTCCCTGGCCTTGCCAATGTCGATTTTGGTGCCCGAACTCTGCGCCCATGGCAGAACCGCCAGCCACTCAATGTAATTTCTGGTCATCGAGTAGTCGGCCGCCATCGGTGACATCCGGCCCAGACGCGCAAGCTCCTTCAGAGCCTCCTTCTTCACCTCCTCTGGCATCCCCGCGGCCTCGATCTTTGCGCGCAGGTCCTCCACATCGCGCTGGCCCTCGTCCTGCTCTCCCAGTTCCTTCTGGATGGCCTTCAACTGCTCGCGCAGATAGTAGTCGCGCTGCGTCTGCTGCACCTGATCCTGCACCTCGTTCTGGATCTTGTTGCGCAGCTTCTGCACCTCAATCTCACGCGTCAGATGCTTGTTCAGATGCTCCAGCCGCTCCAGTACCGACGGCGTCTCCAGCAGCACCTGCTTGTCATCGGTGGTGAGAAACGGCAGCGAGGAGGCCACAAAGTCCACCAGCCGCGTGGGGTCGTCGATATTCATCACAACCGTCGCCAGCTCATCCGATAGCGTCGGCGACTCGGCGACGATCTGCTGGAAAAGTACCACCACATTGCGCACCAGCGCCTCCATGTTCGAGGTGGGCTCCGGCTCGGCCTCCGCCAGCACCTCCACCTCGGCCACCATGAACGGCTCGGCCTGCACGTAGTTCAGAATCCTTACCCGGTCCACGCCCTCGGTAAACACAAACCGGCTCTGGTTCGGCATCCTGACCACCTTGTGAACCGTCGCCAGAGTGCCCACATCGTGCAGGTCGGTCGGCTTCGGTGCATCCTGCCTGGGGTCAAGTTGAGCCGCAACCACGATTGAGCGCTCGTCCCCCAGCGATTCAATCAGCTGGATGCTGCTCTCCCGGCCCACTGTCAACGGCAGAACCGCGTGGGGAAACAGAAGAGTGTCGCGCACCGGCAGCACCGGAAGGCGGCGCACGCCTGATTTCGTCCCTTCCGTGGGCTCTTTAGGGGTGGAAACTGAAGTCTGATTTGGCATTGAGTGTCCTTTTGTCAACTTTTCTTCTATTAGACAGCGCATAAATCGAAAAGTTGCAGAAACCCGCCTGGCTATCCGTGCCTGAGCACAGCCTGCATCTCCTTCTGGACACTGCTTCTACGCCGCCGGGGCCTCGGCGGTTCCGGCCCACCTCAACACTTGCGGACATTTCCAGCCCTGCGAAGGCGCATCTTCCCATCCAGGAAGCACCTGGAGGCACTTCCTGATTCCTGTATCGGCACAGAACGAAGAATGGGTGAATCCAATAGAAACTGGCACAGCGGGCCGGCAGGCTTCCCGGCCGGGGGTGCTTATCTCTTGCTGGGCGAGCCCCGCTCCCTGCGGATGGCGGTTTCAATGCGATTCCATAGCTCGTCCTTCGGCTGCTGGGTGGGGAAGAGCTGGCGCGCGGCCTCGGCAATCGTCTGCAGATCGGCCAGTAACGCCCTGCACCGATCGCAGTTTTGCAGGTGCGGATAGCTCGCCGCGTCCGCGCCGGAGCCGATCAGTTCGGCGAGTTGCGCCTGGAACTCCTCGCAGCTCATGTTCCCGGGACCGGTCATCGCACACCCCCCTGCCGCAGGGACGTACGCAGCGCCTCGCGCAGCCGCAGTCGCGCCTTGTGCAACTGCGATTTACTGTTTCCGATGGAGCAATCCAGCATGTTCGCAATCTCGTTATGCTCGTAGCCTTCCACGTCGTGCAACACAAAGATCAGCCGGTAGCCCGCAGGCAAATCGGCCACTGCTCTCTCCAGCGCCATGCGGTCAATCGAGCCCGTCAGCGAAAGATCTGGCGCCCCAAAGCTGCGTCCCGGCCCGTCGTCGTGCGTCGGCTCCATGGCCTCATCCAGCGAGGTCAAAAGCAATCCCTTTCTGCGCAAGTGCATCAGCACCACGTTGACTGTGAGCCGGTGCAGCCAGGTGGAGAATGCCGAATCGCCTCGAAACGTCGCAATCTTGCGATGCAACTGCAGAAATGACTCCTGCGTCAGATCCTCGGCCTCGGCCACATTCCCCACCATCCGCAGACAAAGGGAATAGATGCGTCTTTTGTGCAGAAAGTACAGTTGCGCGAATGCTTCATGGTCGCCCGCCTGAGCCCGGGCCAGAAGCTCCGCCGCCTCGGCGGGCTTCAGATGGCCTGACGCGCCTGCAGCCTGAGTAACAGCGCCGGAAGCGGCACTCTTCGGCGCACGGGTTGCGGGAGCCCCCGCCTGCCTCGGGGAGTTGGAACGGGGCATGAGCTTCCTTGTTTGCAGATTGCTTACTCCGGCACCCGGTTCTTGCTGCGCCGGACTACTTTCCTCGTTAGTATAAGGTGCAGCACCTGGATGAGCGCGGTCAGGAGGAACGAGCAGGGCTGCGCTGTGTATTTCTACTTATATGGCTGTGACCCGCCGCGGTGGCATAGCGTTATTCCTTGTGTTTTCAGGAGATAGGGTCTTGAGGGAAAAGCCGGCGAGGCAGTGCGGCATGCGAATCGCGTACAGGGTCCTGCTTGCCTGCACCCATCTTGCCCTTGCCTGCGCGTCAATTCAGCTCCATGCCCAGGCCATGAATGCCGCCTCCAGCGCGCTGGACCAGGCAACGGACCGGCTCGCCGGATCCGCTTTCTCAGCCGCCGCGCAAGACACCACCTCATCGTCGCCCGCCGCGGCCGCATCTGTAGGTGTCCAGGCAACATCGCCCTCTTACGGTTCCGACCCAATCGCGCAATGGCAGGGCATGACCGTACTCAGTGAATCGTTCGAGGGCGTCGACCCAGCCCGGCTCGCGCCGCTTCCCGGCCATCTTGCCCAGGCCGTGGGTGAGCCACTCACCCGCGAAAAACTCTCCGACAGCCTTCATCAGCTCTTCGCCACCGGGCTTTATGAAACCATCGAGGTTGAGGCAGCGCGGTCAGGCGCGGGTGTCGCGCTCACCTTCAGCGGCGCGTCGCGGCAGTTCATTGGCGCCGTGAGCGTCTATGGGGCCAAGGGAGCGACGATCAATGCGCAACTCGTCCAGGCCAGCCGGCTGCTGCCCGGCACCCGCTTTACGGATGCGCGGCTGAGCCTGGCCATGGCGCAGATGCGGCAGGCGCTGGCCGATAACGGATTTCACGAGCCCACCATCACTTACAAGCTCACCCCCCATCCTCAGGAGCAGCTTGTTGATATTGCATTTGACGTGGTCTCAGGTTTGCAGGCCCGCGTCGGCGCGGTTCAGGTGTCGGGCGACTCCGGCATGAGCCTGGATGAATTCCGCAGGAAGGCTCACCTGCGCAGCGGTTCGCGCATCAACCACGACACCGCCAACCGCGCCCTCGGCGGCGTGCTCAAGTACTACCAGAAAAGAAACCGGCTTGAGGCGGACGTTAAACTTGAGTCGCAGGACTATGATGCCACGACCGATCGCGCTAACTTCAGCTTTTCCGCCAATCAGGGACCGGTCGTGCGCATTTCGATCAACGGCGCCAAATTGAGCCGGGATCGGCTCAAGCGGGTCATCCCCGTCTTCGAGGAGGGCGCCGTGGATGAGGACCTGCTGAACGAGGGCAATCGCCGCCTTCGGGACTATTACCAGAGCCTTGGCTACTTCGATGTCAAGGTCAGTCATGAGCGCGAGAGTCCCGACCCGCGCGAGGTCAACATTGTCTACAACGTCACGCTCGGACAGAGGCGCAGCGTTGAGAGCGTCTCGGTTGACGGCAACCATTACTTCGACTCGGCCACCCTCACCGAACTCCTCAGCGTGCGTGCCGCCAATGCATTTGACCGTCATGGCCTTTACAGCCAGGCCCTCGTCAACAACGACATTGGCGCCCTGAGCGCCGTCTATCAGAACAACGGCTTCTCCGACGTGAAAATTACGCCTGAAACCAAGCTCATCATCTCGCCCAAGGCCCGGGCGCGTATGGCCGCGGGCAAGTCCACCAAGCCGGCTCCGCTGGCAGTGGTCTACCACATTAATGAGGGCCGCCAGAAGCGCGTGGGCACCGTACTGCTGGAGGGCAACGGCCATGTTCCGGCTGATCAGCTCACCCCCCTGCTCAACACCGCGCCGGGCCAGCTCTTTTCTCCGCAGAACCTGGCCGGCGACCGGGACGCTCTCATGACCGACTACCTCAGCCGCGGCTACGACCAGGTCAGCGTACAAGTGGAGCCGCAGAGTGATCCCGCCCATGCCAACATCGAGGATGTCATCTTCCACATCGACGAGGGGCGGCAGACCTTTGTACGCAAAGTGCTCGTGACAGGCCTTCATTACACCCGGCCTGAAACCATAGCCAAGTCCATCACCATCCATCCCGGCGACCCGCTCAACCAGTCCGCCATGATTCAAACCCAGCGGAATCTGTATGACTACTCACTCTTCAATGACGTGAACGTCGCTGTCGAAAATCCAAATGGAGGAGCCACCTACAAGACCGTCCTGTTGCAGACCACCGAGGCGCGGCGCTGGGCACTCACCTATGGTCTCGGCTTCGAGGCGCAGACTGGTACGCCGCAGAACAACTGCGGCAATGTGTTGAACCCTACGAGCGCCAACTGCAACCCCAACGGCAAAACCGGCATCAGCCCGCGCGTGCTCTTTGACGTTACGCGCAACGATCTCTTCGGCCGCGAGCAGTCCGCCTCCATGCGCAGCACCTACGGCCTGCTTGAGCAGAAGGTGGACCTTCTCTACCAGTACCCGCACTTCCGCGGCAATCGTAATTTTGGGCTCACCTTCTCGGGCGGCTATGCCAACAGCCAGGATGTCACCACCTACGTCGCGTCCAAGCTACAGGCCGGAATGCGCTGGACCGAGGCATTCAACACGCCGGGCATCGGCCTTTCCAAGGCCAACACCTTCGTCTACGAGTTCAGCTTCCGCCGCGTCAAGGTGGCCCGGCCCAGTCTTCAGGTGGGGCCCACTGAGCTTGATCCGCTCTCCGCCGCGGTGCGCGTAGCCGGCCCCGGCTTCACCTGGATTCGCGACACCCGGGATACCCCGCTCGACGCCCATCGCGGCACCTATTCCAGCTTCCAGGCATTCCTCTCCGACGGCATCTTCGGCGCACAGGCACAGTTCAATCGTGTTGACCTCACTGAGTCCAGCTACTATGCCTTTGACCGCGGCAGATTTGTTCTGGCCCGTAACACCCGCTTCGGCATGGAGCGGTCCTTTGGCGCGCCGTCTGACCAGTTGCTGCCCCTGCCGGAGCGGCTCTACTCCGGCGGCGCCACCTCGCTGCGCGGTTTTCCCATCAACGCCGCCGGACCGCGTGACCCGGAAACCGGTTTTCCCATCGGCGGCGCCGGCGTTCTGGTCAACAACGTTGAGCTGCGTCTGCCTCCGCCGCTGCTTCCCTGGTTCGGCAACACCATCAGCTTTGTCCTGTTCCACGACATGGGAAACGTCTTCACCAGCTCCGGAGACATCTGGTCCGCCGCTCTGCGTATCCACCAGCCCGACCGCGACTCCTGTAAACAGTTGGCCACGGTGGGCGACCCCAACTCCTACATCCCCTCCGGGCCCGCAACCTCCATCGGCCAGTTGGGCCAGTGCAGGTTCGACTACTTCTCCCACGCGCTCGGCCTCGGCCTGCGCTACCATACGCCAGTCGGACCCATTCGTCTTGACTTCAGCTACAATCTCAATCCGCCCATCTACCCGGTCAACATCAACTACTCGCTCTCTGACCCGTTCTCCTC
>DASSHM010000078.1:0-8883 GCA_035692885.1 Occallatibacter sp.
GTCTTGCCGCACGGCACGCTCACACCGCAGATGCCCGCCAGACTTGCCGTCACGGTATAAATGTCCGCCAGGTACATCGCCAGCGGATCGCCGGTCTTTTCGCCCAGCGCGAAGGCCGGCACCGGCGCCGTCGGCGTTACGATGGCGTCCACCTCGGCAAAAGCGCGCATGAACTCCTCGGCCAGCAGCCGCCGCACCTGCTGCGCCTTCAAATAATAGGCGTCGTAATAGCCTGCGCTCAGCGCGTAGGTCCCCAGCAGAATGCGCCGCTTGACCTCCGCGCCGAATCCCTCGTCACGCGAGTGCCGGTACATGGCCGCCAGCGTGTCTGAATTCTTTGACCGATAGCCGTAGCGCACGCCGTCGAAGCGCGCCAGATTCGCGCTCGCCTCCGCCGTAGCCACTAGGTAATATGCGGGAACCGCGTAGCGCGTATGCGGCAGGGAAACCGGCCTTATCGTGCATCCGGCTGCCTTCAGCTTCTCGATACCCCACTCGACGTTCGCCCGCACCTCGTCGTTCAGCCCGTCTGCGAAATACTCGGTAGGAACCCCCAGGCGAAGCCCCTCCACCGGCAGGTCGCTCTCCGCAGCGTAGTCGGGCACCGGGGCGGACGAACTGGTGGCATCCCGCGGATCATTGCCCGCAATCACGCCCAGCATGGTTGCCGCGTCGCGCACATTCGCGGCAAACGGTCCCACGCGATCCAGCGACGAGGCAAACGCAATCAATCCGTAGCGCGAGACGCGCCCATAGGTGGGCAGCACGCCCACCACGCCGCAAAAGCTCGCGGGCTGGCGAATGGACCCGCCCGTGTCTGTCCCCAGCGTAGCCACCGCCAGGTTAGCCGCCACCGCCGCCGCCGAGCCGCCGCTGGAACCTCCCGGCACCCGCCGAGTATCCACCGGGTTGCGGACCGGCCCGTAGGCAGAGTTTTCGTTGGACGAGCCCATTGCGAACTCATCGCAGTTCAGCTTGCCCAGCAGCACCGCGCCTGCTGCCTCCAGCTTTGTCACTACTGTGGCGTCGTAGGGCGGCAGGTAGCCTTCCAGTATCCTCGATCCCGCCGTGGCCGGCGCGCCCTGCATCACCAGCACATCCTTGATGCCCACGGGAATGCCCGCCAGCGCCCCCAGGGGATTGCCCCGGGCTGCAGCCTCGTCCACGCGCTGAGCCTGCCTCATCGCGCGCTCCCTGGTCAGGCTCAGATAGACGTTCAATTTGGGGTTCAGCGTCTCGATGCGGCTGTAATAGCCCGAAGCCAGGTCTGTGGCCTTCAGGCTGCCGCCGGAGATTGCCGTCCGCAGGTCCGCCAGTGTTCGAGGCGACTCCACAAAGTTTTCAGATGTATTCACTTCGCTGGACAATCCGGAGTTCCTTCCTCGGCCTGGACGGGCCTTCCTTCAGTCATCCGGGCGTGCGACAGCCTGTTATCCCGCCTCGGACGCGCCGCCTTCATCGTTCGATCACCTTGGGCACCAGAAAGAACACCTGATCGGTCTCAGGCGCCTGCGGCATCACCTTGGCGCGGTCCAGGGAGGGCTGCGTGACATCCTCGCGCAGGGCGTTGGGGTTTCCCGCACCCTGCAGTTCGCTTACCTGTGCCAGCGGAGCCACGCCTGACGTGTCCAACTCATTCAGTTGGGCCACATAGTCGAGAATGGCGTTGAGGTCGACGGCCATGTCCGTCGTCTCCTCCGGCGTCAACTCCAGACTCGCCAGTTCGGCGACGCGCTCAACGTCTTTCACGTCAACTTTTGCGGTCATGCTCCGGTTCTCTCCCATGCCGGAGAGGAAATCTCCAGCCGCGCACGCATTTTTGCAGGGAGGCTCGCTGCAACCCCCTGAAGCTCAAGTATAGACCGCCGATTACTGACTCCTTTAGCGGTCCGAACCTAGTCCACCGTCATCGAGACCGTCAACTGGTGCGACACGCCGTTTGCCGCCGCCGTCACCTGAATCGAGTAGGTGCCCGGCGGTGTGGCGCCGCTGGCCGCGGCGGTTGCGCCGCCACCGCCGCCTGCGCCCGAGCAGCTTGACAGCCCCACCAGCAGCGCCCCGGCGGCCAGCAGGACGAGCAGGCCTCTCCGCTTCCTCCTCAAGCCCAGCGGCAGCAGCAGCAGGCCCAGCTCCAGCCCCGCTGCGCCCCAGATTCCCGCCCTTGGCATTATTGCTGCCGTAGCGGATTGACCCGTGGCAATCTGCACCGTCATGCTGCCGGTTGTGTTGGCCGCCACCGTCAGGCTGGAAGGATTAAATGAGCACGCAGCATGCGCGGGCAGCGTGCCGCACTGGAACGTGAATGTCCCGGAGGAGCCGTTCAGCGGCGTCACATTCAGCGTATATCGTGCCGTCTGCCCGCTGGCAACGGTCAGGCTTGAGGTGCCGGAAACGGCCTCTGTAAAATCAAATCCCATTCCCGCCAGCGAAACGGTCGCGGCATTCGCCAGGTCGCCGCTGGTCACGGTCAGCACGCCTGACTGCACTCCTGCGCTCGTAGGCGCGAAGACCACCCCTGTGGTGCAACTGGCGCCCACATCGAGCACGCCGGGGCAGGTGTTGCTCTGGATTTGAAATCCGCTCGAAACACCCAGCGCAAGCGCTCTCAGCGCAGTGACGCCGGTATTCGTCAGCGTCACGGCCTGGATGCCGCTGGTCAGGCCGACTCCGGTGGTGGAGAAGCTCAGCAGACCCGGCTGCAGTTGCACTGTTCCCGCTGCCCCACCGGTGCCTGTCAGCGCAGCGGTGGCGCTGCTCAGCGTACCGGAAGCAGCCGTCAGCGCGCCCGCAACCACACCGTTCGCCGTGGGTGTGAAAGCCACGCTCACTGAGCACGTTGCGCCTGCCGCCAGACTCGTGCCGCAGCCGTTCTGCACAAGGCCGAAGGGCGCATTCGCAGTCACCGCCAATCCCGTGGCGTCCACCGTGCTCAAGTTGCTGATTACAGCCGGCTGTGCGCCCGACGTCTGGTCCAGCGTTGGCTCGGTAAAGCTCATCTGGGCCGGGCTGATGCTCAATCCTGATGCCACAGTTCCCGTTCCGCTCAGGGCCACATTTACCGCCTGCACGCCCAGCGTTGCGGACGAGACCGTCAACGTGGCGGAGTTCGCGCCAACCATTTTGGGTGCAAAATTCACCTGCACGGCACAGTTGCTCCCGTTGTTGAGGGTGGATGGGCAGGTTGACGCCCCGGTGGAATAGCTCGCCGCCGCAGGTCCGGTAATCTGGAACCCGACATTGCTCATCGGCGCACCGCCGGTGTTGCTCACCGACAGCGGCATCTGCGCTCCCGCTGCGCCCAACTGCAGCGCGACGAAAGTGATTGCCGCCGGACTCACGCCGATTTGCGGCGGTGCAAGACCCGTTCCGCTCAGAGCCACGGTCTGCGTCCGCAGCGCGTCTGACACCGTGAGGGTACCCGTCTGCGTGCCGGTTGTCGTGGGCAGGAACTGGACGCTGATCGCGCAGGCCGCATTTCCCGCCAGTTGTGTGCCGCACCCGCTTGCCGCCTGGAACGGTCCGTTGGTTGACGCCGCAATCGACGTCAGCGCGAGATCGCCGCTGTTGGTCAGTGTCACCGTCTGCGTGCCGGACAGCTCACCCACCACCGTGCCTGAAAATATGAGCGATGCCGGCGAGAGGGTGTCTGTCGCCGCTGATTCCCCCGTGCCGCTCAGCGCCACCGTCTGTGTACCTGCATCGTCCACCACGGTCAATGTTCCCGTCGCGGGCCCCGTCTGCGTTGGTGCAAAGTCCACCTTGAGCTGGCATGAGCTGTTTGCCGCCAGTGTGCTTCCACACACATTGCTGGCGAGAGCGAACGGCGCGCTTGCGGTGACACTGGAGATGGCAATCGCACCGGCCCCGGCGTTGTCGAGCGTCACCTGGAAGTCGGGCGAGGTGTTCCCCGTCTCCACCTGCCCGAAATCAAGAGTCGCGGGCGCAAGGCTTACGGGTCCGGGACTCCCGCCGGTTCCGCTGAGGTCCACGGTCATCTGCCCGCCCGTCACATTCGCGCTGATGGCCATCTGTCCCGTCCGCGTTCCACCCTGCGTCGGCGTGAACGTCACTTGAATCGAGCAGCTTCCGCCCGCTGCGATGCTCGCATTGACGCAGTTGTCCGCTTCCGCAAAATCTCCGGCCATGGAGATCGCCGTTGGCTCCAGCGGGACACTGCCGGTGTTCGTCAGGGTCACGGACTGTGCGCCGCTCGTGGTTCCATAGGCCTGCAGCGGGAAGATAAGCGAAGATGGGGCAATCGTGGCTGTAGCCGGTTGCGCGACTGCCGTCTGCAGGGGCATCTGCCAGACGCCGCGTCCGAAGGTAGCCGCCGTCAGCGCGTCCACGGAACTGCTCACCGGCGGCACGCTCAGCTCCACCACCGGCGCCTGAGGCAACCCGGTGCCGTAAGCCGACCAGCAGTTTGAAGCCGCGGTTGCGCAGGTGGCAATCTGTTGTGTTGAATACACCCCGGCGTCGGTTGCGATATAAGCCGTGTTCGCGTCCTGAGGATCAATCACGATGCTGTTGGCCGGAGCAGCCGGAAGATTCGAAGTAATCGCCGCCCAGTTCGCGCCTCCATCAGCCGTGCGATACACCGGCCTCACCTGCTCCTGTGAGTTTGTTGCGCCCTCCACGGTCACGTAGACGGTATTGCCGGTGGTGTCGTGTGGGTCAATGTAGATGCTCGAAATGTCGAATCCAAAAGCATTCATCCCCAGCGTATCGTTGCTTACGGGGCTCAATGTCAGGTCCTGCCATGAAGGCATCGAGCCTGCCGTGGGATCGAAGATGGCACGGAGCACGTGCCCGGCGAGGGTTGCTCCGCCATCCAGCGCGCCATACAGTCCCACGTAAATCACTTCTGTGCCGTTCGGCAGCGCCAGCGAGGCCATGGTGCGGATCTGCGCATTGCCGTTGCACGCGCTGCTGCCTGTCATCCCGTCAAGAAAGCCGCTGATTGCATTCGAGCCCGTCCAGGCGCTTCCATCCGCCGGTCCGCGCCACACCCGGCACGTGCCCACCAGCAGTTGCGCGGGATCCAGCGGGTCCACCATGAACGGCGCGGGCGTGGTCATCGTGAGTCCGTCGTTCTCCACATCCGCCTCGTTCACCACCGGTGACGCGCCAAACGCAGCAGGAGTGCAATCGCCCGTTTGAGAGCACAAATGAATCGCCACGCCCGGCTGGTTGTTCACATACCACCGGGTGCTGTCGGTGGGGTCAATCGCCACTGGGCCGCCCTCGCCGTCTTCAATTTCCGGCCAGTTCGCAACACTTGCTGAAGTGTTCTTTGTTCCCGCGATCCCGTTCACGCCCAGCCCGGCCATCATCGTGTAGGCCGACGTTGCCGCCTGCGAGAGGCTCTCAACCTCCGCAAGCGAGCCAAGGCCGCCATTCAGATTCTGGAAGTGCGATGCGTCTCCTGCGTCACACGCCGTGCCCGTCTCGCCCACCGCGTCGGTTGAACGCCACAGGCCGCTGTCGTTGCCAATAAATATCTCCTGCGGATTGGCTGCATTCCATTCCAGAGCGTGCTCGTATCCCGCCACCCCGGCACTCATGCAGGTACCGGCATTGGTCGTGTTCCGCCAGGCACAGCCTGCAGCCAGACTGCACTTCCACAGATCATTCGCGCCGGCCAGAAGCAAGGTATTCGTGCTCGACGGCACCGCCGCCAGCACCAGATTGTAGTCCCCGTTCGCGATGGTGGCCGATCCCAGTGATGTATTTGTCTCCAGCGCCGCCGAGTTCCACTGCCGCGCGAACGTGACGTTCACATTCGTGCATGCGCCGCTGCTTATCGCGCACTCGTCCTGCCATATTCCCTGGTCCTGGTTGGATGCATCCACCGTCCACGCAAACGTATCGCCGGTCTGGGGATTCACGGCCAGCGTGCCGCGAAAGATCGGACAGGCCACCGCACCCGTCATGCCCGGATTGGTGGGACAGGCCGCCGTTGTCAGCCCCGTGCCGGGCTGCGCGGACATCCGTGCCCAATGGATCCCGTCCGAGGACTGGTAGTACCCGTGGTATCGCACCGCGGCCACAAAAATCTGCCGCACCGGATTCCACACCACGGCAGTCGCCGCGTTTCCATCCGGCGATGCAAAACTGTCCATCGGGCCCTGCACGTCTGATCCGCCATCTGCAATCGTCGCCAGGTGCCACGTCGCGCCCGAGTCAGACGAGTAGTAGAGTCCCTCGTAGCTGATGGCTGGCATCCCGGCATTCACCAGCGCGCCCTCGTAGGCCTGTGAAACCGCGGCCACCACCAGTTGCGGCGTCACCGTGCTCCAGGCAAAGCCGGCAAATCCTTCTCCCACGAAGCTGTAGTCCTGAATGCCAAGGCCGGACTCCACGTCCTTGGTGGTTTGGATCAGGCTCCAAGTATTGCCGCCGTCGGTTGAGCGCAGGATGCCCGCGCCATAGTAGGAGTCAAGCGCGTCATTGGGGTCTCCTGTGCCGGACAGAACGACGCCCGTGCCGCCGGGCTGAACCGACACCGCACCAATGCTGATGGAGGCATCCTGCGCGTCCGCCAGAGCTCCCGGATTGTCAGTGAGCGGAGTAAAGGTGATATTCCCCGCGACCGCTGTCCCCGCATTCTGCGAGAGCCACACCCCGCCGCCGGTGGTGCCCACATAAAGCTTGTTGCCGGTTGTATCCGACGGGTCAAGCGCAATCGACGTCACCCGGCCAGTAATCAGCCCATAATTGATCGACGTCACCGCCGCAGGACCCAAAGGCGTCCATGCGGAACTGCTGCCCGAGGCCGCCGGCCGCGGCCGCTGCACGCCGGCATGCAACCGAAATCCTGCAAGCGGCCCGCTGCGCAAGCGAGGAGCGAGAAAGCGCCGGGCCTGCAGGGCCAGCGGAGGCTCGCTCGTTCGCGTGCCCGGCAGCCGGAGTGAGGTCTGCCGCTGCGCCATCGCCGCCGGCGACGCCAACACCAGCAACAGCCCAAGAACACACTGCGCCTGCCGCGCGGCCGCGCTGATGATGAATTCTGTTCGATGCGAATACGCGCGCCGCATCGCTCTGCCGAGACGGGCGGCGGAAAGGTGTAAACTCAGCAGTTTCCGGGTGTTCACATGCATCCACAATCTGATTCATGCATCCCCTCTCTTGACAAACGAAGGGGTGTGCCGTGAATCCTGCAATTCATGCAATGCGAAACACGCAGCTTCCGGGGTGGAATAGTGTCCAATTATAGAACAGTGATTTAAAGTTGCCGCAAACAATCTTCCGCCGTAGCCTGGAAATCGCTTGCGCGGATATTCATTCAATCCTTGCGTCCGTAGCCTGCCGATAACCCCGCGATGTAACTCTGCGCATCGAACTTCTTCGCAATCGATGTACCGCTCATTGATCGCACAAGGCCAAACACGGGGCGGTTGAACCATGGCCTGTCATGCTTGCCCACCATGGCCCATGCAATACCCGCATAGCCGTTCGGATCGCGGCCATCCAGTTCGTACCGGTCATTCAGTGACACCGCCCACTCATATGCCCTGGCTGGGTCCGGTGCCCATTCCATAATCTTCTTCGCCCAGTACATGCGCCTGTAGTTGTGCATCCAGCCAGACTGCAGCATTTCACAGTTCGTCCGCGGTTCCGGCCCGCTCCAACTGCTCTAGGTTGTAGTGGTTTGAGCGGGGATCGCCTGCATGCTCCAACAACGTCTTGCGTGCCCACGGTTCGGCACACTCCCAGTTGTCGTAGTCGGGATTGTGCCTCACAAACACCACTGAAAGCTCACGCCAGCCAATCAGCTGATCCAGAGACCTGTCACGGGCCTGCGCCGTGGCTGCGCCTTTGCGCACCGCCGCTTCCACAGCCAGGACCACTGTCAGCGGTCCGATATGCCCAAAGTGCAGATACGGCGACAGTCTGCTCGTGCCCTTCAGTTCCGGGTGGTTGCGTTGTTCTTCATAGCCCGCCAGCCTTTCAGTCACAAGCTCCTTCAGCAGCCGTACTGCCGCGTGCGTTCCTCCCGTAAAGCTGTCCACCGGCCTGACGCTACGGTCCAGCGCCTTGAAACCTGCCGTGATGTCATCTGAAAGCGCAAAGCTCGCCAAGGTCAACTTCGGCCTCCAGCGATGTGCGGCATAAGCTGCCGTGGAGCAACAAGGTACTCGGGCAGAGCAGCCTGCAGGCTCGGCCTGAAATGGTGCATCAGAAAATAGCTCTTGCCGAACACAGACGAAGGCACCAAGACGTCGGCATCCACCGTCCAGAAAGGTACGTTCAGCCGCCTGGAAGTACCCTCCGCCACGGCTCCGGTTCGCGGCAGCGGTTCTCATCGCCTACCACCAGCGCCCCATCCACCTCCTGCAGAAAACCCTCCAAATAGTTGTAGGGATGACGTCGCACCACAAAGCCGACGCCTCGCTCTGCCGCATCCTCGGCCACATCGCGCAACCCTTGCGCAAGAAAATGGTAGTGACGAAGGTTGGCATTGGGATAGTTTGGAATTACGGCGAAGAAGACCACAATCGGCAACCCCAGCAGATTGCCTGCCTCGATGGCTACATCCAGCGCAGGATTGTCGAGTATCCTCATCGCGCGCTGCATCCAGTAGACGATGCATCTCGCCCTGGCGCGCGGCGTTCCTCCGCGGCGCACCGTCAGCCGTTTCCTGCCGGCCAGACGTTCCAGTTCTTCCGGCATCTTTTCACTGTCAGAACGTGTGCTCATTCCCTTTCAGGCTAATCGACAAATTGGCACCGCACAGCAGAAAGGGCCGCCTCCGCGGCGGCCCCTCTGCATTTCATCCAATCGCTTGTGCCTACCAGGTACCCCATGCGCGGCTGATGTAGTCCGCCAGCGTCATGAAAATCAGTGCCAGAAAGACGAATATGCCGGAGGTCACAGTCAGCT
>DASSHM010000079.1:0-4513 GCA_035692885.1 Occallatibacter sp.
GCGCGAGCCACCGCCAAGCCTCCAACGGCGGTCATTGCCTGCGTCCCGTTCAGCAGAGCCAGACCCTCCTTGGCGGTAAGTGGCAACGGTTCGAGCCCTGCGCGGCGCAGTGCCTCTCCTCCGGCCACCCGCTCACCGCGAACGATGGCCTCACCCTCGCCCATCACCACAAGCGCAAGATGCGCCAGAGGCGCCAGATCTCCGCTGGCCCCTACGGATCCCTTGTCCGGAATCACGGGATGGACGCCCTCGTTGAGCAGGCCCACGAGCAGATCGAGCAGTTCCGGGCGCACTCCGCTGAAGCCCTTGGCCAGCACGTTGGCGCGGAGAAGCAGCATGGCCCTTGACTCGCCCTCTGACAGCGGTGAACCCACGCCACCGGCATGGCTGCGCACCAGATTCAACTGGAGATCGGCCAGCTTTTCCAAGGGCACATGCACGTCAGAAAGCTTGCCAAAACCCGTATTCACGCCATAAACCGTCTCTCCCGCGGCAAGAATCCGTTCGATAATCGACCTGCTCTCGGTCACGCGGGCCCTGGCCGCCTCCGCAATGGAAACCGGGGTGCGGGTCAATGCCACAGCTTCAATCTCAGCCAGGGTCAGGGCCTGGCCGTCGAGCGCCAATGATTCCATGTGCCTGATGTTAGGCCCGCGCATGCGCTGCGTACATCGGGATCATGAGGTAATTATTTCTCTGGATAGCGAAATCGACTATGCTGTCTGGATATGACCATGAATTCCACGGCCCTTCTCGACGCCCACGGCCGGCGTCTATTGGATGAACTTCAGGCAAATGCCCGACTGAGCGTGGCCGAACTCGCCCGGCGCATCGGCCTCTCAGCCACGGCCACGGCTGAGCGGATGAAGCAGATGGAGGAGATGGGCATCGTGCACGGCTACACGGTGCACATTGACCGCGAATCGATGGGCCTGGAGGTCATGGCATTTATCCGCATGAGCTGCGGCGGCCAGCATTACCACCGGTTGATGGACTATGTGCAGACGCTGGAGGAGGTTCGCGAATGCCATCATCTGACGGGAGGAGACGATTTTCTTCTCAAGGTAACTACCACGAACATGTCTGATCTTGAGGCTCTCATCGAGGCCCTGCTTCCCTACGGCAATCCCGTCACCAGCCTGGTGCTCTCGTCTCCCGTGGAGCATCGCAGGTATGCAGTGACCGGCAAACTGGTCACCGTGACGAAAAAACCCATGCGGCGGCGGTAGATTCATCCCCGCAATTTCGTGCTTGCGCTACTCCTATTAAAGCGATTTATATTTATGTGTGCCGCATTATCCTCCGCCGGCCCAGGCTGAAAAGCATTGGATGCTGCTCAAGGGCAATACGCCCGCCACCGCCGCAAAGTTTAACCAGGAAAGGAAGATCTGCCGTCATGGAATTGACCCGTAGAGATTTCGCAAAACTCGGCGCGCTGGGCCTCGCTGCCCGCTTCACGCCCACGCTGAACGCGCAGGCACAAGACCGCAAGATCGGCTACGCCATCATCGGGCTGGGCCGCATTGCCAGTCACTTCATGCCTGGCATTCGCAATACAGCCAACTCGCGCGTCGTAGCGCTGGTCAGTGGCCATCGCTCCAAGGCGGAACGCATCGCGGCTGAGTATGGCGTACCGGCGGGCTCGATTTACAGTTACGACGACTTTGACGGAATTGCACAAAACAAGGACGTGGATGCGGTGTATGTGGCGCTGCCGAACTCGATGCACGCGGAATACACGAGGCGGGCGGCCAAAGCAGGAAAACACGTGCTGTGCGAAAAGCCCATGAGCACCAGCGTTGCCGATGCTGAGTCAATGATCGCAGCCTGCAACGCCGCCCATGTAAAGCTGATGATCGCCTATCGTTGCCACTACGAATCCACCAACCTCAAGGCAGTCAAGCTCATCCGTGAAGGGGCGATCGGCCAGGTGCAGGCCATTGAGAGCGCCTTCGGCTTTAACATTGCCCGGGGTGAATGGCGGGTGAACAAGAAGCTGGCGGGGGGCGGTCCTCTGATGGACGTTGGCATCTACGCGCTCAACGCATGCCGCTACCTCACCGGCGAGGAGCCAACGGGTTTTGGCGCGTTCGCCAGTGTGATCGATCACGATGGCCGCTTCGATCAGGTGGAGGAGAACGACTCCTGGACGATGAAGTTCCCTTCCGGCATCCTCGCAAGCTGCAATACCACCTATGGCGGCTCCATGGGCGGCTACTTCAAGGTGTATGGGTCCAAGGGCTGGATAGCCGCCGATCCCGCGTTCAACTATGACGGCAACCGGCTGATGGCGCAGTACGGCGACACACGTCTGGATGAACCCAATCCCTCAAAGGATCCCTACCAGTTCGCTGCGCAGGCCGACCACTTTTCAAACTGCATTCTGAACAACCTTGAACCGAAGACGCCCGGCGAGGAGGGTCTGCGCGACATGCGCTACATGGCCCAGATCTACCGGCTCGCCGGGATTGATGCCTAGGAGAACGGGAGCCATTCGGAGTCATCGTGCTGTTCCGAGGCAGACTCCGGCTCATTTTGCGTCTCAGCCCGGAGTTCTGGAGCTGAAGCCACAGGGGCTTCAACCGTTTCCAGAACGACGGGTGGCTCAGTCATGCCTCGCTGCTCCGCAGGCGCCGCCTCGCGCTCCGGTACCGCTTGAATCGTGGATACCGCCTCCGTGTTAAATTCTTCAACAACTCGAGGCTCGTCGACGGCCTGAGCTCTGGATAATGTGAACTCAGGCTGAGATTCAACCCGCGGCTTGTGCACTGATACAGGCTTCAGAAACTGCCACGAGTCCGCTTCTTCAAGCAGCGCCACGGGTGAACCGGAGCCCGATTCCGGCTGCTCCTCGGCAGGGGACTGCACACGAGCAGGAGCACCCGCCGGACGACCCCATTCCTTGCCATAAGGAGATGGCGCGGGATCGTGCTCCTTCCACCATTTCTTAACCGCCTTCCAGGCCGATCCCGCGGCGGGCGCGTCCGACTTTGTTCCGTTTGGCGCCGCACCGTTCATCCGGGACTTCTTCTCTGGCGCCGGTTCTGCCTGCGCCTCAGCTTCCGGCTCGTGCTGCCACTTGTATTCGATCTGTGCCGGTTCAGCAATTTCCTCTTCAGGCTCAATCACAGGCGACTGTTCCTCGTGTGTTGCCCACGCCGGGGCCTGTATGGACTCGGCCTCCGATGCGGCCGACTCATCAGCCGGCTGCGGTTCGCGAGTCCAGTCGTATGCGATGCGGGCAGGCTCTGACATCTCAGGCTCTGGTTCATTGGCGACGAGTGTAGGAGCCGGGGGCTCTGCGTACCACTCTGCCCGCGCAGCCGCCTTTGCATCCGCAATCCCGGCGGCGGCAGGTTCAGGTTCGGGCTCTGCAATCTCCATGCGGGACTGCACTCTCCCCTTTGCGGAACGCTTCTCAGCCGGAACCTGTGGTGCTTCTGTTTGGGCCTCGGGCGTCACTCGCGCCAAATCAACCGTCTCGGGAATCGGCGCAACTGTCCTGGCCACGGCAGACTCAGGAACCTCCTCAACCGGCACGGCGGACTGCATTTCGACAGGGGCTGTCTGGCGCTCGAATGGCCTGGATTCCGGCTTGGTGGTTGCAACTGTCCTCGTGTCAACCACCACCGTGGGGGGATCAGGCTCTCGGACCGGCTTTTTCACATCCAGTGTTGATGCCTGGTCTGCAACCGCCGCCGCGGATGCAGCCATGACAGACTCAACCACCACGGGGCCTGCGGTGCGCTCAATTTTTGCGGGAGATTTGCCCGCAGAAATCTCCGGTGTGACGGTCCTGGGTTCGATTTCTTTGCCGGCCTCAGGATCCACGGTCGCGTGTGGGCGCGATGTTTGGGTGGGAGCCGGGCTCACTGCTTCGGCGGGTTCAACCAGTTCCAGCTTCGAGACCGAATGCTCCTTCCCTCTTTCGGGTTGCGGGGACGGTTCCTGCTCACGTTTACGGCGCGCCTCCACCACCACTGGCTTGTTGAGGACCGGCTGGGGGGTGGACTTCACCGGCGAGGAGCTCGCGGGTTCCGCTGCCCACTCGGCTTTTGCCGCAGCTTTCGCATCGATGCCAACGACCGGCACCGGAGATGCGGAGGTCTGCGCCCACTCGCCGACAGCTTCTGCATTCTTCTCTGCCACGGAGGCTGCCTGAGCCTTCGTGGGCGGAGCAGTATCCACAGATTCCGCCGCCGGTACCTGCGGGATGACTGCGACGGCGGGCGCAGCGGCCTTTGCGCTGGGATTGAGCCCCAGAATGTTGCGGTTCATGCCCGCATCGGTTCCCGATGACGCAAAATCATCAAAGGCATGATCGGTGACGCGGATGATGCGATCGCGAATGAATGCGGCGCCTTCAGCCGCTCCCACCTTGGGATGCTTGAGGCAGCACTCCCATTCAAGAACCGCCCAGCCGGGGTAGTCATACTGGGCCAGCTTGCTGAAGATCGCCCTGAAATCCACCTGACCGTCGCCCAGCGAGCGGAATCGGCCGGGGCGGTCAATC
>DASSHM010000080.1:0-9544 GCA_035692885.1 Occallatibacter sp.
GTGTCGGGAATCGAGCCTGGGCCCGGTCCCGGCTTTTGCAATCAAACTCGTTGCAGCTAAGTACGTAAAAGGTGGATGCGCAGGTTCCATGAATCTTCCTCCGACAGCAACGGACAGCCTGCTGGGCACGGAACTGGTGCGTCGGCTGGCTCAGGAGGCAGGCTTTGCCGAGGCGGGATTGGTGGCCCTGCCATACGCGCACCAGGAGCGCGACGCCCGCCGCTTTGCAGAGTGGACCCAGGCAGGGAGAAGCGGAACCATGGATTATCTGACCCGCAAGGGCGATGATGGCCAACTGGTGCGGGCGCAAGTGGCCTCGCCATTTCCATGGGCGAGCTCGGTAATTGTTTGTTTCTCCCTATATCACTCAGCTCATGCGCGGTCCACCGAGCCTGCGCCTCCTGAGTCCGGATGGATTGCACGGTACGCGTGGTCAAGCCGCGTGGATGCCGCAGGCTCGCCAAGGCCCAGCGACTACCACAAGGTGCTGCTGAAGCGCATGAAGACGCTGGAGTCACGCCTGCACGATCGCTTCGGCGAGTTTGAATCGCGCGCGTATGTCGACACGGGGCCGGTCGTCGAGCGCGCGCTGGCCACTGCAGCCGGCCTGGGATGGACGGGCAAGAACACCTGCCTCATTCATCCGCGGCTGGGTTCTTATGGATTTCTGGCCGTGCTGGTGACTTCATTGTCCGCCGCCACCCAGCCGGAGCGGATGACCGTGCCGGATCGCTGCGGAAGCTGCCGCCGCTGCCTCGATGCGTGTCCCACGGGCGCGCTGGTGGCTCCCTACCAGATGGATGCATCCAGATGCATTTCATACCTCACGATCGAACATCGCGGCTCGATATCAGGGGAATTGATGGACGGTCTGGGCCGGCAGGTATTTGGCTGCGATATCTGCCAGGATGTCTGTCCGTGGAACCGGAAGGCGCCGATCAGCTCTGACGCGGAGATTGAGGCCCGGGCAGAGCTTGTGAATCCGGCGCTGGAATGGCTGGCCGCGATGGACGAGGAGGAGTTTGGGCAGGCATTCAATGGTTCGCCGGTGCGGCGCGCGAAATTCACCGGCCTGCGGCGCAATGTGGCCATCGCCATGGGCAACAGCGGCCTGAAGCGCTTTGCGCCGCGCTTGCTTGCATGGGCGGGTGAGGAAGATGAAGGGTTGCGCACCGCGGCCCGGTGGGCGCTGAAAAAGCTGAAGAACCTGGAAGCGTAGGTTGGATTGCAAGTGCTTCGTGAGCCGCGATGAGCTGCGGCTCAAGGAAAAACAGGGGAAGTGGTGCTCTACGTAACACGCATCACGTTGGTCGCGCTGAGCCCCTTAGGACCCTGCTGACACTCAAACTCCACGGCTTCGCCCTCGTTCAGGCTCCTGTAGCCGCTCTCCTGGATGGCGGAGAAATGAACGAATACATCCTCGCCGCTGGCCCTCTGAATGAAGCCATACCCCTTGGCTCCGTTAAACCATTTCACAACTCCTTGCTCCCTCATTGCGTCTCTCCTTCTTGTGAGGCAGGCATGCACCTTGGCTGTTCACCCTGCTTCGCCATGCAGGGCGGAGCAAGGGCGGAGGTTCAAAAGAACTACCAAACAACACGAGCCGCCCGAGCGCGTCAAAATTGCGCCAAGGTGGCCCTATCTGAACAACTGCGCTGAGTTATGCCTTCCAAAACCAAACAAAATACAGCGGCCTTCCCTGAAACTTACGACGGCTAGCTTTCAGAGCCGTGCTCAAGTTATGGCAGGAAACGTGCAAGGATGCAAGAGGAAAATGCATTCACCATGGCAGGAGCCGGTGGTTGACTGCCCGGCCGTGCTGTTTACAACCGGGCGGCGGCTTAGTGAAACGATTATTCTGATGGTGAGGCCCACGGACTTGAAGCCCGGAGTGGTTGAGCCACCTCCATGTGGCGCGGCATGTACGAGGTGACTGGATTGCCCGACGTCTCAAATCCCGGTACTGAATATCCGGCGTCCCTCGAGCCAGGCGAACTGATCGAGCCCTCCGGCAGCGAGACCGCTCCCAAGTGGTATCGCTGGAGGAGAGAGGGCAAGGCGCTGGTGAAGTATCTGCTCGACAGCGAGATCCACACCTATGCCTTCAGCGTGGCGGCCAACGCGATTCTCTCCTTTATTCCCTTCATTGTGCTTCTCTACACGCTGGCCATTTCGGTATTTCACTCGCGGGTGATGGCCGGCGTGGTAAGCGACATGGTGCGCTACTTTCTGCCCTCGAACCAAGATTGGGTGGCGGCGAACCTGGCCCTCGCCGCCGCGCACCAGGGCGTACAGGTGTTGTCGCTGGTCATGATCCTGATCGCCTGCACCGGCATTTTTCTGCCCCTGGAGGTGGCGCTCAACCAGGCGTGGGGCATCAGAAAGAGCCGCAATTACCTCATGAATCAGGCAGTCGCTTTTGGGCTGGCGCTGCTGATGCTGGCCCTTGCCATGGGCAGCATTCTGCTCAGCGCATGGCAACGCCAGTTACTCTCCTTCCTGTTTTTCAATCACACCAATAACTTTGTGTTTCGCGGTCTGAGTTACATCTGGATGTCACTGGCCACCGGAGTTGCCTGCATTGTCTTCTTCTTCTCGATTTACTGGCTGCTGCCCAACCGGAAGGTGCCGCCCCGCCATGTCATGCGGACCTCCATCTTCACCGGACTCGCGTGGCTGGGGGCGAAGTACCTCTTCGTGGCGGTGCTGCCCCACCTGGATCTCAAGGCTCTTTACGGCCCGTTTTACGTCTCGGTGGGACTCCTTTTCTGGGCGTATGTTTCGGGCTTGATCCTGTTTGCCGGAGCGCAGTTCAGTGTGGCGCGGTTCGGCGCCGGTGACCCGGAGCAGTGAACGGGCCAATGCCCAAGGGAATGGGCGGTCCTACGGAAGCTGGAATGCCTTGTCGATGATGGCATTGGGGCCGCGCCCGGTCGGCAACAGGGTGAAGAGCGAGCGTGACGAGGTCCGCGCCACCGCCACGTCATCAGAGCGTGAATCCACCACAAAAAGCAGGTGCCCGGCCGCCGAGAATGCCATGGCCGCGGGGCCGTCGCCCACATGGATGGAGCCGATGCGCTTGCCGTCATCGATGGAGTAGACGGTCACCTCCTGCGAGTGCTGGTTGGCAACGTAGAGTAGCACATTGTCGCGCGACACAAGCCCCTGCACGGGGTCGTCGCCCATCAGATAAGCGCCGAGCACGTCGTTGGTTCCGGTAATGACCTCGGATACGGAGTCACTGAGCGAGTTGGCGACGAACACCTCGCCGCCATCCGGCTTCACGGCAAGTTGCACCGGCCCGCGGCCCACATCCAGCAGCGCTTCCTCGCGGTCGGTGGAGCCTGGATGCGTCTCAGGCCGCGCCAGAGCGATGGACATGATCTGGTGCCCGGCTGAGCAGGCAGCGAAGGCCTTGGAGGAATCGGGCAGGATGGCAACATCGCTGGCGCCGGGGCAGCCGGGAAAAACGGCGCGCACCGCGCGCGTGGCCGTGTCAATCACGCTCACAGAATCGCCCCTGCGGTTGGCGACAACCAGCGTCCTGCCGTCAGGCGAAGCCCGCAGGGCCACCGGTTCCTCGCCGACCCCGATCTGCGCGATTGCCCGGCGCAGCTTGAGGTCGACCACGGAGACGCTGTTGGCGCCAGCGTTGGCCACGTAAGCCAGTGCATCATCCGGCGCAAGGGCAATGGCCACCGGCTGTTTGCGCACCGGGATGGTGGCGGCCACCACATTCTTCTCGGCGTTGATGACCGAGACTGAACCCAGGCCGAATGCGGTGCCTGCGTTGACTACGTAAACCTCGTTGCGCGTGGTGCTGGCCGCCAGGTCCACCGGGTTCTGGCCAACGGCAATCTCGCGGTCAAGCCGTATATTGACCACGTCGTAAACCGAGACGGTACCGCTGCCTCCGTTGGTGACGTAGGCGTACTCGCGGTAGTTGGGCGGGTACTGGGGAAAATCATGGGGGCGGCAACCTGCCAGAGGCAGCACCAGCAGGCTGAAAACAGAAAGGCGGACGGCAAAGCTGCCCATCCGTGCTGTGCGGCGATGGCTAGCGGACTCCGGCTTCATGCGCTCCCGTCACAGCGGCCTCAAGGCGAATGCCACGGGGCAGGGTGCGGTGGACCACCGGGGCAATCTTCTCAATCTCCCCCATCATCTCGACAAACTGCCCGGGGTAGATGGACTGCGGTCCGTCAGACAGCGCATTCTCCGGCTGATGATGCACCTCCACCATCACGCCATCCGCGCCCACGGCCACGGCCCCGCGCGCCATTGGCAGTACCTTGTCGCGGGCTCCGGTGCCGTGGCTGGGATCCACGATGATGGGCAGGTGACTGACTTTCTGCACCGAGGGAACGATGCTCAGATCGAGTGTGTTGCGGGTGTGATCGGTGAAGGTGCGCACGCCCCGCTCGCAAAGGATGACCTGATAATTGCCCTCGCTCATGATATATTCAGCGGCCATCAGGAACTCGTCGAGGGTGGCGCTCAGTCCGCGCTTCAAGAGTACAGGTTTGCGCAGGCGCCCGGCATGCTTGAGCAGGGAGAAGTTCTGCATGTTGCGCGCGCCAATCTGGACCACATCAGCCCACTCGGCCACCAGGTCGAGGGTCTCGTTGTCAATGGCCTCGGTGACAATGCGCATGCCAAACCGGTCGCGAATCTCGGCCATGATGTGCAGTGCTTCGACGCCCAGACCCTGAAAGGCGTAGGGAGAAGTGCGCGGCTTGTATGCGCCGCCGCGGTAGAACTGCGCACCGGCAGCGGCCACCTGCCCGGCGATGGCCATCGCCTGCTCCCGGCTCTCGATGGAACAGGGGCCGGCGATGATGGCCAGACTTTGCCCCCCGACCGCAGCGTCGGTCCCGGGAAAACGGACGATGGTGTTTTCTTCCCTCACGTCGCGGCTGGCGAGCTTGTAGGGCTTTGAAACGCGGATGACTTCGGCGACGCCGGGAAGGGCCTCAAGATTGCCGCGCTCCACCGCGTCCCGGTTGCCGGTAATCCCGATTGCGGTGCGCTGCGCGCCGGGTAGCGGATGAGCTCGGTAACCCAGTGATTCAATGCGCTCGCAGACCGCCTTGATCTCCTGCTCGGTTGCCTGCGCTTTCATGACAACTAACATCGGTGGCCTCTCAAACCTATCAGTCTAGGACATTTTCCGCGTTCCGGCGCTACCTATTCCCGTCCCGGGATGATCTCGCAAAGCGGGACTACCGGATGTTCTGAGTGGCTGTGTCCCAAAGCCTCTGCCCTGAGGTCAACGCAATCAGCACGCGGCGGTGACCCTGGACTCGGCTAGCAAGGCCACACGTACTCAGAATTGCCTCAGCGCGCACGCTGACCGCGGCGGGCGGCGATGCGGCGCTCAGAGCGCCAGCGGTATGCAAGCCAGGCCAGATAGCCAAGCTGAATGGTCCAGGTGACCGCGTAGGCGGCGATGAGAAATTCATGATCAAGAACTGCTGCCGGATCCATTTGTCTCCTTCTCCCGCGGCGACTCCAGCCGCAATCCTCTATCAGACATTGCTTTCGAGCGCCTCGCGAGCCTCCGCGGCGGCGTTCTTCTGGCGCCTGCGCTCCACGCTGAAGCGAAGGTAGAGAATCAGCAGGCCCCAGCACAGCCACGCCAGCATGTTCCACAGCAGGGCGTGCACCATGGCAGGAGCCATACCCGAGCCGGGCGCTCCGCCAAAGACGGGCGCAGGGTGCTGGGTGCGCCACCAGCGGTTCGACATGTAGACAATCGGCACGTCGAGAGCGCCAAAGATGCCCAGCACCGCGGCCAGCGTCTGCACCTGCGGGCCGGCTGCAAAACGGCGCAGCAGCAGGTAGCTGACAAAGATGAGCCACAACACCAGCGTCGTGGTCAGGCGAGCGTCCCAGGTCCACCAGATGCCCCAGGCGCGACGGGCCCACAACGGGCCGGTGGTGAGCACCACCGTGCAGAAAACCACGCCCACCTCCGCGCCAGAGAGCGCCCATGCGTCCGCCGCCTGCGCCTTCCCAGGCTGATGCCTGCGCCACGCCAGATATCCAATTGAACCCACCAGACAGATGGCAAAGAACAAAAAGGCCACCGACGCCGAAGGCACGTGATAGTAGATGATGCGATAGATCTCGCCCTGCATCACGTCAAGCGGCGCAACCCAGATGGCCTGATACAGGCCCCAGGCAAGCAGGGCGATTGTCACCACGACGTACAGTCCGATGGCCAGTCTCTTCATGACGCAATCCTGATCAAACCCTTCCAGTTTACGACGCGGCTGCCGCCCCGGTCTCCGTCGGCAGGTTGAGAAATCTATTCGGCATGGAAGATCACGTCAAACAGCAGAAGGCTGGCGGTGGTAAAGATGATGTCGTAGCCAACCAGCATCTTGATCCAGAGCGTGGGGTCGCCCTGGCCGGTGAAGATCGTGGTGGTGGCCTGCACCATGGCCAACAGGGCCGGGATGAAGATTGGAAAGAGAATCAGCGAGAGCAGGAGCTCGCGGTTACGGCTGCCGATGGAGAGTGCCGCGAAAAAGATGCCGTTGGCCACCAGCGCCCAGGTTCCCAGCGGCAGCACCAGCGCCAGCAACCATGCCTGCCCCGCCACATCCAGGTTGTAGAAGATAAAGAAGAATGGCGCCAAAATGATCTGGACGATGGTAACGAACAGGAAATTTGCGATGACCTTGGCGAGAAACAGCTCCGCTCCGGGCGCCGGCGCCATGCGCTGCGCATCCATCACCTCGTGCCGGATTTCCCGTGCCCAGGCTTGATTGAGTGCGCTGACCGAGGCGAACATGGTCGCCACCGAGAGCACCCCTCCGGCAATCTGCTGCGAGAACGAGCCACGCGGGTCAAAGGCGATGGAGAAGAGCACGACCACCAGTCCCGAGAAGAAAAGCATGGAGATGACGGCGTCCAGTGAGCGCCACTCGATGCGCAGATCTTTCTCAAGATGTGTCCACAGCGCGCGGGGAATCATGCCTGGTCCTCCTGCGTTGCAGGCTTTGTCAGGTCGGCGGTCAGCACGGGAACGCCGAGCGCCTCGACGGCGCGCAGATAATCATCGGGGCGCAGAATCAGCTGGGTGCCGCGTGTACCGGCAGAGACGCTGATTTTGTCAAAGAGGATGGCGGTCTCATCCACGAAGACCGGAAAGAGCTTTTTAACGCCGAAGACGGTGACGCCGCCGCGGATGTAGCCCGTGAGCGGTTGCACATCCTTCAGGTGCACCATCTCTGCCTTGCGCAACGCGGCGGCGCGGGCCAGTTTCTTAAAATCAAGCTCGGCGTCGCCGGGAATGACGGCGAAGACGTACAGGTTTGGTCCGCCTGTGGTCAGCAGTGTTTTGAACACCTGCCCGGGGGGCATGCCAATCTTGCGCGCCACGGTGATGGCTGAGAGGTCGCCGGGGTCTACCTCGTACTCACACAGCTCGAAAGGGATGCCGAGACTCTCAAGAAAGCGCGCTCCATTGGTCTTCATAGCGTGGGGTTCCCCGGCTCAAACGACTGCACGCGCCCCGCGCGCAGGGCCAGAATCCAGTCCGCAATGGGCGCGGCGGAATCGCGCTGGTGTGTGGTGATGACGATGGTGCGGTGCGTCTTGCGCAAACCGGCCAGCAAGTTCACCATCTGGCGCACTGACTCCGCATCCATGTTGGAAAAGGGTTCGTCGAGCAGCAAAAGCTCGGGCGCGGGCAGCAGCACGCGGGCCAGCGAGGTGCGCTGGCGCATGCCCTGCGAATACTTGCCGAGCGGACGAGTCAACCCCGGGTCGAGCCCCACCTGGCCCAGGGCTTCGGCTGGATCGAGGCACGCGCGGCCGGGATAGAGACGGGCGAAATAGCGCAGGTTTTCCTGAGCTGTCAGCTCGTCATAGAGCATGGGAGCGTGGCTCATGTAGCCGATCCGCTCCCGAATCTCGTGGGGTTCGCGATGGCCCAGGATGCTGATGGTGCCGTGGGTGGGCCGCAGCAGTCCGGCAAGGATGCGCAGCAGCGTGGACTTGCCGGCGCCGTTTTCGCCGATGAGAACGTAGCAGCGCCCAGGCTCCAGCTCAATTGAAATCTGACGCAGGGCGGCGAAGGTGCCAAAGAGTTTTGAGACCTGATTCAGACGCGCGCAGGGCGCGGAGCTTGCGGACTCCGGTGCGGCGGGCGGGGTCATTCGATCAGTCTGCGGTGGCGTGGCTGCCGGGGTGGATTGCGGGCGTGGCCGCAGCGGCTCGCGGATTGGCGGCCTGCCGGGCTGTCGAACCGGGCTGGGCGGGCGCATACTTGCTGGCGCACTTGGCCTGCAGCCCCGTTGCATGAAATACGCCGTCGCGTCCGTAGGTGCCCATGGCCAGCGCCTGCGCATCGTCCTTAAAGGTGTCGGGGGGCGGCTCGTTGCCCTTGTAAATCACCTTGAGCACGCGGCCTGAGGCGGCTTTGGGCGAGTGGCTCTCAAACTCGTCCAGAAGGAATGTAACGTCGGGACCATCCTGCTGAATCGACCCCGGCTTCACAAATCCCTCTACGCGCAGTTGGCTGTGAAACGCCTTGTCGCCCATACCGCCCAGTTCGGCGATGGTGACGTAGTAGCTCTTGTTGGACGCGGCTCCCGTGATGGCCAGCCAGGCAATGGTACCGATGATGATGGCACTGGCGATGCCAATGCGCAGCGAATTGGGTGATATCTTCATGGGTTCAACACTCTTAACCATACGAGGGGGAGCGTGCCGGGTCAACCACCCGGCGCGGGAAGTGTGATGCCAATCACACGTGCGAGGCCCGGAACGCTCATTTCCGGCGAACCGCAACTGCAAACTTTAGTGAACGGCTTCAAGGGTTTGCGCAGCCCGGTCAAGCGACTCGGCAAGAACCTTGAGCTGCTGGGCAACCACGGTGGCGTCTCCCGCGTCGATTGCCTCGTTGACACCCGGTATCACCACAGCCGCGTATCCGGTGACCCTGCCGGGGGCGTAGATCGTGTGCCTGTACCAGGGGCGGCCCGGCAGGCCCGCCGGGGAAAGCAGGTCGGACTCAACCCGCCGCAGCGACTGGTTCAGGACGCCCAGGTCGCCTTGAGGGTGTGACTGCAGGGCGTGAGCGCGAGCCGCAGCGGCGGCAAATTGGCTGTCGGCGGCCAGCGCCGGAGCAAAGTCGAGTGAGTCCAGGCCGGCTTTCCGGGCCTTGTCCCTCGCCGCTTCAATGTAGGCGCGGATTTCTCGGGCGTAGGACTCGTAGTCAAGGGGCAGCACATCCGCGTCCGCCATGCGCAGCGCCTCAAGCCCGTACACGCGGGCCATCTCCTGCAGATAGAGAAAGTGGGGGTCGGCGTTCATGGTGAACCAGGCATAATCGTCGAAGGTGGAGTGATAGACGCCATACGGGCCGCTGGACCCAATATCGGTGGACGGCACACCCGCATGCTGCAGAAAGGGTGTAAAGTCCGAGCCGGAGCCGAGATCGCCCACCCGCACCACCTCGCCGGGTGCCAGCGGAGCATTACCATGTTCAGCGCTGCTGTTCTTCACACTGTTGATGCGCCACTGCTCATAG
>DASSHM010000081.1:0-54814 GCA_035692885.1 Occallatibacter sp.
CCAGCATTTTCAGTTTGACCCAGCACCCGGGTGCCGATATACTCGCCTCTATGAGCTTGTGCCTCATTCCGGCCATGTGTTGTGCGTGTTGTTGCACGCCGCGCCGGACTGTGGGGTAAGCCAGCCTTAAGCTAAATACGCATCCCATAGGCCCGCGCTGCAGACTTTCTGCCGCTGCGGGTTTTTTATTTTTGCACTCAAGCAATTGGAGAATCTGAATGGCCCTGCTCGCCAATGCAGCCTCAACCATCACCCCGGAAGGCCCCGAAGCCGCCGCTCCGCTCTCGGCCAACCGGCTGAATCATATGCAGTTGCTCGAGGCGGAGAGCATTCATATCATGCGCGAGGTGGTGGCGGAGTTTCAAAAGCCGGTGATGCTCTACTCCATCGGCAAAGACTCATCGGTCATGCTGCGGCTGGCGCAGAAGGCATTCCATCCGGCCCCCATTCCGTTCCCGCTGCTTCATGTGGATACCGGGTACAAATTCCGCGAGATGCTTGAGTTTCGCGATCGTTACACCGCGGAGCTGGGGCTCAAGCTGATCGTCTGGCGCAATGAAGAGGCGATTGCGCAGGGAGCCAATCCCATTCAATTGGGCACGCAACGCTGCTGCGGATTGCTGAAGACTCAGGCTCTGCTGGATGGCCTGCGCGCGCATGGCTTTGATGCCGCATTCGGCGGCGCGCGGCGCGACGAGGAGAAGTCACGCGCCAAGGAGCGTATCTTTTCCTTCCGCGATGGCGCCGGGCAGTGGGACCCCAAGAACCAGCGGCCGGAGCTGTGGAACCTGTTCAACGGCCGCATCGGTCCCGGCGAGAGCATCCGCGTCTTCCCGCTTTCCAATTGGACCGAGCTTGATATCTGGCACTACATCCACCTTGAGAAAATTCCCATCGTGCCGCTCTATCTCGCCAAGGAGCGCCGCATGCTGGTTCGCGGAGACAGTCTTATCCCTCTTGAGCAGCCGTTTGTGAAGGGGCTTCCCGGCGAAGAGCAGTGGATCAGGTGCCGCCTGCGCTCGCTGGGTTGCAGTCCGTGCACCGGCGCCATCCGTTCCGACGCTGACACGGTGCCCAAAATCATCGCCGAGCTGGTTGAAATGCGGAACTCCGAGCGCGCCAATCGCGTCATCGACCACGACCAGGACGGCTCGATGGAGCTGAAGAAGCGTGAGGGCTACTTTTGATGATCTCTGCAGAGGATGATGTTCTGACCACCCCCGGCGCGACCGGTGACTCAGCCGATGCGCAGATCGAGGCGCGGCTTGAGGCTGACCGCGCCAAGGACCTTCTGCGCTTCAGCACGGCGGGCAGCGTGGATGACGGCAAGTCAACCCTGATTGGCAGGCTTCTGTATGACTCGCGCAACGTGTACGACGATCATGTGCGCGCCGTCACCCATAACGCGGCCATCGACTTCGCGCAGCTTACTGACGGGTTGCGTGCCGAGCGTGAGCAGGGAATCACCATCGATGTTGCCTATCGCTACTTCACCACCCCCCGGCGCAAGTTCATCATCGCGGACACGCCCGGGCACGAGCAGTACACGCGCAATATGGCCACGGGCGCCTCCACGGCCGATGTGGCCATCGTGCTGGTCGATGCCCGCAAGGGCATTCTTGACCAGACGCGCCGCCACGCCTGCATCGCGGCCCTGCTCGGCATTCCCATCGTGATTGCCGCCGTCAACAAGATGGACCTGCTGGACTTTTCGCAGGAGGTCTTTGACCGCCATCACCAGGCGCTGCGCGCGCTGGCCGCGCAGCTTGAGATTCCCGAGCTGATCGCGGTGCCGGTCAGCGCCCTTGATGGCGACAACGTGGTGCATCGCAGCAGTCGCACGCCGTGGTATGACGGCCCCAGCCTGCTTGAGCTGCTTGAGACCGTGCCGCTGGCGATTCAGCGTTCGCGGGTGGGCTTCCGCTTTCCCGTGCAGCGGGTGCTCCGCCCGCATCAGGACTTCCGCGGCTTTGCCGGGCAGATTACCGCGGGGGTGGTGCGCCCCGGCGACGAGGTGCTGGCGCTGCCATCCGGCCGTCGCACCCGTGTCCGCTCCATCGCCGCCTGGGAGGGCGAGCTGGATCGGGCCTTTGCGCCGCAATCGGTGGTGCTCACGCTGGCCGACGAAACCGACGTGAGCCGGGGCGAGATGCTCGCTTCGATTGAGGAGCCGCCGCACAAGACGCGGCACTTTGACGCCACCGTGGTGTGGATGCACGCAAAGCCGCTGCGGATGGGCTCAACCTACCTGCTCAAGCACACCAGCCAGACGGTGCGTGCCCGGGTCGTTGAGATCCGCTCCCGCATCAATGTCGAGCATCTTGAGCACAACCCCGCCGAACAGCTTGCGCTCAACGACATTGGCCAGGTCGTCATTGAAACCAGCCGCCCCATTCTGGCGGATCTCTACCGCGACAGCCGGGCCACCGGGAGCCTCATCCTCATTGACCCGGCCGACAACGCTACCGCCGGCGCGGGCATGATTCGCAGTATTGACGATGCGGCCGAAGCGGAGTCGGAGATCAGCCGCACCACCCGCGGGGTGGTTGTGGTCGGCAATCGTGCCGGCCTCGCCGCCCAGCTTGAGCAGGCGCTACTGCAGGCTGGAGCGCTGGTGCTGCGCACCCGCGTTTCCTCGCCGGCCCCGCTGGCCGCAATTGCGCGGCTCGGCGCGGTGGTGCTGGTCGAGAGCGATGACCCGGACCCCATCACACTCACGTCGCCGCATCTTGCCGGTGCATCACCGCGCGAGCTCGCTTTTGATGACGCTGAGTCGATTCTCAACGAAATTCAGCGCCTCGGCGCGATCCCCCATGGAGAAGATGTCAATGACGATGGACTGGGTATCTGAAGTCGAGCAGCGCGCGGCGGATGCGCGCGGGTTCCTGCGCCAGCGGCTGCACAATGCATCCAATGCGTGCGTCACCAGCAGTTTTCAGGCGGAGGACGTTGTGGTGCTGCACATGGTGCGCGAGCTGCTCCCCCGCGTTCCGGTCTTGTTTCTGGAAACCGGTTATCACTTTCCTGAGACGCTCGAGTATCGCGACAGAATTGCAGCCGAGTGGAATCTGAATCTTGTGAATGTGCTGCCCGAGCGAACCGTAGCCGAGCAGGAGTCGGAGTTCGGCATCCTCTATCAAAGCGCGCCCGACCGCTGCTGCGGTCTGCGCAAGGTGGAGCCTCTTTTCCGGGCGCTTGGCTCCTACGGAATCTGGGTTACTGGTCTGCGGCGTCAGCAGTCCAAGTCGCGAGCCAATCTGCAGGCCGAGGAGCCATTCGCGCTTCCCTCCGGGCATACGCTCACGAAGCTCAGCCCGCTGGCGGAGTGGAGCACGCGCGACGTGTGGCATTACGCGCAGACGCGGGGCATTCCGCTGTTGCCTCTCTATGACCGCGGCTACACAAGCATAGGCTGCGCGCCATGCACCACTCTTCCGTTTGATCCCGGCGACCCGCGTTCCGGCCGCTGGTCGGGCCGCAAGCTCGAGTGCGGCATTCACATTCAGGCCTCGTAGGGCTGGAGCACGTTGTGGAACTCTTGTTGGGCTTTCTGATTGCCGCGCTGATTGCGATGACCGGCGTGGGCGCGGGCACCGTTACCGCACCGCTGCTCATCCTGTTCATGAACATGCCGGTGTCGATTGCGGTGGGAACGGCGCTCGCGTATTCGGCGGCGGTCAAGCTCGTGGTTGTGCCGGTGCAGATTGCGCGCCGCAACGTGGTGTGGCGGACGGCCGGCGTCATGATGCTCACCGGCATTCCCGGTGTCGTGCTGGGAACCATCTTCTTCCGTCATGTTGCCCGTCGGCCCGGCAGCTCCATCTGGCTCTATCTGGCGCTCGGCGGCATGATCGCCCTCTCCTCCGCCTGGCATGTTTACCGCCACTTCCGCCCCGCCCGGGAAGGACGCCAGCGCTCGTACCGCCCCGGATGGCTGGCCGCCGCCATGTTCCCCGTGGGCGCCGAGGTTGGTTTCTCATCCTCCGGCGCAGGCGCGCTGGGCACGCTCGCGCTGCTCGGCCTCACGCGGCTTGATCCGCAGCAGATTGTCGGCACCGACCTCGCCTTCGGACTGTGCCTTTCACTTATCGGCGGCGGAATGCACCTCAGTTTCGGCGGACTCGATCCCGCTGTGCTTACACGCCTCATCATCGGCGGGGTCTTCGGCGCCATTGCCGGAACCTCGCTTGCCCCACGGGTGCCGGCCAAGGTTATGCGTCTGGCACTTTCGCTCTGGCTGCTTGCCATCGGCGTGCAACTCTGCTGGCAGGCCCTGGCCCAGGCTCATCTCTAGGCTGCTGACCGCACGCCTGCGCCATTGCAGCCGGCGTGCTCCTTGCCATGTGTGCGCCACGCTGGCGATACTGCCCTTGGGCTGTCTTCATCCATCCTTTGTCTCCAGTGAGAGTTTGCCTTGGAACGTGAGCTTTACACCGCGCGTCTTGTGCATAAGCGATGCCTCTCCCAGCCGGCGCAGACCTTCCACTTTGAGTTCGTCGTCGAGGGCGTGGAAAGCTTTCCGTTCATCGCGGGCCAGTTTCTTTCCACCGTGGCGCTGGATGCCGCAGGCAGGGAGCAGGTCCGCGCCTATTCCATTGCGTCAGCGCCGGACGGCAATCGTTTTGATCTTTGCCTGAATCGGGTCGAGGGCGGCTTCTTTTCCAACCTGCTCGTCGAACTTCCCGACCTGCCTGTCGGCGGGATGGTCAGGTTTTATGGCCCGAACGGATTTTTTACCCTGCGCCAGCCCATCACCGACTCCCTCCTCGTCGCCACAGGCACCGGTATCGCGCCCTTGCGGGGTTTTCTGCAATGGCTGTTTCCGAAGGGAGGGCCTGACCGCAGCGAAGGCAGGGACATCTGGCTTGTCTATGGCACCCGGCACGAGAGCGAGTTGTACTATCTCGACGAGTTTGAGGCTCTCGCTGTGCACCATCCGAACTTTCACTACCTGGCGTCGCTCAGCCGCGGGCTGGAAAGCTGGCAGGGTCTGCGCGGATACGTGCAGGAGCATGTGGTGCGCATTGTGCATGAGCGCGCGCGCCGTCTGGGGCAATCTCTGCCTCTGCGCCCTCCCGGCCCCACCGTCCCCGCCGCGGAGCTCCGTTCTGACCTGAATGCCTACGTCTGCGGCCTCAATCACATGATCATCGCCGTGCGCGACGAATTAAAAGCGCTCGGCCTCCACCGCAAACAGATCATCACGGAACGCTACGATTAAGCGGCGCGTGCAGGTTGTAGCGTTTGAGGCGGTGCAATGAGCCGGTGTAAGTGCGGCAGGATGCGAGGCTAGAGATTAAACAGCTCGCGCAGGCGTCGCGTCTGCGCGCGGCTCACGGGAATCTCGGTCTGCCGCTTGTCGTTCATGCGCAGTTGGTAGCTTGACTTGAACCACGGCACCACTTCGCGGATGTGGTTGATGTTGACCACGAAGCCGCGGTGCGCGCGCCAGAACAGCGCGGGGTCAAGCATGTCCAGCAGCTCCTCCAGCGTACGGCACTTGGAATGTCCCTCAAAGTGCTGGGTCACCACGCGAATCACGCCCTCGTCGATGGCCGCGTAACAGATGTCGGTCTGATCCACCAGCAGCAGCCGGCTCTGCGCCTGCACAATCAGCCGGGTCGGCTGCGCGGCTCGCGAAGAGCTCCGGTTGCGGTTCAGCAGTTGCAGCAGCGCATCAATCTGCGTAGTTTGTTCCGAGCCCTGTCCGGCGGGGCTGCCCGCCATGCGCCCGCGCACCCGGTCCAGGGCCTGTTGCACGCGCGTGCTGTCAAAGGGCTTCAGCAGATAATCCACCGCGTTTACGTCAAAGGCGCGCACCGCATACTGGTCATATGCCGTGGCAAAGATAATCTGCGGCAGCCGCGCGCTCTCCTTGTGCGACGATCTGCCGTGGCGGTCCACCAGCCGCTGAATCACGGCAAAGCCGTCCAGCCCGGGCATCTGTACATCCAGGAACACCACATCCGGATGGTGCTCTTCAATCAGGTTCACGGCGTCGATGCCGTTTGCCCCCTGCGCAATAACGTCAACCCCGCCCATCTGGTCGAGCAGGTACGTCAGCTCGTCGCGGGCCAGTTTTTCGTCGTCGATAATCAGCGCGGAGATGGACATGCGGGCTCGAAGCTTGATTGTAGGAAGCCTGCCTCGCCGGGTCAATCATGCGCGCTCAATCACAAGCGCGCGCGGCCGGTCCGGCACGCGCGCCTACCCGCCGATGACCCGCAGGCGCGCCGGCATGTCCTCCGCCAGTTCGTGGCCGCAGCGGGTACAGAACTGGTCAGTCGCGCGCACGGTACGATAGCACTTGCCGCAGCTCGCCGTTAACTGGTAGTTGCATTGCGGGCAAAAATGAAAGTCGCCCTGCACGTGAGTGGAGCAGGCGGGGCACCGCGAGACCAGAGGCGCGCGCAGCAGAAAGTAGAGAACCGCCCCAATGCCGCCCGGCATCACAAAACAGATCAGGATCCAGAACCGCGAACTCATGTTCCGCCGGGGCGCGTCCCGGCTGATGTATCCGATCATCAGAAAATAGAGCGCGGCAAGCAGTCCCCACGAGAGGTTGAAGTAAATCCTCAGTCCCAGCGGCGGGCGATGGTGGGGGTCCGGCAAAACCAGCCAGAAATAGTACTCGACCAGGACAAAAGCAGCCGCCGCGGCCAGAATCGACCATGCAGGAATCAGCCGCGCGTCTTCGTTGATGGAGATGGATTGAGGGTCCTTCATACCGGATGCCAACTTAATATCAAACTTTCAGCGGTTAAGCCAGACTTAACCTCTCTTCAGGTGGACGCACCAGACTTGCGCAGAGTTGCGTACCGCCCTGCTCCACAGCTCGAGGATTGGCACTTTGGGATCTTTATGTGCCGGCACTTTGGGGTCTAGGATCGCCGGTGCAGCCATCCGGCCAGCAGGGCCGAACCCAGCAGAGCCGCACCAATAAAAATAATTAAGGCACTGAATTCACAGTAGATATCGCTCAACCTGCCATTGGCGATAAACCGGTCAACCGTCCACCATGCCAACGGGCCAAGCACAAAAATCAGCACCAGGATGGCGGCCAATGCGAGCGACCGGTTTCGCCTCTGTCCCGCCTTCTGGTCCTTCATAACGCCCAGGGAGGCCATCACCACCCGCCGGGTGCGCTGAGCCGACACGCGTTCCCGTTCACCTTCGATTCCGGCAAGCGTTTTCACCAGATCGCGATCGTCGCCTCTGCCGCCGTTCGCATCCGGGACCGCATCGTTCGCTGGTCCCGCGTTTGTCACACTGCCTCCCGGCGGTGCCCCCGCGCCTTTTCAATGCGCGGCCGGATGGCGGCGAGACCACGATAAAGTCTTGATTTTACGGTTGAAAGAGGTGCCCTGGTCACCTTCGCGATCTCCTCCAGCGTCAGTTCCTCGTGAAAGCGAAGTACGAGGACCTCGCGGTACAGCGTGTCCAGTTGCAGCAGAGCCATGGCAACCAGACTCCGATCCTCCCCATGAGTCAGCAGATCCAGCGGTGACGGTTCCTTGTCTGCCACCTCATAGGTCAACGGGCGGTCGTCGTCCTGCCCGGTTTCGATCATCTCGTCCAGGCTCGACATGGTCTTCTTCCGGCGCTGGTCAATTACCAGATTCCGCGCAATCGCGAACAGCCAGGTTTCAAACCGGGCCCTGCCGTTGAACTGAGCCCCGCGCACCATCACCCGCATCCACACTTCCTGAAACAGGTCTTCGGCGAGTTCCTGATTCCCCGTCAGATAAAGAAGGTAGCGCATCAGGCGGTGCTGGTAGCGAAGAATCAGCAGATCCAGCAGCCCCGCCTCCTGTCGCTTCAGCCCCTCGCTGATGGCAAGGGACTCCTGACGCACCTGTTCATCGGCAACGACGGCGGAACTGGATGTAAAAATAGAGCGGATTACAGCGGTGGCACTCATCTCGTTCAATTAGACGACAAACCAGGGCTCCAAGCCGCTCAAAGTGCTCGAAAAGATTGAAATAATTTCACTATTGAACAGAATGGTCTGTGCGGTTAACGCCGGGCTTACTTCACCGTCGCGGTTCGTCGCACATAGGTCCTATTCGCTTCGGGATTTATTCCGGATCTGCCGTTGCGCCACGCGGAGGGCTTCTTCCATGGCCAGTAAGGCTCGACGCTCCCGGGCGTCGGCAGTCTGGTAGTAAAAGATTCCCAGCAGGTGGTTGCGCCTCTGAGTTCGTGTCATGGCGAGCCATCCTGTGCGGGCCAGCGGCTGACGCTGAAAGGCTGCCCGCAGGATTGGCGGCGGCTCCAGCTCACCCTCCATCGCCAGCATCAGCCTCTCTGCCAGGCGCTCGGCGCGCGTGCGGCGGGTGGCTGCGCCCCTGGGCTCCGTTACCCAGTTGGCCAGACCCTTGCGCATGGATGGGCTCAGCGCGCCAAACCAGTTCCGCACCCTACGGTCTTCCTTCAGCACCGCCTCCAGCTCCTCCGGCATCTCAAAGGATCGCTCTTCCAGGTCGGGCTCCAGTTGAATCTTCACGCGATCGCCCGGCCGGACCATTGCCCCAGCCTGCATTTTCTTGTTCACGAGCAGGGTGTGCCCAACGCCACCGGAACCCGGAAACAGGGAAGTGCGAAATTCAAACCCGTTCAGCCTGCCGCGGACGCGGCGGTTGCGCCAGCCTGGCCACGCTTTCTTCAGGTCGGCGGGGACGCGCGCGATTACCCAGTTCAACGAGGTGCCCGTCCGCTCCAGCGGGGCCCAAAAGGATTTTGGCTTGAAATCATTCATTCGCGTCCACCCGGCCTCCGCATGAAGCCGGGACAGTCAGGATTCTACTCCCCTGCAACCGGAGCAAGTCTCTTCATCTTCTACACTATCCCTCATGGAAGTCCTCTATGGCCTGCATCCCGTGGAAGAGACGCTGCGGGCAGGAAAGCGCCGGGTGGATGAGGTGCTGGTGGCACGCGAGCGCCGGGATGATCGTCTCGCCCGTCTCGCGGCCGCCTGCCGTCAGGCCGGAGTGCGCGTTCGCCCGGAATCGCGCGAGCTACTCACGCAACTGGCCGGCACGCAGAATCACCAGGGAGTGGTGGCCATGGTGCGCGCGCAGGAGCCGCTTGCTTTGGAGAGTCTCTTCAAGCCACCCTCCCTGCCTCACGGGGCGCCCTCGGCGCCAAGGCTGGTGCTGGCACTGGATGGCGTGGAGGATCCGCAGAATCTCGGCGCGCTGCTGCGCGTGGCAGACGGGGCGGGAGTGGATGGAGTGGTGCTCACCCAGCGCCGCTCGGCTCCACTGAGCCCGGCGGCGGTAAAGGCCAGCGCCGGGGCCGTGGAGCACCTGCGCATCGCGCGCGTTGTGAATCTGGTTCGCGCGCTCGGGGAACTCAAGCAGCAAAATCTCTGGGTGATCGGCCTTGATGAGCGCGGCAGTCAGGAGTACGACCAGTTCAACTTCACCGGGGACTGCGTACTCGTGCTGGGACGCGAAGGGGCGGGGCTGCACGACCTTGTACGACGCACCTGCGACCACCTGCTGCGCATCCCCATGGCCGGCGGCGTCAGCTCGCTCAACGTCTCCGCCGCGGCGGCGGTTGTGCTCTACGAGGCCGCTCGCCAGCGCCGCGCCGCCGCCCGGCAGGCTGGGGTATCCGCTCGCCCGGCTGCTGCCGCGGCGTCCAATGCAAAGCAACAGAAAGGCCTCGGTTCATGATGTTCTTCTCTGCCGGAAGGCTGGCAACCATCGCGGTTGCGGTCAGTCTGGCAACCATTCCATGCGCGGCACAATCAACGGCCGGCGGGTCCCCGGGCTCCAACTCCACCGCCAAGCCGGCGAGTCCCAAGCCAGGCGGCACGGTCATCTTCTCCCGCTCGATTGACGCGAACGGAAATACGGTGACCGAGTCCGCTCCCGCCCCGGTCCCTGCGACGGCTGAAGCCAATCCGAACGCCGTGGCCACGGACCCGGAGCGCAAAGCGGTCACCATGACCGGCTTCGATATGGACGTGCATCTGCACACCGCCGCACACGAGATTGAAGTTCGCGCCCTGGTGACGGTGCGCAACGACGGAGCAGTGCCGCTGGCGCACATCCCCCTTCAGCTTTCCTCTTCGCTGCACTGGGACCAGGTGCGCCTCAACGGCAGGAACATCAGCTTTCCGGTTGCCCGCATCAACTCTGACGTGGACCACACGGGACAACTGAACGAGGCGGCCATCCCGCTGTCGCAGCCGCTGGCTCCCGGAGCCTCGCTGAATCTTGACGTGAATTACTCCGGCGTCATCGCCGAGTCGGCGCGCCGGCTCGTCGCCCTTGGGGCTCCAGACGACCAGGCCGCGCACACTGACTGGGACCGGATTGACACCGCGTTCACCGGCCTGCGCGGATTCGGCAATGTTGTGTGGTATCCGGTCTGCAGCGTGCCTGTGCTGCTGGGCGACGGCGCGCGGCTCTTCCGGGAGATTGGTGAACACAAGCAGCGGCTTGCCGGCGCGCATTTCAAAATGCATCTCACCGTGGAGTTCCCGCCCGGAGATGCGCCTGACGTGGCGCTCGTGAATGGCCACCCCGCCGCGCTCTCAGTGCCGGCCCCGCGCGGCCTCGACACATCCGTCGCTGGCGTTGCCAGCGCGGCCACGGGTGATACGACCCTCGCCTTCCAGTCCCCAAGCCTCTTCGTCGCCATTCGCAAGGCCCACGCGGGAACCAACATGACGGCCTGGGCGACGCCGGAAAATGAAGCCAGCGTGGAAAGCTGGGTCACCGAATCGGCGGTGGTTTCCCGGTTCGTCGCGCGATGGCTCGGCCCGCAACCGCGCGCGCAGCTCACCCTGCTGGACCTTCCCGACCCTGACGATGCGCCCTTTGCCACCGGCGCCATGCTGGCGGTCAGCCTGCAGGCCGCGCAGCCCGCGCAGATCGACCCGGCCCTGGTGCATGCCCTCGGATACGCGTGGATGCAATCACCCCATGCATGGCTCAACGAGGGAGTGGCATTCTTTATGAACACCCTGTGGACGGAAAAGGAGCATGGCCGCGATCGCGCCCTGGAGATGCTTGAAGCCGAGCGCCCGGCTCTGGCTCTGGCGGAGCCGTCCAGCCCCGGCGAGGGCCCCGGGCAGCCACTGCCTGTGGCCACCCTGCCCATCTACTACCGCACCAAGGCCGCCTATGTCTTCTGGATGCTGCGTGACCTGGCGGGAGATGCGGCGCTCTCTGCGGCACTCAAAGCCTATAACCCCGCGCAGGATCCTCCCGGGCTGGCGGATGGCGCCTACTTTGAGCATCTGCTCACGCAGAGCGAGCCCAAAAATGATCTGGCGTGGTTCTTTGCCGACTGGGTGAGGGCTGACAAAGGCCTGCCCGATCTCAGCGTCAGGGATGTCTATCCCAGCCCGGCCCAGGCCGGCACGTGGCTGGTTGCCGTGACGGTGGAGAATTCAGGCTACGCCGCCGCCGATGTGCCCGTTACCTTGCGTACCGGCAAGATCAGCCTGTCCGATCGCATGCTTGTTCCGGCGCGCGGCCGTGTGGTCAAGCACCTGGTCGTGCTGGCGAGGCCGGCCGAGGCGCAGGTGAACGACGGCACCGTGCCTGAAACCGAGGCCAGCGTTCACATCACTCATCTTGAGAGCCCGGCTGCTGGCGCGCCTTCACCTTGAACCAGATGGGCGTGCCCTTGAAGCCGAAGGCCTCGCGAATCTGGTTTTCAAGAAAGCGCTCAAACGCAAAGTGCAACCGTACATCGCGGTCAGTGAACAGCACAAACGTGGGCGGCGCGACGGCGGCCTGCGTCATATAGAAGATGCGGACGCGCTTTGACATCGGTACCGGCGCGCGCTGGAAATCGATGTGTTCGAGAAAGCGGTTCATCTGGCCGGTGGTCACGCGCTTGCGCCGTTCCGCGGCCGCGGCCTTGACCTCGCGCATAACGCGGCTCATGCCCTTCTGCTCGAGCGCCGAGAGAAAGATGACCGGAGCATAGTGCAGGTACTTGAGAACCCGGCGCAGTTGCTGCTCAAAGATTGCGCGGTCGGCGGGCGGCTTGCTGCCGGTGCGGCCAGTCGTCACGGCGTCCCACTTGTTTACAACGATGATGACGCTGCGCCCGCTCTCATGGGCATAGCCGCCGATGGTGGCGTCGCTGGCCGTTACGCCCTCCGTCGCGTCGATCACCAGCAGGGCCACGTCCGCGGCCTCCAGATGCCGCCGCGCCATCACCACGCTCAACTTCTCAGCCATCAGGTGCGTCTTGCCCTTGCGCCTGATGCCGGCCGTATCCACAAAGCGCAGCCTGCCGCCTTCAAACTCCACCACTTCGTCCACCGCATCGCGCGTGGTTCCGGCTATGGGCGACACAATGGCCCGCGAGGTGCCGGTGAGCGCGTTCAGCAGCGTTGACTTGCCCACGTTGGGCCGGCCGATGATGGCCACGGAGATCTCATGCTGCTCAAACCGGCCGTCCGTGCGATGCACCGCCGGTCCGTCTCGCGCTGTCTCTGGCTGCGCGGGCGTCTCAACCGGCGGCCCGGCATCCTCAGCCGGCACAGGGAGAGCCGCCGCAAGCGCGTCCAGCAGGTCGCCGATGCCCAGCCCATGCTCTGAGCTGATGGGATAGACCTGCCGGATGCCAAGGCTGCGAAAGTTCTCCGCGGCGAGCGCCATGGCCTCGCCTTCCACCTTGTTGACCGCCAGAAAGACAGGCTTTCCGCCGCGGGGCAGCATCCGAATCAGGTCATGGTCGGGCCGTGCCAGCTCGGTGCGCGCATCCACCACCAGCACCAGGGCGTCTGCCTCCCGCAGCGCCATCTTGGCCTGGTTGTAGATTTCCGTGGGAATCAGCTCGGGGTCGTCGGGGATGATGCCGCCGGTATCCACCAGCCGGAACCGCCGCCCCGCCCACTCAACCTCGCCGTAGATGCGGTCACGGGTAATGCCGGGCTCGTCGCCCACAATGGAGCGGCGGCTGCCCGTAAGCCGGTTGAACAGCGTGGATTTGCCCACGTTGGGGCGTCCCACGATGGCCACCAGCGGCAGCGAATTCGCGCCAGCGCGGCTGGGCGCCACCGACCTGCGATACGTGGGCAAAGGCTACTCCATTCTCACGGCGAGCCGCCAGCGGCGGGACCTCGTCCACGGCGATGAAAAGTGGCGGGGCTCTGGAATCAGTCATGCGCGGGATCAGGCTTATTTCGGCATTCAAGCCGCGTCCCGCTTACTGCGAGTCCTCTGAACAGTCTATCGTTTGCGCGGCGTACCGGTCATCGCGGGCTGCCTGCGGCGTCAGCGGCGCTAAGGGCCGGTTTGTGTGTACAAGTGCTTTCACCCCGTGTACACTGCGTCAGTTCACTGACTGAAGGAGGTTGTTCCCGTGCCAAAGTATGTGATTGAACGAGAGATTCCCGGTGCTGGAGCGCTATCAGCTGAGCAGCTTCACGCAATCTCACAGAAGTCCTGCGACATTCTCAAGGATATGGGCCCGCAGATTCAGTGGGTGCAGAGCTATGTGACCGACAACAAGCTCTACTGTGTCTACATCGCGCCCGACGAGGCGATGGTGCGCGAACACGCGCGCCAGGGCGCATTTCCTGTCACCAGTGTCTCCGCGGTGCGTTCGGTCATCGATCCAACGACGGCAGAGGATTAGCCCCTCGGCCATTCGTCCGCCACACGCCACAGTCCGCGGCTTGCGAGCGGTGGAGATGCCGCGCGGCAGGCATCTGACTTCCTCACTATGATGAAGGAAGCAGACGGTTTCCTGATGGCCCCCACCGACGCACAAACCCGCACCCTGCCCAGCCTCCAGGAGTTCTTCGCGCCGGGCGGCATCCTTGCCCGCTCCAGCCTGCCCTATGAGTACCGTCCCGGCCAGCTTGACATGGCCCGGGCGGTCGAACGCGCGCTCGAAGAACGCCGCCACCTGGTTGTCGAGGCGGGCACGGGAACCGGCAAAACGCTTGCCTACCTGCTGCCCGCGCTGCGCACCGGGCGGCGGGTCATCGTCTCCACCGGCACCAAGGCGCTGCAGGATCAGCTCTATTTTCGCGACGTCCCCTTTCTCGAGTCTCTGCTGGGTGAGCTGCGCGTCTGCTATATGAAGGGCCGGGCCAACTACCTCTGCCGCCACAAACTGGTGGCGCTGCGCAACCAGCCCATCCTTTCCGGCCTCGAGGAGATTGACCAGTATCACCAGATTGCCGAGTGGGAAAAGACCACCGCGACCGGGGATCGCTCGGAGATCGCGGGCCTGCCCGAGTCCAGCGCCCTGTGGCACAAGCTCGACGCGCGTGCCGAGGCTTGCCTGGGCTCCACATGCCCTGACTACCAGCGCTGCTTCATCACGGAGATGCGGCGGAGGGCGCTTGAGTCAGACATCATCATCGTCAATCACCATCTGTTTTTTGCCGATCTTGCCCTCAGGCAGCAGGCGGCCGGGGCGCCCGATGCCGGAATCCTGCCCGACGCGGCCGCGGTCATCTTTGACGAGGCGCACGAGCTGGAAGAGGTGGCCTCCAGTTACTTCGGCCTGTCTGTTTCCAATATCCGCTTTGAAGAGCTGGCGCGCGATATCGACGTGGTGCTGCGCGGCAGGGAGGGCACCGTCAACCTGCCCGTCCTCACCCAGCAGTTGCGCGAGCGGGCACGCCTGCTCTTCGCCGCGCTTCCCATCTCTGCCGACGGACGCCAGCCCTTCGCCGCGCGCGAGGAGTTTCTCGAATCCTCCGGAGACCTCTATCTGGCCGTTCGCGCCTCGCTCAGGACACTGGAGGCCGAGATGGACAGGCTCTCGGGCATCGACGAATCCTCCGGATTCAAAAAGAGAGTGGCGCGCCTGCGCGGCGAGCTGGAGTTTCTGCTCGAATCGAACGCCGGCAACATGGTCTATTGGATTGAGCGGCGTCTCCCCGGCTCCGCGGCGGAAAAGTCCCCGCAGGAGATGCGTTCGCCGGGTCGCGGCGCGGTTCGCTCCACCTTTCTTCAGGCCACTCCCATTGACGTTTCTGAGCTGCTGCACGAGCAGGTCTTTGAGGCCGTCCCCACCGCGATTCTCACCTCTGCCACGCTGACCGTCCAAGGCGGATTTGAGCACATCCGGCGGCGTCTGGGCCTCACGGAGGCGCGCGAACTGGTGGTTCCCTCGCACTTCCGCTATGGCGAGCAGGCGCTGCTCTACCTGCCGCCGCAGATGCCCGACCCGCGCGATCCGGAGTTTCCTGCCGCCGCCGCCGAGTGCATCCGGCGGGTACTCCACCTCAGCCGCGGCCGCGCCTTTTGCCTGTTCACCAGCTACAGCCAGATGCGCGGCCTGTATGAACGGCTCCTGCCGGTTCTCGATTTCCCCGTTCTTCTGCACGGTACGGCGCCGCGCAAAGCGCTGCTGGAGCAGTTCCGCACCACGCCCAATGCGGTTCTGTTCGGCACCTCCAGCTTCTGGCAGGGTGTGGACGTGCAGGGCGAGGCGCTGAGCTGCGTCATCATTGACCGCCTGCCCTTCGCCGTGCCCGGCGACCCCGTGGTGCAGGCCCGCATGAAGGCCATTGAGGAAGCGGGCGGGCGTCCATTCTTCGACTACCAGGTACCCGAGGCTGTGCTCACCCTCAAGCAGGGCTTCGGCCGCCTCATCCGCTCGCTTGAAGACCGCGGCTTGCTCGTGCTCCTCGACCCCCGCATCCGCACGCAGCGCTACGGCCAGGCATTTCTCCAGAGTCTGCCGCCCTATCGCATGACCACCAGCATCGCAGATGTTGAGAAGTTCTTTCAGGCGTGAAAATCGAGCCGCGACCACTCGGGATTAGCAACCAATATAGCGAGTTTATATAAGTTATCAATAATAGAAAATAACACTAATTTAGATAAATATGCTATACTTCTCATGTGGATCCAGTTAAGAATCCGTTTGCTCCGGGAGCGGGCAGCCCACCCCCGGAACTCGCCGGGCGAGGCGACATCGAACGGGATGTAAATATCCGCCTTGAACGCCGGCGCGTCGGTCGTCCTGCGAAGAGCGTGATTCTTGTCGGCCTGCGCGGTGTGGGCAAGACTGTTTTGCTCGACCAGATGCGTAAAAATGCCGAAGCTTCCGGCATGCAGACTCTCCGCATCGAGGCGCCGGAGAATCGGTCCCTGCCTGCCCTGCTTGCTCCGCCACTTCGCGTTGTACTTCTTGAGCTCAGCAAGAAGAGTGCGGCACGCGACATCGCTATCCGCGCGTTAAGAGCTCTGGCAGGTTTCGCCCGGACGTTGAAGCTTAGATACAAGGATATCGAAGTAGGATTTGACTACGAACCTGAACCGGGACTGGCCGACAACGGCGACCTTGAGGGCGATCTAACGACATTGCTGCGGCAGGTCGGCGACGCTGCCAAGGCGGGTGCCACCGCCCTTGTCATGTTTATTGATGAGCTACAGTATGTTAATGAAGCGCAGCTGGCTGCGCTTATTTCCGCATTGCATCGTTGTGCGCAGGATAGCTTGCCGGTAACGGTGGTGGGCGCCGGATTGCCTCTGTTGCGAGCGAGCCTGGGTGAAGCCAAGTCGTATGCTGAGCGGCTCTTTGATTTTGCTGAAATCGGCCCACTTTCTCCCGCCGATGCGCGGGAGGCGATTGTCCGTCCAATCGAAGCCGAGGGATCCGCAATCAACGAGGATGCCGTCGGCCTCATCTTGCAGAAGACCCAATGCTATCCCTACTTTTTGCAGGAGTGGGGAAAGCACGCCTGGGATGTAGCCCCTGGAAGCCCCATCGAGTGGCAGGACGTGGCAAACGCTTCAGATGTGGCTGTTGCTGCCCTTGATGACAGCTTCTTCCGTGTGCGCTTTGATCGGCTTACCCCGAATGAAAAGAAGTATCTGCGTGCAATGGCTGAGCTTGGACCTGGACCGCATCGTTCTGGAGATGTAGCGGACCAGTTCGGCAGACGCGTTCAGTCGCTTGGACCAACACGCGCCACATTGATTTCCAAGGGAATGATCTGGAGTCCCACGCACGGTGACACGGCCTTTACGGTACCGCTCTTTGACGAGTTCATGAAGCGGATCATGCCCGGCGATGACTGGCGGCGGGAAGGCACTTGAATATGGTCAATACTGTGCTGTTTCCTTGGCGCGATTGTGAAAGAATTGCTGGTTCGCACCCTGTCTCGCATCAACTAAAGTGAGCTGGAGGCTGATGCATGGCGTTACAGCGTACTCCCCAAGACGTTCTCATCGTCACCGACGTGCAGAAGGACTTTTGCCCCGGCGGCGCGCTGGCGGTGCCTGAAGGCGCACAGGTCATCGAAGTCATCCATCGCATTGCCCCGCTCTTTGAGCACATCGTCCTCACCCAGGACTGGCACCCGGCCGACCACTCCTCGTTTGCGTCAAATCATCCCGGAAAGCAGCCCTATGATCAGGTTGAGATGAGCTACGGGCGCCAGACACTCTGGCCCGACCATTGCGTGCAGGGCAGCCACGGGGCCGAGTTTCACTCCGCTCTCCACCTGCCGCAGGCCGAACTGGTGCTGCGCAAGGGCTTTCATAAGCAGGTGGATTCCTACTCGGCGTTCTTTGAGAACGATCATGTTACGTCCACCGGTCTCACCGGCTACCTGCGCGAGCGCGGCCTCGCGCGCGTCTTTTTTGTGGGTCTGGCCTATGACTTCTGCGTGGCCTACTCCGCGCTCGACGCGCGAAAGCAGGGATTCGAAGCGATCGTCATCTACGACGGGTGCCGCGCCATTGACCTCGACGGCTCCGCGCTTCGTACGCATAATGAGTTTGCTCAGGCCGGCGTGGCCGAGATTGAGAGCACGGAGCTTTCGTCCGGCGGTCCCACGCCGTAAAATCTCTTCAGGGACGGGCGGCTCGCCCGCGCAGCAATGTCACGCAATCTCTACATTCTGGCTGCCACGTTTGGCTTTCTCGCGCTGGTGTCCGCGGGTATGGCGCTGGTGCCCTCCAGCTTTCAGCCGGGGCTGCCGGCCAACGCCTCTCTGTGGCGCACGGTGGCCCTCGTCATGCTGCTGGCAGGCCTGGCGGCAGCGCTGATCGGAGTGCTCAGCAACCTGTTTGAACAGGTTGACCGCCGCAGCGAGGAGGCCCGGCAGGCCGCAAGAAGCAAAAGGCACGATGGCCACACCACCGGCGGCCCCGGCGGGCACTAGAATAGAGGCTGGGATGCTTCCCAGCACAGGACCGGTCAGACGCCGATGTATGAAGTCACCGTGGAGGCCGGTTTCTCCTCCGGACATTACCTTCGCAACTACCGCGGCAAGTGCGAAAACCCGCACGGGCACAACTACAAGGTGCGCGTGACTCTCATCGGCGAGGAGCTCGACTCCACCGGCCTCCTGCTCGACTTCAAGCTCCTCAAGCAGGTCATGCGGCCGGTGATTGACCGCATCGACCACCAGATGCTCAACGACATTGAGCCATTCACTCAGCTCAACCCCTCGGCTGAGAACATCGCCCGGTATTTCCATGACCAGACCAGCGAGCAGCTCAAGGGAATGACCCAGGGCCGCGTGCGTGTGAAGGACTGCACCATCTGGGAGACCGATACGACCACCGCCACCTACTACGAATAGCCGGCCTAGCGCATCTGGTCAGACTTCGACTTGAGATACTTGTCGAACGCAATCTCAAAGTAGAAGAGTTCATGCCCGTCCGCATCGCGCAGTTCCTGCAGGTGCAGCTTTGAGCCTTTCAGCGGGTCGTCGAGCTGCGAGACGTCATAAAACAAAAAGCCCGCCCGGGTTGTGTGCGGTTCCACCACCAGCGCCTGATACTCAAACTGGTTAAAGTCCGCTTCAATCTCCCTGTTGCTGCCCTTGGGCTTGAGGTGAATGTCGGGCAGGGGACCCGGCAGCGGAACCTTGCCGCCCTGCCGCTCCTTGCGGGTCATCATGCGCTCCACATCCTCCGGCTCGGCCGCCTGAATCTGATCTCCCGCGGGAGTTTGAAACAGGATGCGCGCATCCCGCAGCGAGATGGGACGGTCCCCGAGGTTGGTTACGATCAGGCGAATGGGCATGACGCCGTGGCGCAGATAATCAACGCGGAAGATCGACGCCTTCTCCTCGATGTCAAACGGCTCGGCGGCGATTGCGACCTTCTCCTGCGGGTGGACCTCCACGTCCGCGTAGGAGGTTGCGGGCTGTACCGGCGGCGCCCGGTGGTCGCGCGCGGCCGCCCCAATCGGAACAAAGATGGCCGCCGCCGCAAGTACCCTGAGAACCTTCATCGAGCACGAGGGTATCATTTGAACGTTAGACCCGAATCACACTCAATCCGTTACGCATGATTCTTTTTTTCTACAACCTGGCTCTTTTTGCGGCGCTGGTGCCCGGCGCCCCGTGGTGGCTTTGGCGCATGGCCACCACGCAGAAATACCGCGAGGGTCTCTGGTCGCGGCTGGGGCGGGTTCCTGCCTGGCTGCGCGGCGTTGGTGCCGGCCGTCCGGTCATCTGGCTGCACGCGGTCTCCGTTGGGGAGGTGCTGGCAGTTACCCGGCTGGTGGACGGGCTGGACCATACGCTGCCGGGATTCCGGGTTCTGATATCCACCACCACCCGCACCGGCCAGGCGCTGGCGCGGGAGCGCTTCGGCGCGGACCGCGTCTTCTATTGTCCGCTTGATCTTCCCTGGGCCGTCAGGGCCTACCTCACGGCGCTTCAACCACGCATGTTGATTCTGGCTGAAACGGAGTTCTGGCCCAACCTGCTCAATGGCTGCTTTCGGTGCGGCATTCCGGTGGTGGTTGCCAATGCCCGCATCTCTGACCGCTCCTGGCCGCGCTACCGCATGATGCGCGCCTTGTGGCGGCCGCTCCTTTCCAGGCTCAGCCGCGTTCTGGCGCAAAGTGATGCCGACGCCGCCCGCCTGAAGGCTCTGGGCTGTGCGGATGAAAGCATCTCAGTGGCCGGAAATCTCAAATTTGACGTCCGTGCAGCGCAGGAGGCCGAAGCAACGCGGCGGCTCAGGAGCATGGGGCAGGGGCTGCGCTTTGTGGTGGCCGGCAGCACGCTTGAGGGCGAAGAATCCGCCATGCTGGAGGCGTGGCCTGCACTGCTCCGGGCAGATGCCAAACTCGTGCTGGTGCTGGCGCCGCGCCATCCTGAGCGATTCGATTCTGTTGCGGCGCTTCTCCGGCAGTCGGGCGTGTTGTGGTCACGCCGCTCGGCATGGAACGCGCACTCTCCCGGTGAACCGCAGCCGTTGCAGCCGGGCCAAATTGTGCTCCTCGACACCATCGGTGAGCTGGCCTCGGTCTATTCCGTGGCTTCAGTGGCATTCGTTGGTGGTAGTCTTGTGGCCTCGGGCGGCCACAACCCGCTCGAACCTGCCCAGTTCGGAGTGCCGATTGTCATGGGCCCTCACTGCGCCAACTTCCGGGCAATTACCGGCGATCTGGCCGCCCGCGAGGCCATCCGGATGGTGTCCCGGGAGGAGCTTCCAGCCGCTCTGTCCAGCCTGCTCACGGACCAGCCGGCCGCGCAGTCCATGGGGGAGCGCGCGCGCAGCGTCTTTCATCAGCAGGCCGGGGCCACAGCCAGAACCGTTCATGCGATTGAAGATCTCATGGCCACGGAGGAAGCGCGGTGATGAAGCGCCCGTGGCTGCTTCCGCTCACGCCCCTCTACGCTGGCGCGGTGGCCCTGCGCAACCTGCGCCTCGCCTGTGGATGGGAGCAACCTCAGCGTCTGGGCTGGCCGGTGATGAGCGTCGGCAATCTCTCCACCGGCGGCCTGGGCAAGACGCCGCTCGTGATCGCCCTGGCCCGGCTGCTTGCCCAGCGGGGCGTCCGTGTCGACGTGCTTTCCCGGGGGTACGGCCGCCGCAGCAATCTGCCGCAGCGCGTCCAATCTGATGGCAGTGTCGCGGAGTTCGGCGATGAGCCCTTGCTCATCGCCCGCTCGCTTGGTTTGCCGGTGTTTGTTGCCGCGGAGCGCTACGATGCCGGCCTACTGGCTGAAGCGGCGCGTGATACTGCGACCCAGCCCGGAGTTCAGCACGGCGGGACGCTCGCCGCTCATCTTCTTGACGACGGCTTCCAGCACCGCCAACTCGCCCGTGATATCGACATTCTGGTACTGAACCGTGCGGACTGGCACGGCAGCCTGTTGCCTGCGGGCAACCTGCGTGAGAGCAGGCAGGCCGCCCGTCGCGCCGCTGTCCTTATCATTCCTGCTGCAGAACCGGAGCTTGAGGCGGAGTTGCGCTCGTGGGGTTTTACGGGGCCCATATGGCGGCATCGGCGCAGGATGCAGGTTCCTGACGTCTCCGGACCCGTGTCCGCATTCTGCGGAATTGCCCGGCCGGACCAGTTTTTTGCCGGGCTGCAGGAATCGGGGCTGAATGTGGCCACCCGCACCGCATTTCGCGACCATCATCGCTTTACGGCGCAGGACATGCAAAGCCTGATCGCCTCAGCGCGTTCCGCCGGAGCGGTGGCGCTGGTGACCACGGAGAAGGATCTGGTGCGGATTGGGGACATAAGATCACTTGTTCCGCAATCGGTTCTGGACTCGATGCCGCTCCTGCCCGTGCGGCTCACGGTCGAAATCGAGCACGCATCCGCGGCGATGGATTGGCTGATTGCGCGCCTCAGAGCGGTCAAAACCGCTCCCGTCAAAGCTGGCGCGGCCCTGTGAGAAAATCAGAACTTGCAGACCCAGCCTGAGTTTCGCCTGCTCGTGGTGCGTCTTGGCGCCATGGGAGACATCCTGCATGCTTTGCCAGCCCTTACTGCGTTACGGGTGGCCCATCCCGGCTGGGTGATTGACTGGGTGGTGGAGCCCCGGTGGCGCGCGCTGCTCGCCGCCTCAGACAGCCGGGGGCGCGATACCGCTGGTCCCTCGGCCCGCCAGCCGCTGGTGGACACACTGCATCCGGCCGCAACCCGGGACTGGCGCCGCCGTCCTGCAAGCAGGGCGACATTGCTTGCCATCCGTGGCTTGCGGACTTCACTGCGCGGTGGGGCCTATGATGCGGTCCTCGACCTGCAGGGAGCGTTGCGATCGGCCGTCATCAGCCGCATGGCTGCCTCTGGCCGTATCATCGGGGAGGCCGCGCCGCGCGAGCGGGCCGCGCGCTGGTTGTTTACTGAGCGCGTTGCCACTCAAGGCGTCCACGTCATCGAGCAGGATATTGAGCTGGCCTCGGCCGTTGTCGGTGATGTGCTGGCCCCCGTCCTGCCCGCCCTGCCCGTCGACGCCGAAGCTGAGACCTGGGCCGATGGCTTCCTCCAGGGCTCGGCTTCCGGCTCCGTTGTGCTCCTGAATCCGGGCGCGGGCTGGGGCGCAAAGCGCTGGCCAATTGACCGCTATATCTTTGTCGCTGCAGAGCTCATCAAAGACGGCCACCGGATTTTCGTGAATGTTGGACCGGGTGAGCGGGAGCTGGCCGAGGCGCTTGTGAAGCGGACAGGCAGCAGTTCCACCTCCTTCTCCGGCTCGCTGGATCAGCTCATCGCGCTCACGCGCCGGGTTGCGCTGGTCATCGCCGGTGACACCGGGCCGTTGCATCTGGCCTGCGCCCTGGGCCGTCCCGTGGTGGGCATCTACGGGCCCACTGATCCGGCCCGTAACGGTCCTTTTGGTACACAATTTCGCGTCCTCCGCAGCCCGCAAAGCCGCCGCGACCACACCCGGCGCGCTGCGCCGGAGGCTGGGCTGCTCACCATCCAGTTCGGCCAGGTACTCGAGGCCGCCCGCGAGTTGCTATATCCTGACACCGCCCGGAACATGCCCGATGACTGAGCCCAGCAACCCATCAAATCAGGAATTCAACAGCCCAGCCAACGCTGCTCAACAGCCGCCTGACTGGATTGCCCACTGGCAGCGTCTGGCGCGCCGGATTCGCGTGCCGCTCGGGTTTCTTGTTGCGGCTCTCTACCTCTTTGAACTGTGGCGTCGCTCGCCGCAGCCGGCCGCAATCGCGTGGAGCCTGGCGCTCGTTGTTCCCGGCCTGTGGCTGCGCGGATACGCCGCCGGGTATGTGAAAAAGAATCGCGAGCTCACCCAGACCGGGCCGTACGCTCATACCCGCAATCCTCTCTATCTGGGCTCCATGCTCATTGCGGCGGGCTTTGCCCTGGCTCTGCTCAGTTGGGCGGTCGCTCTGGTGCTGGCGGCGGGTTTTCTTCTTATTTACGTCCCCGTCATCGCGGCTGAAGAGCGCTTTCTCCACGCGGCCTTCAAGGAATTCAACGCCTATTGCCGTCGTGTTCCCCGCCTCATTCCGCGTCTCACTCCGGCTCCCTGTCCAGCGGCCCGGGGCCGCTTCTCATTCGCGCTCTATCTGCGGCACCGCGAGTACAATGCAGCTATAGGGGCCGCACTGCTCTACATCAGTCTGCTCCTCCTACGGCCGGCTCTGGGCGCACTCGTTCATGGGTGGCGATGAGCGATGTCTGCGTTCTGCTAGTCAACAGAGAAGGAGCCAATCCCGAAGGTGAAGAAGCGCGCGACCCTGGCGACCATCCTTGGCGCCCTTATCATGGCTGTCGCTCTGCCCGGCCAGCAGATGCCATCGCTTGCGCCGCCGCGGGCCGGCTTCAGTTTTCCCCAGAAGCAGACGCTCACCTATTCGGTTGACTGGCGCGTCTTCCCGGCAGGAACCGCGGTGGTGCACTTTGAGCAGGAGGGCGACCGCGAACACATCACTGCCACCGCCTACACCATCGGCGCCATCAATCTTCTCTTCCGCGTCAATGACCACTTTCAATCAGTGATTGACCGCGCCCGCGGCTGCACTTACCAGTTTGACAAGCAGACCGTGGAAGGACGCCGCCAGGTCAACTCTACCCTTCGGCTTGACTACGGCCAGTCCAGGGCAATCCTCGATGAAAAGAACCTTGTCACCGGGCAGGGCCGGCACGTTGAGTCGAAGATTCCGGGCTGCGTGACTGACCTGCTCACCGGCGTCTTTTACACTGCATCGCAACCGCTTGAGGTGGGCAGAAACTTCATCATCCCGCTGGTTGATGCCACGCATAACGTGCCCGTAACCATCAAGGTGGAGGGCCGTGAAGAGGTGCGGACGCCCCTGGGATCCTTCAAGACCATTCGCGTGCAGCCCACGGCCGCCGCCGGGGTGGTCAAGAATCGCGGCAACATCTGGATCTGGTACACCGACGATGAGCGCCACCTGCCAGTGCAGATGCGCGCGCGTCTGTTCTGGGGCACCATCACCTTCAGGCTCATCGGCAACGAGAACAAATAGCGCGGCCACGGCATCGCCACTGCCTCAGGCTCGCGGCACTCCACGCCTACTGCATTCGATACCGCTCGCGCATCAGACGCTGCAGCCGCGGCCAGTAAATCAGGTTGAAGGCCAGTTCCTTGTCGGGAAACATGGCCAGCGCGGCACGGCGCGTGTCCGCCGCCATCTCTGAGGCCTCGTCCACCGTCAGCGTCGCATCCTGTGCAATCACCTGCATCACCATATTCACCATCATCTGCAGGCGGCGGATTTTACGGCTCTCCTCCCTCAACTCTTCAGGCGACTGCGCCTGCCCGCGAGCCTCGCCAGCGGGGCCGGCCGTGCCGGTTGGGGAAGCCTCCTGCAGCCGCTCCCAGGGGCGCTTCGATAGGCTCATGGTGCCGTTCCTCCGTCGGGTGGGTGGAGTGCTTGCGTTGGGGGCATGGTAGCACTGTTCGCACCCCCGGCTGGGTCACCATGGTCACGGGCTTCGCCTTGCCTGAGCAATCCGTACAATGGAAGCAGGATGAGTTTTGCCGAGCAATACGATGTCGCCGTTGTTGGAGCCGGGCACGCCGGATGCGAGGCGGCCATGGCGGCGGCCCGCATGGGCCTTAAGACCGCGTTGATCACCATGAACCTTGACCTGATCGCCCAGATGAGCTGCAACCCGGCCATCGGCGGTGTGGCCAAGGGGCACCTCGTGCGTGAGGTTGACGCGCTCGGCGGCGTCATGGGCGAGGTGGCCGATGCCGTCGGCATCCAGTTTCGCCTGCTCAACACCTCGCGCGGGCCCGCGGTGTGGAGCCCCCGCGCACAGTGCGACAAGCAACTTTATCGGGTAAGGATGCGCGAAGTGCTTGAGGCGCAGCAGGACCTCCACATCCGCCAGGCCGAGGTTGTTGACCTGGTGATGGAGGAGGCGGCGGGTGGCGGCGAGCTGGAATTCTTTAACACAGATGAAATCCCCCGCCCGGTCCGTCTGCGGCGTCGCGTGCTCGGCCTCAGGCTTCGCGACGGCCGGCGCCTGCTCGCCGGCGCCACCATTATCACCACCGGCACATTTCTCAACGGGCTTATCCATTGCGGTGAAGAGCGCTATCCGGCCGGCCGCAGCGGCGAGCCCGCCAGCGTGCTGCTGGGTGAGGCGCTGCGCGCCTTGGGCCTGCGCACCTGCCGCCTCAAGACCGGCACACCTCCGCGCCTCGACGGCCGCACCATCCGCTGGGATGCGTTTGATGAGCAGCCGGGCGACGCCGATCCCACGCCCTTCAGCTTCCGCACCACCAGGATTGCGCAGCCGCAGGTCAGTTGCCATATCGCGTTCACCACGCCGGAGACACTCCGCCTCATCCGCGAGAATGTGCACCGCTCGGCGATGTATTCCGGGCAGATTTCAGGAGTCGGACCACGCTACTGCCCGTCCATTGAGGACAAGATTGTCAAGTTCCCCGACAAGACCCAGCACCAGTTCTTCCTCGAGCCCGAGGGGCTCAACACTCACGAGGTGTACGTCAACGGCATGTCCACCTCGCTGCCCATGGAGGTGCAATGGCAGATTGTGCACTCCATCCCCGGGCTCGACCACGCCGAGATGCTGCGCCCCGGCTACGCCATCGAGTACGACAGCGTCGATGCCACTGAGCTGGACCGCTCCCTGCGCGTCAAGTGTATGGAGGGGCTCTACCTTGCCGGGCAGATTAACGGCACCAGCGGCTACGAGGAGGCGGCCTGCCAGGGCATTATGGCGGGCATCAACGCTGCGTTGTGGCTCAAGGGGCAGCCGCCCTTCACCATGGACCGCGCCGAGGGCTATACCGGCATCCTGATTGATGACTTGATCTCCAAGGGCACCAATGAGCCGTATCGCATGTTTACCTCGCGCGCGGAGTTCAGGCTGCATCTGCGCATTGACAACGCCGACCGCCGCCTTACTCCGCACGGCAGGCGGCTTGGCCTCATCGGTGACGGCGCATGGGCGCAACATGAGCAGAAGCAGGCTCGCATGGCCGCGCTGGAGCGCCTGTTGACTGCGGGCAAAGTCGATGCCGCGGCGCTCGGTGGCTCCGGGCTCGGCCAGTTGACCGGCATCAGCGGTCTCACCTGGGCGCAACTGCTCAAGCGGCCCGAGGTGGGCATTGAGCCGGTGCTCCACGCCATCCGTGAAGACTTGAGGCAGGAGCCTTTGCTGGCCGCATGGGCCGCGCGCCTGGATGAACACGGCAGCGTGGATGCCGCGGTGCTGCGCAACGAAGCCCGCGCCGTCGAAACCGAAATCAAGTTCGCCGGCTATCTCGATCAGCAGAAGAAATCGATTCAGAAGCTCAAGGCCGCCGAAGCCGTCGTCATCCCGGAGTGGCTGCGGTACGAAGGCATCAGCGGTCTCTCGCGTGAGATGCGCGAAAAACTGGAGCGCATCCGTCCGCAGACCATCGGCCAGGCCAGCCGCATCCCGGGCGTCACACCCGCAGCGCTCAGCCTCGTGCATGTGTCAATCCGCGCGCAGGCCGGCCGCCGCGCCAGTTGATGCGCAGCGTTCCACCGCGCATCGTGATTGCGTGCAATAGCGTCTCCGCGGCATGACTCGATTCACTTGGGTCACCCTTGAGTGACGCCGCAGGCAATGCAATACGGATGGGGATTCAGCCTCGGATTGAGACGTGTGCGCCTGACATGCGTGTGAGAAGCATGCCGCTAGTTCTTCTTGTCGCTCGAGAAAAATGGAATATGAAACGGAGAATTCGAGCTGGATCTCTTCCTGCCCTTATCCTTTCCGTCCGCGTCTTCGCGCAGCAGCGTACGTTGCGAGCTGATGCACTTCCATCTGCCGTGGTCACGCTGGAAAACATGTGTGAATACGCCCTTCTCATCCACCTCGGACGAATCCACGCGATGATGGAGCAGATAGGTGCCGTTCACCAGGGCAACATCGCCCAGCATGCGCACCGCCACCACGCGCTGCCTCACGTGCAGCGTCTTGTCATCGCTTGAGAGCATGTTGGCCACCTGCTGGTCGCGGGTGGTCACGTCGCCTGATGCTGAAATGTTCACCAGTTGGGGAGACAGCGCGAGTTCAAGACCGAATTGGTCGCGCTGGTTGATTGCATTTGACCAGGAGTCTTCGAGGCCCTGGAATTCGGTAATCTCCGCCGAAGTGGCGCCAGCGGCTGACGCGGCATTCGCTGTCTGACCTACGACCGGGCCAACCGCAACAAAACAAAGCGCAACAGCGCAACAGTAGGTACGCAATCGAAACATCGATGAGTTTAACTCCTCCGGGTCATTCTTCTGCTTAGACTCCGCGCCCCGGCCGGACGAAAGCGTCTGCGCGAAAACCGCCCCTGCATGGGTGCTTCAGGGCCCGCTGCGTTATGCATCATTCCAGCGGCTTAAATCGCACTTGCCGGGCAAGCGGGACGATCTTGCTGCCGCACAGCCCTGCGGCGTGTGTGATGGCCGTCACCGTTTCCAGTGCCGGAACTGGGTAGGATTCAGCCCATCATGTGATGTCTTGTCCCGCGGGCTCCCGGAGATCGGAGGGCGGTCAATTCCGGCAAGCCGGTTGCGGCACAAGCTCAGCATGACCGCATGGACGATGAGTTGGAAGTTGAGGCTGGACCGCATGCCGGCGAAGTAGAGCTCCCGAGGTGGATATTCATGCGTCGCGTTGGGTCAGTTTCGTCATTACGAACGGATGCGGTGTTGTTTGGCGTGTCGGTACTGCGCGCCGGTCTTCTGTCGTTCCTCGGCGTCATGTTTCTCTGCGCTCCAGCGGTGGCTGCTCCGGCAGGCCGCGCAGGGCCGAGCGGTGACCAGAAGGCTTCCGCCGCTCCCAGTGAAGATGCGAGTACTGAAACATGTGCCACCTGTCACGAAGACGTGGTCAGGAACTTCTCCACCAATCCTCATGCGCGCATCAGCATGATGCGCAGCGGCCCTGCCGTCACCTGTGAGGCATGCCATGGGCCCGGCAAGGCACATGTGGAGAGCGGAGGAGACAAGTCCAAGATCATTGACCTGGCCACGGCCCCTGTGCAGGCGGTGGATCAGAAATGTCTGACCTGCCACCAGGGCAATCATGAGAACTTCGAGCGCTCGGCCCACGGCGAAGCCAACGTGGGCTGTATCAGTTGCCATAGCGTTCACGCTGCCGGGGATGCCGGTCATCTGCTCAAGGCCGAGGAACCGAAGCTCTGCTTCCAATGCCACACGGACGTCAAGCCGCAGTTCGCCATGCCTTTCCATCACAAGGTGGAAGAGGGCCTGCTGAGGTGTTCCGACTGCCACGATCCGCATGGCACCTTTGACACGAAGCTGCTCCGCTCCTCGGCGCAGCAGGACGCAGTTTGCACCAAGTGCCACACCGAGACTGCGGGTCCATTTGTCTATGAGCATCCCGTGGTCCGGGCCGAGGGATGTACGGCCTGTCACACGCCACATGGCGGCCCGAATCCCCGCCTGCTCAAGCAGGCCAACGTGAATACGCTGTGCCTGCAGTGCCACACGCCTTCGCCAAACTTCGGCACAGCCGGCATACCAACCTTCCACACCCAGAGCACGCAGTATCAGGCATGCACGGTCTGTCACACGAGCATTCATGGCTCCAACACCAGCCCCATTTTCTTCAACTCCACCGAGTAAGGGCACAAGCGATGGCAAAACAGGCAAATCTCATCCGATGTCTGGATTGGTCGCCGGCTGGGCGCATCAGATTTCAGTTAAGCGCCCTCGCGGTGGTTGCCATGTTGACGGCAGTGGGCGTGGTTCCGGGGGCTGGCCAGGCTCAGACGGGTGCGGAGAGCAACTTGAAAGCGAAGAAGCCCGCCGAATCTTCTCCCCGGACGATCGGCGGCTACCAGGTTCACCAGACGATCGAGCTGGGTGGCCGCGTAACGGCGAACAAGGATGGCAGCAGCGCCATGTGGGCCACCATGATCAATCAGGGAACCGGGATGCGCATTCTCGGCCATTCTCTCGAGATGCGCTCCGTCGATCCACGCAGGACGCCATTCTTCGATACATTAAGCTCCGGCAGCATCGGCTACGGCGGCGACCCGTACGATGCTTCCTACCTGAACATCTCCAAATGGCGCGTGTACAGCTTTGCGGGCAGCTTTCGCCGTGACCGCAACTACTTTGACTACAACCTGCTTGGCAACAATTTGTTTGGAGCCAGCGCCTTTTATCCTGAAACAAGCTCACCCCACCTGTTCAATACGGTCCGGCGTAATACTGATGCCCTCTTCACGCTGCTTCCTCTGTCGCGCGTCAGCATCCGCGCCGGCATGAATCACGGTACGCACGAGGGGCCTTCCTTCTCCACCGTGCACGAGGGCGGCGACGCGCTTCTTCTGGATTGGTTTCGTAACGCCGCTGATACCTATCGCGGTGGCGTGGATGTAAAGCTGGCCAGGCGCACGCTACTCAGCTATGACCAGTTCTATGTGCTCTACAAGGGCGATAGCTGGCAGCAGCTCACCGGCGCTGACTACATGCTGGCAAATGGACAGAATGTTTCGTTCGGCATCAACACCACCACAACGACAAAATGCAATGGCGCCTTGCAGGTGGTCAACGGCGTGGCCAACCCATATTGCAACGCATTTACATGGTTCAGCACCACGTCGCCCACCCGGACCTCGTTTGCCACGGAGCAGTTGCGGTTTACGTCGCATTACTGGGCGCCGGTCGCGATGACCGGACGCGCTGCCTATAGCGGCGGCATCAGCAACGTGAACAGCTTCAACGAGACCTATACGGGCCTGACCAGCAGGACCGGCGTACGACAGGAGGTGGACACTGGCGCGTTGGGCAACGGACGCCTTGCACACAACAGGCGGATCAGCGTCAATGCCGATTACACCATTGAGGCCGGGTTGAGCCGGTACGTGTCCGTTTCCGATGCCATCCATTTCTGGTACTTCAGAATTCCGGGTATGAACAGCGTAAACTCCACGATCTGGACAATTCCCAGGGACACGACTCAGCCTAACAATGGCTACACGCTGCTGACGTCGGTTGATAGCCTCACTCCGGTTACGAGCATCGCGACAAACTACAACTCCCTCAACCAGAAAAATATCGGCAATACGGTCCTGGGCATCTTCACCGTCACTCCACGCGTCAAGCTGTCCGCGGGCTGGCGCTTCAACTCCCGGAACATCGTCGAGGGCGATGAAGACAACCTCACGTGGCATCAGAACTGGTTGTTGCTTGGTGTCGTGGTGCAGCCGTCTCCTATTTTTAGATTGAACATCAACTATGACGGGATGCGCTCCAGATGGGAGAGAGGATCGACACCGGAGAACCTCGCGCCCAGCGATACCTACACCCGCGTGATGCCGAATCACGCAAATCACCTGAGGATGCGGGCCAGGGTTGTTCCAGCCAAGTGGGTCAACTTCGCTTTCACTGGCAATACCTACGTGGCCAGAAACGACGATCCCCTGGTCAACCACAACGAGCATAATCAGGGCCTCAGTTTCGCCGCACAACTCATTCCCAGGGAATCCGTCAGTCTCGACCTGAGCTTTGGCCACAACGATATCTTCTCAACGACGGATATTTGTTACGTCTACACAGGAACGGCCGGACTGCCTGCGGGTGCAACCAACGCTGGAACCTGCACTCCCGCGAATAGTCCTGAAGGAAACACGTCTTACTACCTGGGCAACGCTTTCTACAATGCTCCTCAGACTTTTTTCAACGGCTCTGTCAACCTGGCTCCATCCCGGCGTTTTCGACTGAATGGCGGGGCCCAGGTCAGCACCGTGGGCGGCAGCGCCGAGCGGCTGAATCCAAATATGGTTCCCGGTGCCTTACAGTCAACAATCGTCTCGCCATATGCTGATCTGCTGGTACCCATCGCCCCCCAGTGGACGTGGCACGGCAACTGGATGCACCACGGATACTCCGAAGCCGGCCCGGCGGGTCCGGCCCCACGAAGTTTCCATGGCGACGTAATCACTCTCAGCGTGAAGCACGAATTTTGATCATCAGTGCGAGCAGAATGAATGACATCTCCGGTTCACGGGTTCGAGCAGGAATCACGATGCGCCGGCGTCGCTGAGGCGCTTTACCCGCTGAAGCACGTTGCGCTCCCCCTTCGGCGGCTTGCGAGGTATGCAGATGAAGAAATTGCGGTGAACTCCGCCGCAGGCAGATTGCAGGGGTGCAGGATCTCATCGCGAAGGTACGTAATCTGAGGTTTTGGGTTGGACATGCTTTAAAGGAGCCAGGAATGAAAAGGATAACTCGCAATGGAATGGTGTTCGCTGCGGCAATCTGTCTGGCCGGCAGTGTTGGCTACGCACAATCGGCCGGTGAAGCCTTGTATAACGCCAAGTGCAAAATGTGCCATGGCGCCCGGGGTGCAGCCGATACGCCCACAGCCCGCATGATGAAGGTGCTTCCCATCGACTCAGCGGAGATGAGGAAGCTCTCAGAGGCCGACATGATTAAGGCCACCACGGATGGAAAAGGAAAGATGCCGGCATATAAGGGCAAACTGACCGACGCACAAATCAAGGATGTGGTCGTCTATTTCCGCTCCCTGAAGTAGACGTCGCAGTAGGCCAGCCACCCCCCATGTCGGGCCCATTCATCGCTGCTCGAGGAGAACATGCCAGATCCCCTGTTTCAGAGACTGCGTGAAAATTGGGTGCGGCCAGCGCTGTTTTTTGGCAACAACCCAGTCAGCCTCGCTGGCGGGGCGATTACCAGCGCGTCCGGCGCGGCCATGGTCGGATACTGGGTCATCGACATCTTCCGCGGGGGCAACATCAATCCTTATCTGGGCATCATCTTCTTCCTCATCCTGCCCGCCCTCTTCATCGGCGGACTGGTGCTCATCCCGCTGGGCATCGCAATCCGCCGGAGGAAGCTGATCCGACAGAAGATGATTCCGGCCATCTACCCCAAAGTTGATCTCAATGACCGCACCTTCCGGCATGGCATCGACATCGTGCTGGTGGCAACCATCATCAACCTCCTTATTGTGTCCATCGCCAGCTATCGTGGAACCGCATATATGGACTCGCCGCAGTTCTGCGGGCAGTCATGTCACGTCATGCACCCTGAGTACACGGCCTACAAGATCTCCCCTCACTCCCATGTCGCTTGTGTCGATTGCCACATCGGCACGGGTGCGGAGTCATTCCTTGCCGCCAAGGTCAATGGCACCAAGCAATTGATTGAAGTTGCCTTTAACAGCTATCCCCGGCCTATTCCATCACCGGTGCACAACCTTCGCTCTGCGCGCGTCATCTGCGAGGACTGCCACTCTCCATCAAAACTTGAGGGCGACAAGCTGCTCGTCAGGCCCAGCTTCGCTGACGACGAGAAAAATACCGAGACACAGACGGTGGTCGTGCTGCACGTAGGTGGGCGCGACTCTCAATCCAGGTGGGTCGGGATTCACGGTGCACACCAGAGGCACATTGAATACATCGCCACTGATTCGGCACGAGCCAAGGTTCCCTGGGTGCAGGCGCGGAACAACGACGGAACCGTGACAGTCTACGCCGTCGCATCGCTCAAGCCCGGCGAGGTGCCCCGCGGCGAGCGGCGCGTGATGGATTGCATCGATTGCCATAATCGCCCGGCGCATACTTTCACCACGGCTGCGGATGCGATGAACGGCGCCATGGCGGCTGGCGCCATCAGCCCTTCGCTGCCCTGGGTCCACAAGCAGGGGCTGGCTCTGCTTACGGCGGCCTACGCATCGCAGGAGCAGGCGCGTGAGCAGATTCCCGCGGCTCTTGCGGAGTTCTATCGCGCCAACTATCCCGGGGTGCTTGCCAATCAGGCTGGTCTGATCAATCGTGCAGGCCTGGAACTTGTGAAGCTCTACAGCGAGAATGTGTTTCCCAACATGAAGGTGACATGGGGAACCTATCCCAACCAGATAGGCCACACGAGCTATCCCGGCTGCTTCCGCTGCCACGATGGCGATCACACCTCCAGGGGTGGCCAGACCATTACACAGGATTGCTCCGTCTGTCATAACCTTTTGGCCGTGGATGAGCCCAGGCCGAAAGTGCTGGCTGATCTGGGAATCCAGCCGTAAGCCGCTTCAAAAACGCAATCGACGCGGGCGTCTGCTTCCGTTCTTGTCATTGTTTTCAGTTCAAATCCGACGCGCCATGTTAGGCTGACTCTTTGCTCGTGAGGAGTGCCACAGCCATGCATGCCGGTCATCCATTTCATTTCAATCTGGTTGCCGCGGCACGCGCCACTATGATTGAGTACGGCTTTCAGCCTGATTTTCCTGAAGGCACAGAGGCGCAACTGGACGCAATCGAGGCGCAGCCCGATGCCTCCGCAGTTCCCGGCGCGCGCGATCTCCGCCACCTGCTCTGGTCTTCGATTGACAATGACACCTCAAAGGATCTTGACCAGATCGAGTGGGCCGAGCAATTGCCCGACGGGCGCATTCGCGTGCTCATCGGCGTGGCCGACGTGGATGCGCGGGTTTCCAAGGGCACCGTAATTGATGGTCATGCCAGCAGCCAGACCACCTCTGTCTACACCGGGGTCAAGGTTTTCCCCATGCTGCCTGTTCAGCTCTCTGAGGGTATAACCTCGCTCAATGAAGATGTGGATCGCGCCGCGGTGGTGATTGAATTCTGCCTTGACGGGTGTGGCGGCGCGTCAGAGGGCACGGCCTATCGCGCCCTGGTGCGCAACCGGGCCCAGCTTGCCTATGACAGCGTGGGCGCCTGGCTGGCGGGCACAGCCCCCGCGCCAGAAAAAGTTGCCGCCAGCGCCGATCTCGAAGCCCAGCTCAGGCTCCAGGATGCCGCCGCCCAGCGCATGCTCGATTGCCGATTTCAGCACGGCGCGCTCGACCTTGAAACCATTGAGACGCACCCCGTCATGCTCGCGGATGAAGCGGTGGAGATTGCGCAGCGTCAAAAGAGCCGCGCCACCACGCTGATTGAGGAGTTCATGGTGGCGGCGAACGGCATCATGGCCAGAACCTTTGAAGGCGCGGGCCTGGCCTCCATCCGGCGCGTGGTGCACACGCCCAAACGGTGGGAGCGCATCGTGGAGATGGCCAGGAATCTGGGCGCCACCCTGCCCGCCAACCCTGATTCCAAGGCACTCAATGACTTTCTGCTCGAGCAGAAGAAGAAGGATCCCGATCACTTTCCCGACCTGTCGCTTGCCGTGATCAAGCTGATGGGCCCCGGTGAATATGTCCTGGTCAAGTCCGATGAGATTGCGCCCGGCCACTTCGGTCTCGCGGTGCAGGACTATACCCACTCCACCGCGCCCAACCGCCGCTTCCCTGATGTGGTGACCCAGCGCGTGCTCAAGGCCTGGCTGACGGGCGGACCCCAGCCCTACTCCGAAAGTGATTTGAACGCAATTGCCCTGCGGTGCACGCAGATGGAGGACGCCTCCCGCAAGGTGGAGCGCAAAATGCAAAAGCGCATCGCCGCCGTGGTGCTGCACCCGCGCATCGGGCAGAGCTTCAGAGCCATCGTCACAGGCGTCAATCACTACGGGACTTTTGTTCGCACGCTCGACCCGCACGTTGAGGGCATGCTGGTGCAGGGCGCGCGTGGCCTGGATGTCGGCGACCGCGTCACCGTCCGGCTGTTGAACACGGATCCCGAACGCGGCTTCATCGATTTTGCAGTCTGATCCTGGTCCATGCCGTCAAAGCAGATGTAATCTGGTCATCGCCGCGGCCGTTCTCTTCAATGCGTGCCGCTCTACCCGCCGGCCTCTTTCCGCGGATCTCCGGGCGCCAAGGTGCTTGAGCCGCCGGTTGGAAGGGCCGCCAAGTCTCCGGGCCGTGCGGCGCCCGGCTCGTCGATCCACAGGCACACAATCCACCACACCAGCACCGCGATATACACCGCGCTGTTGCCGTTCAGCAGCCGCTCGCGGATTCCAATCACGCGCGCGTACTCGGCCATCGACTGCGGTACGGCGCTTCTGGCAATCAACTGCCAGATTGCCTGCACGCCCAGTTGGCTGATGGAGGCGGTCGATAGCCCAATCGTGATGCGCTGCGTATGGCTGTGCCATCCGGCTCCATACCGGCGCCCGTAGAGCACCATCACCACGCCCAGCCCCACGGTCAGCACGTCCACCATCACGCTCAGCCGCTGCGCCAGCAGCTGCACCAGCCCCAGCGTGGCCAGGGGCGAATTCGGACTGATGGACTTCCACGATGCCGGCCACGAACCCCATGCGCCGGCCACTCCTCCGCCGATCACCACAAACGCCAGAATCCAGATGGCCATGGTCCGCCGGCGCACTCCGCCAAAGGCTCGTCGCGCCAGCTCTGCCACCACCAGCAGCGCCACCACAGCTGATACCGCCGCAAGCACGATAAAGATGCCGCCCAGTGTGATCTGGGGCAGGCGTCCGAAGAGCATCCTGCTGCACAGCAACCGCAGCGCGGCCAGGGCGGCCATTGCCGTGAACCACGGATACCGTCGCGCTCGCTCGCGTCCCAGCAGGACCACCAGCAGAACCAGGCTGGCCGCAAACGTCAGCGTCCACAGAATCTGGACGGCCGTGAAGTGAAAGTTGAAGTGCATGAACTCCTTGTGTCTCCCGCTCTTCAGGGTTCCGGCGGAGCGGACCTCCGGGTCATTGGTCTGCCATGCCTGAGTGTGGACATGAACCCTGTGCCCGCCGCGGCTCCAACGCCGCTCGTTGCCAATCAATTTGCCGGGACGATTTGAGACCGGATGGTGCGCCCGGAGAGATTCGAACTCCCGACCTAACGCTCCGGAGGCGTTCGCTCTATCCAGCTGAGCTACGGGCGCGCTCTTCCAGCATATCGCACTTTCCTGTGGCTTTGGCCCGCTCAGCCCGCGGCGGCATCCCCTCGGCGGCCGGCCTCGCGCTGCCTGCGCAGCTCTTCCATCACGGACTGGATAAGGGTCTTCGCGCCCTCCATCCCGCTCAAAACGGCCTGCAGGTCCAGCGCCGGCTTTTGCTGGTTGCGGTTTGACGTGCAGTACACGCCATGCTGGCCCACCAGAATCAGCGAGTCGGTCAGCATGTCCAGCGCCACCGCCAGCCTGCCGCGTTCCACGCCCATCATGAACTCCTGTTGCTCCAGTTCCGCGCGCTTCTCATCGAATACGTTCATTCATCCAGCCTACCGGAATTGCCGCCGCCCGGCTCATGCCGGCTTGTTCCCCTGCCCGTCAGCCGGTACCATACCAGCCGGGCAGGGTTTTCCATCTTGCCTCACCGGAAGGCGGGCCATGACGATGAGCGTCAGCATCAAATCGCATCGCACACACCACACAGCACGCATCCTTTTGGCAATCCTTGCTGCCGCGGTGCTTTTGCTTGCCCCGTCCCGGACCCGCGCCTCCCGGCCCGCGCCGCCTCTCCCGGATCTCGGCCCCAATGTGCTCATCTTCAGCCCGTCCACGCCTCCCGGTGAGATGCAGAAAAAGATTGACGCGGTTTACGCCATCCAGCGCGACAGCCAGTTCGGCTCGGCGCGCTACGCCCTGCTTTTTCTTCCCGGCCAGTATCACGCCGATGTGCCGGTGGGCTATTACACGCAGGTGGCGGGCCTGGGCGTCACGCCAGACGCCGTGCGCATCACGGGCAACGTCCACGCTGACGCCAGCCTGCCCCGCAACAATGCCACGTGCACCTTCTGGCGCGATGTGGAGGGCTTTTCCGTCACCCCCACCGGCGGCACCATGCAGTGGGCGGTCTCCCAGGCCGCGCCCTTTCGACGCATGCACATCCTCGGCAATCTTGTGCTCAATCAGCATAATGGGTGGGCCAGTGGAGGCTGGATCTCCGACAGTCTGATTGACGGCAACGTCGCCTCCGGATCACAGCAGCAATGGATCTCGCGCAACAGCCAGTGGCGAAGCTGGACAGGATCCAACTGGAACATGGTCTTTGTGGGCATCCCCAACCCGCCGGCGGGCGAGTGGCCCCAGCCGCCCTACACCAAGGTCGCCCGCACGCCCGTCGTCCGCGAAAAGCCGTTCCTGCAGGTCGATGTGAAAGGGAACTGGAGCGTGCGCATGCCCGCACTAGAGCAGGATAGCGTAGGCATCACCTGGCGCGGTGGCTCCACGCCCGGCCGCTCCATTCCGCTGAGCAGCTTTTATATCGCCCGGCCCGGCTCTGACTCCGCCGCCAGCATCAATGCGCAACTTGCCCGGGGAAAGAACCTGCTGCTCACTCCGGGCATCTATGACCTTGCGGAGCCCATCCGCGTAACCCGGACCAGCACCATCGTCCTCGGCCTTGGCTTTGCCACATTGCGCCCCACGCGCGGCACGGCAGCCATGACCACGGCTGACGCCGGCGGAATCGAGATTGCGGGCGTGCTGTTTGACGCCGGTCCGCAGGAGTCGCCCGTGCTGCTTGAGGTGGGTCCACCGCAAAGCAAGGCAAACCACGTGGTGAATCCCATCGTGCTGCATGATGTCTTCTTCCGCGTGGGCGGTGCCGGAGTTGGCAGGACCCGAACCAACCTGATCATCAACAGCAATAACACCATCGTCGACCACACCTGGATATGGCGGGCCGACCACGGCTCGGGCGTCGGCTGGAACCAGAACATCAGCGACAACGGCCTTGTCGTGAACGGAGACAACGTCACCATCTATGGCCTCTTCGTCGAGCACCACCAGCAGTTCCAGGTGCTGTGGAACGGAAACGGCGGACGCACTTACTTCTACCAGTCTGAGATTCCATACGATCCGCCCGATCAGGCCAGCTACGCGAGCGCGCCCGGAACAGACGGCTGGGCATCGTACAAGGTCGCTGATTCGGTCACTACCCACGAGGCCTGGGGGCTTGGCATTTACAGCGTGTTCCTGCATCCCAATGTCAATCTCACCCGCGCCATTCAGGTTCCGCGCAGGCCCGGCGTCCGCTTTCATCACATCATCACCGTCGCGCTGGGCGATATGGGCGCGATCTCCAACGTGATTGACAACACTGGCGGGCCTACGTCCATCCATCCCCGCGTCACGCCCAAAGTCGCCGAATTCCCATAGGCGGGAGCCGGCCGCCCGGCGCGAGCCGCGCGCGAGCATGGGACAATAAGGCAATAACGTCATGGCCAGCGAAGACACGCCCGCATCCCTGCCCGCCCCAGCCGAGGCTGATCAACCCGCCGCCGAATCCGCCGAAGATTTCGGAGCGTTGCTCTCTGAGTTCGAGCGTGGCCACACCCACAACGCAGGCGCGGGTTCGCGTCAGCTCGAGGGTACGGTCGTGTCCCTCTCGGCCGAAGATGTATTTCTCGACATCGGCTACAAAACCGAAGGGGTCCTGCCGCGCGCGTCGTTCGCCGACAACGCTGAGTCGGTGAACCCCGGCGATGTTATTTTCGTCTCCGTCAAGGGCCGCAACGAGGAGGGCTACTACGAGCTGTCGCGCTTCAGGGTGGCACAACCCCGCGACTGGTCGGCGCTTCAGGCGGCGCTCGATGAAAAGCTCGCCGTGGCCGGCACGGTCACCGGCGCCGTCAAGGGCGGCCTCACGGTCGATATCGGGGTGCGCGCCTTCCTCCCCGCCAGCCGCAGCGGTGCCCGCGACGCCGCGGAGCTGGAGAAGCTGGTCGGAACCGAGATAACCTGCCGCGTCACCCGGCTCGACGTCACCGATGAAAATGTGGTCGTCGACCGCCGAGTTGTTCTTGAGGAGCAGGCGCGCGCGTCGGCGGAAGCGCGGCTCGCGGCGATGCAGCCAGGCGACGTGCTCGCCGGCACGGTGCGCAGTCTCGCCGCCTACGGTGCATTTGTCGATATCGGCGGCGTCGATGGCCTCCTGCACGTCAGCGACATCGCGTGGAGCCGCGTGAGCAAGCCGGAGGACGTGCTCAGCGTGGGACAGGAGATCAGGGTCAGAATTCTAAAAATTGACCCCGGCACTAAGAAGATTTCCCTCGGCCTCAAGCAGTTGCAGCCCGAGCCATGGCTGGCAGCGGCTGAGAAGTATCAGCCCGGCCAGCGCGTCGCCGGAGCGGTTACGCGCCTCGCCGATTTCGGAGCCTTCGTCGAAATCGAGCCCGGCGTCGAGGGCCTGATTCACGTCTCTGAAATGGCATGGGGCAAAAAGGTTCGCCACCCCGGCGACATGCTCAAGCCCGGCGATCAGGTCGATGCCGTCATCCTTGCCATCCAGCCCGGGGACCGCCGTATCTCGCTCGGCCTGAAGCAGGCCCTCGCCGACCCGTGGGTCGATGCGCAGCAGCGCTTCCCCGTCGGGTCACAGATTGAGGGGCCCATTACCCGGCTGATGAATTTTGGCGCCTTTGTCGAGCTCGCCGATGGCATTGAGGGGCTGGTGCACGTCAGTGAGATCAGCGCGGAAAAGCGCATCCATCATCCCGCCGGCGTGCTGCGCGTGGGGCAGCGCATCAAGGCCCGGGTGCTTGCCATCGACGCGCAGAAGCGGCAGATGAAGCTGAGCATCAAACAGCTCGTGCCAACCGGCATCGATGAATACATTGCCGGGCACAAGTCCGGCGACACCGTCTCCGGCCGTGTCGTGCAGGTGTCCGGGTATGAAGCGCGCGTCGAGCTGGGTGAGGGAATCAACGGCGTTTGCCGCATGACTTCGGCCGGTCCAGCTGTATCGGTCTCCGCTCCCGCCGCCGGGGCTGACCTCTCCGCGCTCACGTCGATGCTGCAGGCGCGCTGGAAGGGCAAACTCCCCGCATCGCAGGCGTCCGAACCTCTCAGCGAAGGCCAGATTCGCAGCTTTACAATCACCGGCATGAACGCTGAAACCAAACTGATCGAACTGGCGTTGGCGGAGTCCTAAAGGTAGACTTCGTCGATGTAGCACCACCGCCAGTCCTCGCCGCGCTCGGCTGACTGGATTAGCGGGTGCTGAGTCTCGTGAAAGTGCGCCCGCGCATGGCGATTCTTTGACATGTCACAGCAGCCCACGTGGCCGCACTCCAGGCATATTCTCAGGTGCACCCACCTGTCGCCACTCTTCAGGCACTCCTCGCAGCCTTTTGTCCGCGGTTTCACCTGCTTCAAATGTTCAGCGGTATGTGTGCATTCCTTGGTCATGATGTGTCTCCGCTCCGGTTCCGCCTGCCCTCAAACTACGCGATACTGCTCCGCCAGCGTGCAAAAGTCCTTCGTCTGCGCGCCAACCCACTTCTCATCGTGGCCCAGTTCGGTGGCCATCAGTCGCGCCACCGGCTCAGCCATCTCCATCGCCGCCCGGGCATTGAGAAATAATGCCCGCATCCGCCTCGCCAGAACATCTTCCACCGTGCGCGCCATCTCCGCCCGGACCGCCCACACCGCCTCCGCTGCCAGATAGGGCAGATCTGGATGCAGTTGCCTCGCCAGCGCGGGGTTCTGCGCCAGCTTCAGTATCGCCTCTGCATCCGCGCCGTATACCTCCAGGCTTCCCAGCTTCTGAGCATCGCGCATATATCCGTGAATGCGCAGATTGCGCGTGGGGCACGGCTCATCGCGCAGCCTCCCCAGCGTAATGGCGTGGTCCACGCAGTCCTCGGCCATGTGGCGATAGGTGGTCCACTTTCCCCCCGTAATGGTCAGCAGCCCCGACGCGTCCACATGAATCACATGATCCCGCGACAGCGCCGACGTCCTGCCCTCGCCCTTCACCAGCGGGCGCAGGCCCACATACACGGCCAGCACATCGGCTCTCGCCGGCGGCCGCGTCAAATACCGCCCCGCCGTTTCAAGGATGAACTCGATCTCCTCCTCGAACGGCCTTGGTTCCAGGCTCGGCGCGTCAACCGGCGTATCCGTGGTGCCCGCCACCGCGTGCCCGTGCCACGGAATAACGAACAGCACGCGCCCGTCGCTGGTATGCGGAACCATCAGCGCCGTGTCCCCCTTCAGAAATGAGCGGTCGAAGACCAGGTGAATTCCCTGGCTGGTCACCATCAGAGCCTCGGCATCGGGCTCGGCCATGCGGCGGATTGAGTCCGTGAAGATGCCGGTCGCGTTCACGACGATGTGAGCGGCAACCGGGATATGCTCTCCCGTCTCCTCGTCGCGGGCGGCCAGGCCGTTGACGTAACCCTCTTCGTCGCGTGTCAGCTCCGTTGCCGGGCAGTAGTTGACCACCGTCGCGCCGTGATCGGCGGCCGTCATGGCCAGGTGGACGAGCAGCCGCGCATCGTCAAACTGGCCGTCATAGTAGACCACCCCACCGCGCAGTTCCTCCGGCTCCAGCCCCGGCAGCCGCTTCAGGGTCTCCTCCCTGGTCAGCAGTTCCGATGCTCCAAAGCCGTACTTGCCCGCCAGCATGTCGTACAGCTTCAGGCCGATTCCGTAAAATGGCGCCTCCCACCAGGAGTAATTCGGCACCACGAACGCCAGATCGTGCACCAGGTGCGGCGCGTTCTGGCGCAGCAGGCCGCGCTCCTTCAGTGCCGACATCACCAGGGAGATGTTGCCCTGCTCCAGATAACGCACCCCGCCATGCACCAGTTTAGTGCTGCGGCTGCTGGTGCCCTTGCCAAAGTCGTGCGCCTCCACCAGCGCCACGTCCAGCCCGCGCGCCGCCGCGTCCACCGCCACGCCCATGCCCGTGGCGCCGCCGCCCACAATCGCCAGGTCCCACGGCTTCTTTTGCTCAGCCCGCTCGCGCAGCCTGCGGACCATCTCTTCCCTGCGCATCAACGACTCCAGTGATTATTCGCTCCAGTTGCGGCAGCGTTCCACCGCGCGCCGCCACTGCGCGCGACGCTCCGTTCGCTCCTCCCGGCTCATCTTCGGCTCAAAGCGCACGTCGTCCTTCCGTTGCGCGCGCACGGCCTCCTGACCCGCCCAGAATCCCGTGGCCAGCCCCGCCAGATAGGCTGCTCCCAGGGCGGTCGTCTCCGTCACCCGCGGTCTCTGCACCGGCACGCCCAGCACGTCGGCCTGGAACTGCATCAGCAGATTGTTCACCGCCGCGCCGCCATCCACGCGCAGCGCGTCCAGCGCCGCGCCGGTCTCGCCGTGCACGGCGTCAAGCACATCGGCCACCTGGAAAGCAATGCTCTCCAGCGCCGCCCGCGCAATGTGACCGGGCGTGGTGTCACGCCGAAGGCCAATCAGAAGTCCCGCTGCATGAGGATCCCAGTGGGGCGCGCCAAGTCCCACGAACGCGGGCACCAGCACCACGCCGCCTGCATCCGCCTCGCTGGCCGCCAACGCTTCCACATCTCCTGAGGACTTGATCAGCTTCAGATTGTCCCGCAGCCACTGCACCACCGCGCCACCGATAAAAATGCTGCCTTCGAGCGCGTACTCCAGCCGGCCGTGCGCGCTGGCGGCCACGGTGGTGATGAGCCGGTGTTTTGAGCGCACAAATTGGGCGCCGATATTCTGCAGCAGAAAACAGCCGGTGCCGTACGTGTTCTTGGCCTCGCCCTTGTTCCAGCACAGTTGACCGAACAGCGCCGCCTGCTGGTCGCCTGCGATGCCTGCGATGCTGATGCCGCCCAGTCCCAGCGAGGTTGTCACGTCGCCCACCACCTGGCTCGACCACGCCACCTCCGGCAGCAGGCTGGCTGGAATCCCAAACAGCCGCAGCAGTTCCTCGTCCCACTCGCCTTTCACAATGTTGTAGAGCAGCGTCCGCGAGGCGTTCGTCACATCCGTCACATGCCGGTTGCCGCTGGTCAAGTGCCAGATCAGCCAGCTATCCACGGTGCCAAACGCCAGTTCGCCGCGCTCGGCGCGTTGCCGCGCACCCGGCACGTTATCCAGGATCCACCGCACCTTGGTCGCGGAAAAATAGGGATCGATGACCAGCCCTGTCCGGTCGCTGATCATATCGCCCTTGCCGCCGGCTTCAAGCCGCGCGCAAAGGTCCGCGGTGCGCCGGTCCTGCCACACAATGGCCGGATGGATTGGCTTGCCCGTCGCGCGCTCCCACACGATGACCGTCTCGCGCTGGTTGGTGATGCCGATTCCCGCCACATCGCGCGGCCGCGCGCCCAGCCTGCCCAGTGCCTCCACCGCACAGCTCAACTGGCTGGTCAGGATCTCCATCGGATCGTGCTCAACCCAGCCCGGCTGAGGAAAGTACTGATGAAACTCGTGCTGCGCAACCTCGGCTATCGCACCAGTCTCATCAAACAGGATGGCGCGGGAGCTGGTCGTACCCTGGTCAAGAGCAAGAATGTATGCCATGGGTCTGGTCTTCCTCGGCAACCAGTCAAACACGCTGAGCGGCGCCCGGGCAAACCGCCGCTGGCCTTCACCCGCCTACGTCACGTACAGATCCACGTACTCGTTCACGGCCATCTCATCCAGCCGCGCCGGGTTCAATGAGGCGTCCAGGATCCGCTGCTGCCGGCCGGCATCAAATCGCCGCGCCAGATTTCGCTTGAACTTCTCCACCAGCAGCGGCATGCCCTCCTCGCGCCGCCGCTTGTGCCCGATGGGATACTCCACGGCCTCCTCCAGCACCGCGCCGTCGCTCAGTTCCACGCGCAATGCGTTTGCGATGGAGCGCTTCTCCGGGTCGTGATAGTCCCGCGTATACTGCGGCTCCTCCACGCAGTCGATCTTCGCCCTGAGCACATTGATGCGTGCATCCGCTGCCACGTTGTCCTCATAGTCCGCGGCCGTCAGCCGGCCAAAGATCAGCGGAATGGCAACCATGTACTGCACGCAGTGGTCGCGGTCGGCCGGGTTTGCCAGCGGCCCCTTCTTGTCGATAATCCGCAGGCAGGCCTCGTGAGTTCTGATGGTGATCGCGCGAATCTCCTCCACCCTCCGCCCCAGCGCCTGCATCCGCCCATGCAGCGTCATCGCCGCCTCCACCGCCGTCTGCGCGTGAAACTCCGCCGGATAGCTGATTTTGAACAGCACGTTCTCCATCACGTAGGACCCATACTGCCGCTGAAACGTGAACTCATTCCCGCGGAACGAAACGTCATAAAATCCCCATGTCCTCGCCGTCAGAGCCGACGGATATCCCATCTCGCCCGCCTTGGCCATCAGCGCCAGACGCACCGCCCGGCTCGTCGCATCGCCCGCCGCCCAGCTCTTCCGCGATCCCGTGTTGGGCGCGTGCCGGTAGGTGCGCAGGCTCTGCCCATCCACCCATGCCAGGCTGATGGCATTGATGGTCTGCTCACGACTCAACCCCAGCAGCCCGCACACCACCGCCGTCGACGCCACCTTCACCAGTACCACGTGGTCCAATCCCACTTTGTTAAACGAGTTCTCGAGCGCAATGCATCCCTGAATCTCATGCGCCTTGATCATCGCGGTCAGGACCTGCCTCATCCGCATGGGAGCTCTGCCCTGCGCGGCAGCCATGCGGCTCAGCCAGTCCGCCGTTGCCAGAATCCCGCCCAGATTGTCCGAGGGATGCCCCCACTCCGCCGCCAGCCACGTATCGTTAAAGTCCAGCCAGCGAATCATCGCGCCAATGTTGAACGCCGCCTGCACCGGATCCATCTGATAACTGGTTCCCGGCACGCGCGCCCCGTTCGGCGTCACCGTGCCCGGCGCCACCGGGCCCAGCAACTTGGTGCAGGCTGTGTACTCCAAGGCCTCCAGACCGCAGCCCAGCGTGTCCATCAGGCAATACCGCGCCGTTGTGTAGGCCGGTTCGCTCTTGATTCCATAGTTCAGAGCGTAGTCTGCGATCTCCGTCATCACCTTGTCTGGCGCCGGACGCTCATTGCTCGCATGGGACGGCACACATCCTCCTTCCGGTGCTCAAGCATTTTTCTGGTTGCCCGGTCTCAAAACCGGTGTCCTGCAGTCAGTGCGACCGCCAGCGAGCATTGACCTTCCACTCCGCAGGCAAGGCCGCGCATGCTCAGGAAATACCGTGGCCCCGTGCGGCTAGCGGCACAAACTCCCGGTTTCCGGGTCCCGTGTAATTTGCCGATGGACGAATAATCTTGCCATCCGCGCGCTGCTCCATCACGTGCGCGGCCCAGCCCGCCGTCCGCGCCAACACAAACAGCGGCGTAAACAGGTCCGTCGGTATGCCCATCAGGTGATAGGCCACGGCGCTGAACCAGTCCAGGTTCGGAAACATGCGCTTCGAGTCCATCATCACGCTCTCAATCCGCTCCGCCACGGCAAACAGCCGTCTGCCGTCCTCGTCCACGGCCAGCCCCCGCGCCAGTCTCTTCACAATCTCATTACGCGGGTCGCTGACGGTATACACAGGGTGCCCGAAGCCGATAATCACCTCACGCGCCGCCACCCTCCGCCGGATATCCGCCTCCGCCTCATCGGCATTGGCGTAGCGCTGCTGAATCACCAGCGCCGCTTCATTGGCGCCACCATGCTTCGGGCCTTTCAGCGCGCCAATCGCCCCCGTGATGCACGAATGAATATCCGAACCCGTGCCCGCAATCACGCGCGCCGTAAATGTCGACGCGTTGAACTCATGCTCCGCATACAGGATCAGCGACGCCTGCATCGCCCTGGTCCACTCCGCGCCCGGTGCCTGCCCGCGCAGCAGGCGCAAAAAATGCGAGGCAATGGAATCGTCGTCCGTTCCCACGTCAATCCGCTTTCCATTCCGCGCAAAGTGGTGCCAGTAGAGCAGCATTCCTCCCAGCTTTGCCAGCAGTGCGTCGGCGGCGGCCTTGGCCCCGGCCGCATCGTGCGCCGCATCCTCCGGCTCCAGGCAGCCCAGCACGCTCACGCCCGTGCGCAGCACGTCCATGGGATGCGCCGTTCCCGGCAGCAGCTCCAGCGCCTGTTTCACCGCGATGGGCAGCCCGCGCAGCGTCTTCAGCCGCGCCCGGTAGCCCACCAGCTCCGCCGGCGTGGGCAACTCGCCATGCACCAGCAGGTGAGCGACCTCTTCAAAGGTGCAGTATGCCGCCAGATCATGAATGTCGTATCCGCGATAGTGCAGGTCGTTCCCGCTGTGCCCCACGGTGCACAGGGCCGTGTTTCCTGCCGGCGTCCCGCTCAGCGCCACCGACTTCTTTGGCTTAAAGCCCGCCGGAGCCTTTTCCTCGGATGTGCTCATGTGAAGTCTCCACCAGCCCTTGTGCCGCCGGGTTATCGCCGCCGGGGCTACTTCTCGCTGTCGCCCTCGGCCAGCTTTTCATAGGCATAATAGTCGAGATATTCATACAATTCCTCGCGGGTCTGCATCAGCGGGACAATACCCCGCTGCGTGCCTTCCTCGCGAATCGTCTTGTACACCTTCAGCGCCGCCGCATTCATGGCGCGATATGCCGCGCAGCAATAGAGAATGATGTCCACGCCCGCCGCGGCCAGCTCATCGCGGGTCCACAGCGGCGTCCTGCCAAACTCCGTGATGTTGGCCAGCACCGGCACTCCGGCGGCCTTGCGCAGCGCCGCATACATCGGCAGCTCCGTCACCGCCTCGGCAAAAATCATATTGGCCCCGGCGGCCACATAAGCCTGCACGCGCTCCGCCGCCCCCGCCAGCCCCTCGCTGGCCAGCGCGTCCGTGCGGGCCATCACCACAAACTGTTCGTCGCCGCGCGCATCCACTGCCGCCTTAATCCGGTCCGCCATCTCCTCACTGGGTACAAGCTCCTTGCCTGGCCGGTGGCCGCATCGCTTCGCGCTCACCTGGTCCTCCAGATGAACCGCCGCCGCGCCCGCCTTTTCCATCGAGCGAATCGCCCGTGCAATGTTCAGCGCGCCGCCCCAGCCCGTGTCGATATCCACCAGCAGGGGCAGTTCGCTCGCATCGGTGATGCGCCGCACATCCGTCAGCACGTCGTCCATGGTGCTGATGCCCAGGTCCGGCACGCCCAGTGAGTTGGCCGCCACGCCGCCGCCCGAGAGATACAGCGCCTTAAAGCCCGTGGCCCCGGCCATCCGCGCGGTGTAGGCGTTGATCGCCCCCACCACCTGCAACGGCCGCTCCGCCGCCACGGCGGCACGGAATCTGGCTCCCGGCGATTGTCCTTGTCCCTCTGCCATGGCGCATCTTCCTTCCGCCGCATCATATCAGGCCCGCGCGATTTCCCTTTTCACCCTCACGGTGCGACAATCATCGCGTCGGCGCCGTCCCGTTTTTTGCAGGGGCCAAGCCCGAAGGAGAATATGCATGAAATATCTTTTGCTCTGCGCAGGCGTCGTCGTTGCCGCCACCATGACTCTGTCGGCTCAGCCCAAAAAGCCGCCCGCCAGCCCGGCCGCCACCGCGACCGCCACCATTGATCAGAAGACCGTCACCATCAACTATTCTTCGCCCAGAGTGCGCGGCCGCGAGGGCCACATCTTCTCCAAGGGCGGCCTCATCAGCCACGATCCGCATTATCCCGTATGGCGTGCCGGCGCCAACGCAGCCACCACTCTGATAACCAGCACCAATCTCAAGATCGGAGACCTTGAGGTGCCAAAAGGTACCTATACCCTCTTCGCCGACATCTCCAACCCGGACCAATGGGTGCTGGTCGTCAGCAAGAAAACCGGCGAGTGGGGCCTTGCCTATGACTCCACACAGGATCTGGGCCGGGTGAAGATGACCATGGCCAAACCGCCGCAGATGGTGGAGGACCTGAAGTACACCATCACCAGCCTGGGCGGAACCAGGGGCAGGATTACCCTCGCGTGGGAGAATCACACCGCTTCAGTGCCTTTTACCGTGCAGTGAGCATCACCTCGGCGTCACAACTCCGGGCAGGGCGGCTTTGCAGTCAAATAGCCGCCCACCCGCTAGAATAGAGACAGCGTCTTATCCTGCTCCAGAGGGGTAAAGAATCTTGCCTTTGTATGCGTACCGCTGCACCCGGTGCGGCCACAACTTCGAGCGCATTCAAAGTTTCAACTCCGAGCCGGTAACCGAGTGCCCTCAGTGTCACGGCGTCGTGGAGCGCCAGCTTACCGCCCCTGCACTCCAGTTCAAGGGCGCCGGCTGGTATGTCACCGATTACGCCTCCAGAGGCGGTCCTGCGTCATCCGATTCAGCTTCGACTGAGGCCAAGGCCGCTCCTGACGCCAAGCCATCTCCGCCGGCTGCCGGTTCCAGCCCCTCCCCCGCCGCTGAATCCAGCAAGGCCGCCGCTGACACATCTTCCGCCTCGCCCAAGCCCCCTGCTTCCGCCGCCTAGGCGCGGTTTACCGCCAGCCGCGTCTCATCCGGTCCCCATTTCATCTGGTCCCCGCCTTATCCGGTCAAAGATAAGATAGTTCCTGCGTATGCCGCTGCTCGAACCCATCCCGGCTCCGGTGGAGCACGCAGACCTTATTCCCCTGGAGTGGGGCTCGCTGCTCGCCCTCGTGGCTGGCTTCGCCTCCTCCGCGGTCGGTCGCGAGGCTGTTCTCGCCCTGCATCCCTCCACCGGCGAAGAGTGGATGACCCGCCAGCATCAACTTATTGATGAGCTGCGTCTGCTGCTGGCCGGGCAGGTGTCCATCGCCCTTGGAGGACTCTTTGACCCCACCCAGCTCGTTGCCAGGGCACAGATTCCCGGTGCCGCGCTGGAGGCCCCTGAGTTTCAGTCCCTCGCCCACCTTGCCCGGGATGTTGCCACGTGGCTGTCGCTTCTTGAGTCGCCTCCCGCCAGCCTCGCCGGCCGGCTCACCGCCCTCTCTGCGCTCCAGGTTGACCTCGCATCCAGCCTCGCCGCCGTCCGGCCTGCGTCCCTCTCCCGGCTGGCTGAATCCATCGACCGCACCGTCCAGCCCGACGGCTCGCTCGCCGACGACGCCTCGCCGGAGCTGCGCCGCATTCGCCGCGAACAGGAGCGCCAGCAGCGCGTCATCCACGACAGCCTTCGCGACGCCCTTCGCAGGCTCTCCACTGAAGGCGCAGCCCAGGACGCCCTCATCACAATTCGCGGCGACCGCTTTGTCATCCCCGTCCGTAGCGAGCTCAAGCGCCGTGTCTCAGGTGTCGTTCACGGTGTCAGCTCCTCCGGCCAGACTGTCTACGTCGAGCCGCTAGAAACCATCGAGCAGAACAACGAGCTCGTCCGCCTCATCGAGGAAGAGCAGGCCGAGATCCACCGCATCCTCGTCGAGCTTACCCGCCAGGTGGACATCTGCGCCCAGCCGCTCGTGCTCGGCGCGCGTGCGCTCGCGCTGGTTGACAGCCTTCTCGCCCGCGCCCGCTTTGCCCGCGAATACGAGTGTGTTGCCCCGGTCATCTCGCCCGATCGGATCTACCTTGAAGCTGCTCGCCATCCACTGCTTGAGAAGCATCTGCGCTTCGCCGGGGCCAGCACGAATAGCGCCGTCGTTCCGCTCACCATCGAGCTCACTTCCGGCTCGCGCCAGCTCGTCATCAGCGGCCCCAACACCGGCGGCAAAACCGTCACCCTTAAAACCACCGCCCTGCTTGCGCTCATGGCCCAGGCCGGCTTGCCCGTGCCGGCGGCGGCCGCTGCCTTCCCTGTCTTCACCTCCTTCCTTGCCGACATCGGCGATGCGCAGTCCATTGAGGCGGATCTCTCCACCTTCTCCGCCCACATCGTGAATCTCGACCGCATCGCGCGCCTTGCCGGACCCCGTTCGCTGGTTCTGCTCGACGAGCTGGGCTCCGCCACCGATCCCGAGGAGGGCTCCGCGCTCGCCGTCGCCGTCGCCGCGCACTTCCTCGCGGCCGGAGCGTGGACGCTCATCTCCACCCACCACACCTCGCTCAAGGTCTATGCCGCCAACACCCCCGGCGTGCGCAACGCCGCCGCCGGTGTCGACGAGAGGACACTCGTCCCCACCTATCAGCTTCGCCTCGGCGTTCCCGGAGCCTCCGCCGGCATTCTCACTGCCCAGCGCCTCGGGCTCAACCCGGGCATCATCGCCGATGCCCGCCGCCGGCTCGGCTCCGAGCAGGCTGATATTGCCCGTTTTCTCGACCGCCTGCATGGCGAGCTTGCCCAGCTTGAGCAGGACCGCAAGGCGGCACGCAACGAGCAATACTCTCTCAACCAGGAGCGCGCCCGCCTCGCCCGCGAGGGCGATGCCGAGCTGCGCAACCGCACCCGTGAGCTGGAAGCCAGGCTCAACTCGCTGCTCAGGGATTTTGAATATCAGATGCGCGAAAATGTCCACGCCATCGAGGACCGCGCCGCTCAACAGAAGTTATCGAAGGAGGCGGAGCGCCGCATCGCGCGCCTTCGCCGCGAGTTTCAGGAGAGCTTCAACCAGACCGTCGTTGCCCACCGCACCGGCGCTGACCGGCAGGACCCCAACGCCCAGCCGCACATCCTGCGCCACATCGCGCCCGGCGATCGCGTTCTGCTCAAATCCATGAACAAGGTTGCCGTCGTGCAGCGCGAGCTGGAGAAGGATCTGTTCGAGGTTGCGCTCGGACCCATCAAGATGCGTGTCCGCCGCGTCGAGTGCGCTCCGCCTCCGGCCCCGGCTGAGCCCGGCGAAACCCCGCTCGCCGCCGTCCGCCGCCAGCCCGGCGTTCGCGTCTCCGTCACGGCTGCCCGCCCTGATGACATGCGGATGGAAATCAATCTCATCGGCCGCAGTGTCGATGAAGCCACCGGGGAGCTTGAGAAGTACCTCGACCGCGCCTTCCTCGCCGGGCTGCCCCGTGTCCGCGTCATCCACGGCCACGGCGCGGGCATCCTGCGCCGCGGCGTCCGCGACTTCCTCCGCAACCACCCTCACGTGGCCGCCATCAGCGAGGCGCCGCAAAACGAAGGCGGCCAGGGCGCCACTCTTGTTGACCTCCGCCAATAGCGCGGGCCCACGGTCCGGATTCTCGTTTGCGGAGAATTTCCCCTCGCTGGCGCACACTGGAGATTGATTTCAGGAGAACTGCGGCCTCCCTGCGGCGCTATCCCGCGGCTTGATGCCCGGGGGGGGACCCCCCCTAAAATATTTGCAGTTTTCCACAACACTTTTGCGATGAATTACCCCGATCTGTGAAACAGGAGATCGCCCCACGGGAATCGGCGCACAGCAAAAAGGTCTCGGCAGAAAGGCCTCGACAACAAAGCCTCGAAGGTTACCCTCCGAGGCCCTGTTGCGTTGGTTCTATTGTGTCGGTCCTGACGCGTTGGTCCAGACGCGTTGGCCAGTTGTGTTCCGGCGGTGCCGTCCCTTTGCGCCCTGGGCCGGAGTCCGCATGGCGGTCACTACGCCATCGCTTCGCGCCCCATCGGCTCAAACCGCAGCTCGTTGCTCTTGCGATTCACGTCGATGCGCATGTGTGAGCCGTGCAGCACCTCGCCGTCCAGAATCTTCATGGCCAGCGGGTCCTGCACCATCCGCTGCAGCGCGCGCTTCAGCGGTCGCGCGCCATAGGCCGCGTCCGAGCCTGCCGCCAGAATCAGTTGACGTGCCGGCTCCGTCAGCTCCAGCGAAATCTGCCGGTCCTCCAGCAGCCTGCGCACCTCGTTCAGCCGCAAATCGAGGATCTGGCCCAGTTGCGCCGCACCCAGCGGACGGAAGATCACAATATCGTCTACGCGGTTCAGAAACTCCGGTCTGAAGCTTTCCCTCATCACGTGCATCACGCTCTCGCGCGCCATGTCAAAGTCATGCTCGGTCTTCATCGACTCCGCATTCAAAAATGCCGCGCCCAGATTCGACGTCATAATCAGCACCGTGTTCTTAAAGTCCACCGTGCGGCCCTTCGAGTCAGTCAGCCGCCCGTCGTCCATCACCTGCAGCAGAATGTTGAACACATCCGGATGCGCCTTTTCGATTTCGTCAAACAGAATCACCGCATACGGCCTGCGCCGCACAGCCTCGGTCAGTTGTCCGCCCTCGTCATGGCCCACGTAGCCCGGGGGCGCGCCAATCAGCCGCGCCACCGCGTGCTTCTCCATGTACTCGCTCATGTCGATGCGCACCATGGAGTGCTCGTCGTCAAACATGAACTCGGCCAGCGCCCGCGCCGTCTCAGTCTTTCCCACGCCGGTTGGACCCAGAAAGATGAAGGAGCCGATCGGCCGCTTCGGATCGCTCAGTCCCGCGCGCGAGCGGCGAATGGCATTCGCCACCACGCCGAGGGCGGCATCCTGGCCCACCACGCGCTCGCGCAGCCGCGCCTCCATCTGCACCAGCTTCTTCACCTCGCCCTCAAGCATGCGCGACACGGGAATGCCGGTCCACTTGCTCACGATCTTGGCAATGTCCTCCTCGTCCACCTCTTCCTTCAGCATGCGCTCCGTGCCCGCCGCGCCTTCCTGCGCCGCGTTCAGTTGTTTCAGCTCGGCCTCCAGCCGTGGCAAGTCGCCATACTGGATCTGTGCAGCGCGATCGAGCTGGCCCCTGCGCGTCTGCTCTTCGGCCTCAAAGCGCAGCGCTTCAATCTGCTTCTTCAGGTCGCTGATGCGGGTAATCGCCTCGCGCTCCTTCGTCCAGCGCGCGCGCAGCGCGGTGATCTGCTCTTTCAGCTCCGCAAGCTCGCGCTCCACCGCCTCCATCCGCTCGCGGCTGTTGGCGTCGGTCTCGCGCTTCAGCGCCGCGCGCTCAATCTCCAGTGACGTTGCCTCCCGCTCCAGTTGGTCCACTTCAGTGGGAACCGAGCCAATCTGGATGGCCAGCGATGCCGCGGCCTCGTCCACCAGATCAATCGCCTTGTCCGGCAGAAAACGGTCGCTGATGTAACGGTGCGACAGCGTCGCCGCGGCCACGATCGCCGAGTCCTTGATGCGCACATTGTGGTGTGCCTCGTAGCGCTCCTTCAGTCCGCGCAGGATCGCGATGGTGTCCTCCACGTTCGGCTCGCCCACATAGACGATCTGGAAGCGCCGCTCCAGCGCGGCGTCCTTCTCAATGTGCTTGCGGTATTCGTTCAGGGTGGTTGCGCCAATCGCGCGCAGCTCTCCCCGCGCCAGCGCCGGCTTGAGCATGTTGCTCGCGTCAATCGCGCCCTCCGCCGCGCCTGCGCCCACCAGCGTGTGCAGCTCGTCAATGAACATGACGATCTGCCCGTTCGACTCCTCAATCTCCTTCAGCACGGCCTTCAGGCGGTCTTCAAACTCGCCGCGGTATTTCGCTCCGGCCAGCATCGAGCCCAGGTCGAGTGAGATAACGCGCTTCTCGCGCAGCGCCTCCGGCACGTCGCCGGAGACAATGCGCCGCGCCAGCCCTTCCACAATGGCCGTTTTGCCCACGCCCGGCTCGCCAATCAGCACCGGATTGTTCTTCGTTCTGCGGCTCAGCACTTGAATCACGCGGCGAATCTCCTCGTCGCGGCCGATGACGGGATCCAGTTTGCCCCGCCGCGCCAGCTCCGTCAGGTCCTTGGCATACTTCTCCAGCGCCTGAAACTTTCCCTCTGGATTCTGGTCGGTCACCCGCTGCGCTCCGCGCACACTGGTCAGTGCCTGCAGAATCGCTTCGTGGGTCGCGCCATGGCTCACCAGCGCCTCGCGCGCCGCATCGCCCTTCTGGTGAGCAACGCCAAGCAGCAGGTGTTCCGTTGAGACGTACTCGTCCTTGAAGTTCTCCGCCTCGCGAAAGGCCTGGTCCATCACTTTGCTCAGCGCCTGGCTCATGCCCGGCTGCGCCGCGGCGCCCGCCACCCGCGGCAGCTTCTCTTCAATCCCGTGCAGTTCGCTTTTCAGCCGCTCCGTGGGGACACCAATCTTCTCAAGCACCGCGGGGATGACTCCTTCGCGGTCCTCCAGCAGGGCCTGCAGCACGTGCACCGGCTGCATCTCGGGATTGCCGAGATCCACGGCCCTCTGCTGCGCCTCCTGCACCGCCTGCTGCGACTTCACGGTCAGCTTTTCCCAACGGATTGCCATCCTTCACTCCCCCTTGACGCAAATGTCATACGACTCAAGTATCATCCCGCATCGGCCGGACCAGCCGCCGGACCAGCCATTGACCGGTTCCGGACCAATCCTGGACTGATCCGGGACCGGTCCGGGACCTGCTATCGACCTGTACGGCAAAAAGCGCGCCGGGCAGACTTGCGGTCTCCACCCGGCGCCTTCATTCCATTCGACCAGTCAGTGGGCCGGTCAGTTCTCCGGCTTACGCCGCCAGCGAATGGCTAACATTCACCTTGATCTGCTTGGGTTGAGCTTCAGGCTTCTTCTTCAGCTCCAGCTTCAGCACCCCGGCATTGTACACAGCGTTCACGTGCTCGGAGTCCACCGTGGTGGGCAGCGTGAAGGCGCGATAGAAGCTTCCATAGCGGCGTTCGATGCGATGGAAGTTCTCCTCTTTCTCCTCCTTCTCGAACTTGCGCTCCCCCTTGACGGTAAGGATGTTGTTCTCCACCCGCACGTCCAGGTCCTTCTCTTCGATGCCCGGAACTTCAAGCTTGAGCATCACCTTCTTGTCGTCCTCATAGATGTCCACCGCCGGCATGAAGCTGGCAGCCGTCAGCGGATTCCCTTCCTCCGTGTTACGGAACATGGAGTTGAAGCGGTCCTGCAAAGCAAGCACTTCCCGGAACGGATCCCAACGAGTAATTGTCATGATTCGATACCTCCCCCTTCAGGGCATTCAAGATGGCCGGTCGAGATCAAATCCCGCCTGCTCAACTAATCTAATGAGACTATAGCATAAATGAAGCATAAAATATTAGCAAATAACGCTCATATTATGGAAATAGGTTAACTTAATTAGATTCAAATGATTATGGAGGATCAGATTGAGTTCTTCGGGCTGACCAGCCTGAAATCACGCAAATCCAGGGACTGAAATCGCCGTTGAGGGCTGCTGACCGCTGCCCAGGCGCGTGAAGGTGAGCACGGTGATGTCGTCATCCTGGCCGAATTCCACGGCGGCTTCAGTAGCTCTGGCCGCGTCAGGGCGCGCCGACAGCAG
>DASSHM010000082.1:0-19960 GCA_035692885.1 Occallatibacter sp.
GACCTCACCCAGCAGCAGGTTGAGGAGTATCTCCGCCGCCGCATCACCGTGCTGCACTTTATTGAATTGCGCTTCAGCCAGGGCATTCGCATTCCGCACAGCGAGATTGAAGACTACTACCGGAACACTCTGCTGCCGCAATATCCTGCGGGGGAAGCCGTACCGTCCCTTGACAAGGTGGCGCCCCGCATCGAGGAGATACTCCTCCAGCAGCAAGTCAACGTTCTCTTTGGAGACTGGCTTGATAATCTGCGCAATCAGGGCGAGATCGAGGTGCTCGACCCCACGCTTGAGGCCGCTGCCCATCCGCAGCGCCGGCAGCCGCAGACAGGAGATGTGCCCCGGTGAACGAACCAGAGACCATGACTCCCGTCCCACCCGAAACCCCGCCGCCACGCCGCCGATATCGTGCTTTCAAGATCGCGGCAATCGTTGCCGCCGTGTGCATCGTGGCCATGGCATGCCTGGCTTTCTGGGCCGGTTCATCGTCCTGCGAAAATCTTGTGCGCAAGCGCGTCATCGCATCTCTTGAGACCTCAACCGGAGGCCGCGTCGAGATTGCATCGTTCCAGTGGCAACCGTTTCATCTGCAGGCCCGCGCCGAGGGAGTTGTGATTCACGGGCGCGAGGCGGCAGGCGAAGCGCCCTACGCGCGCGTCGAACTCATCAACGTGCAGATCAGCATCCTGGGTTTCCTCAGCCCGCACATCCTGCTTCGCGGCCTTGACGTCAAGAGGCCCCAACTGCACTTCATCATCTATCCCGATGGCTCCACCAATCAGCCGCAGCCGCGCCGGCCCCCTAAACCCGGCAAGCCCGCACTCGCAACCTTCTTTAACCTCAAGGCAGGCCGCGTATCGGTGGAGCAGGGCGTCATTCTCTTTGAGGATCGGGCCGCGAAGTTTGATTTCAAGCAGCGCCTTGAGCCCTTCAGCCTCGCCGCCCGCGATATCTCGCTGACCCTGGCCTACGTGCCGCGGCAGGCGGCGTACCCTGAGAGCTATCACATTGAAACCGGCGCACGCGACTTCGTGCTCACTCGCGGCGCCGCCGTGCATCCCATTGAGAGCCCGGTAGAAGGCCGCCTGCAGGCCCGGCTCGATCTCACTCGCAACGCGGTCTATCTCCGGTCCCTGAGCATCACTGCGCATGAAAGAGGCGTGCCGGACAGGACCCTCGTCGTCGCCGGAGTTCTCAAAGACTTTACCCGTCCCCGTTGGCAATTGAAATCTCAAGGCCAGCTCGACATGAGGCTTCTTGAGCCCATCACCGGCTACCCCAACGCGCCGGAGGGCATTGCCCGCCTCGATCTCACCGCTCAGGGGCACGACGGAGAATTCGGCATCGATGGAACCGTACACGTTGACGGGGGCGCGTACGTCGCGAACGGTGTCAATGCCCGTGGCGTTCGACTCGACGCGCGCGTCCACGCCGATCCGGAACAGCTCGCCATCAGCTCCATCATCGCGCGCCTACGCCAGGGCGGCGAGTTGCGAGGCCAGGTTCTCCTCAGCCATTGGCTGCCCCCCATCCCCGGAACTGCCGTCATGCAGGCTTCCGAGCCGTCAGTAGAAACCTCGCGGCGGAGCCGACGGCCGGTGCGTTCGCAGGCCGCTCCCGCCAAACCGTCGCGCAAGGCGCTCGCCAGATCCGTTGAAGGCCGCGTCACGGCTCAACTCGATGGCGTCTCCATCGATACCGTTCTCGATATCGTCGGACGGCAACCCTTCCGGCGGCTTGGACTCGATGGCAGGCTGTTCGGTCCGGCGACAGCCACCTGGACAAATGGCGACGTGGGCACCCTCGCCGTGAGCGCCAGGCTCACGGTGCAGCCCTCCGGCCAGACCGCACCGGCACAGGCCTCCTCCGCTTCAGGTTCACCTGCCATCCGCGAAATTCCCGTCACCGGCATCATCGACGCCACCTACACCCAGCGCAACGGAGCTGTTGACCTGCGCTCCCTCGACCTCGCCCTGCCCGCCAGCCACATCATCGCGCGCGGGCATCTTGGCGCCTACCCGGTCACCAGCACTTCGTCCATCTCCATCAATTTCCAGTCGCGCGACCTCACCGAATTCGATGGCATTCTGCGCGATCTCGGCCTCAAGCGCAATGGCAGGGCTGGCACGGCGGCACTGCCCATCTCGCTGGGCGGCGAAGCCGGCTTTGACGGCACCTGGACCGGCTCGCTGGTTGATCCGCACATTGCCGGCAGCCTGCACGCCTCCAACCTCACGGCTGACGTACCCGGCCAGACCGCGGCCGGGAAATCCCGCCTCATCCGATGGGACAGCCTCCAGGCTTCCGGCAGTTACTCTGCCGCGCGCATTGCCATCGAAAAGGCACACCTCAGTCACGGAGCGGCCACCATCACGCTTGACGGTACGCTCACGGCCGCCGCCTCATCCGCCGCCGCCACTGGCATGCTCTCTACGGCAGCCCGCCGCACCCGCGGGAAGGAGACACCCTCCTTCAATTCCAACTCGCTCTTACAAGGCCATCTCGTCGCCGGCAACGTGGATGTGGCCGACCTGCTGCCGTTCCTGAACAGTGATTTTCCCATTGCCGGCCAGCTCAGCGCCGAACTCGATGCCAGCGGTCCGCTCCACACCATCCGCGCCACAGGCTGGGCTGAGCTGCACAACGGCTCGGTCGCGGGCGAGCCCGTCACCCGCATCCGCGCGCAGGGGTCCATCGCCGGCCGCGTGCTTCACATTGACTCGCTCACCGCTGCCAGTGACGCTGGTTCCGCCTCAGCCTCGGGCGACTATGACCTCGACTCACGGCGATTCCATGTGCAGGCACGCGCCGCGGGCGTTGACCTCACCCGCATTCAGCGCCTGCGGCGGGCAGGCTTGAACGCCACTGGTACGCTTGACTTTACTCTCACTGGATCGGGCCTGATCGATGATCCTCAGTTGCAGGGACGCGGCTCGCTCACCGGCCTCACTCTCAATGGCGAAAAGCTCGGCGCCGTCGAGGTTGCCGCGCACACCTTGAATCACTCTCTCCTCTACGACGTCACCACCCATCTTGCCTCCGCGCAATTTTCCGCTCACGGCCAGACCGCCCTGAGCGGAGACTTCGCCACCCAGGCCCGGCTGGACTTTACCCGGTTCGATATCGGCGCCGTGCTTCACATGATCCACGTGCCCGGACTGACCGGCGAGTCTTCCCTGGCCGGCACCATCACCGTCAGCGGACCGCTCGCCCATCCCCGCCAGTTGGTGGGTGACGCCAGCCTGCAAAACATGGCCGTTACCATCGTCGGCGTCCACCTGCGCAGTGACGGGCCCGTCCACGCGACCCTCGCCAACGAGCGCATCTCCCTCGACCCCATTCACATCACCGGCGAAGAGACCGACCTGCACGTCAGGGGAAATCTCGCCTTCAACGACGGCCGCCCTCTTGATCTTGCCGCCAGCGGCACCATCAACCTCAAGCTGATTGAAACTCTTGACTCCGACGTCACAGCCAGCGGCACCACGACCTTTCAGGTTGAAGCGCGAGGCACCCTGCAGCATCCTGACCTGCGCGGACGCATCGAGTTTCAGGATGCTTCACTCGCGCTCGAGGATCTTCCCAACTCGCTCAGCCATCTCAAGGGCACCCTGGTCTTCAACCAGAACCGCCTTGAGGTCCGCTCGCTCACCGCGACCAGCGGCGGCGGCCAGCTCAGTGTCGGCGGGTACCTCTCGTACCAGCGCGGCATCTTTGCCGACCTCTCGCTTACCGGCAAGGGCATCCGCATCCGCTACCCGCAGGGCATCAGTTCGCTGGCAGACGCAAAACTTGAGCTGCAGGGGCCGCAGTCGAATCTTCACCTCAGTGGCAACGTGCTCATTACGCGCTTCACGGTCAGCCCGGATCTCGACATCGCCGCCCTTGCCGCGCAGGCAACCCGGGTGCAACCCGTCGTTTCGCCGGACGCGCCCTCCAACCACATCAGCCTGGATGTTCACATCCAGTCTTCGCCGCAACTCAACTTCCAGAACGCCTACGCCAAGCTGGCCGGTGATGTCGACCTGCGCCTGCGCGGCACCGTGGCCACTCCGTCTTTGCTCGGCCGTGTCTCCATCATCGAAGGTAGCGCTCTCATCGCCGGAACCCGTTACGACCTGCAGCGCGGTGATATCTCCTTTACCAATCCGGTACGCATCCAGCCCTCCATCGACCTCAACGCCACCGCCCACGTCGATGACTACGACATCACCCTCGGCCTGCATGGCACCATCGACAAGCCCACAGTCACCTATCGCAGTGACCCGCCGCTGGCCGAGGCCGACGTCGTCGCCCTGCTGGCGCTCGGGCGCACGCAGAGCGGGCAGCGCATCTACACCCAGCAGCAGGAGGCCGAGGGCGCCAACCCCACCACCGACGCCCTGCTCGGCGGAGCCCTCAACGCCACCGTCAGCAGCCGCGTGCAGCGCCTCTTCGGCGCCGGCTCGGTAAAGGTCGACCCCTCCTACCTTGGCGCACTCGGCAACTCCACCACGCGCATCACGGTCGAGGAGCAGTTGGGCCGCAGCGTCACCCTCACCTACGCCACGAACGTGAATACCACCGCGCAACAGCTTCTTCAGGCTGAGATTGCAATCAACCGCCACGTCTCGCTGCTGGTCACGCGCGATGAATCAGGCGTCTTTTCCATGGTTGTCAAGGCCACCCGGCGTTATCGCTAGGGGCAACATTTCTTGTCCTGCCCGTGTCTAAGCATGTGTAGGAGCCGCTACGGCATGCAATGTCTTCCCTTGCCGCGTGAGTTGGTTCCATGCTCCCAATGGAGGAGTCGGAAATGACAATCATTTTGCGTCGAACTTCGGTCGCATTGTTTACGGCCGTGTTTGCGGGGGTCCTCCTGTATCTTCCTCAGCCATCCCAGGCGTCGCCTCTGCCCGGGGGTACTGGTCCTGCCGCCGCCACGTCGCAGCAGGACGCCCTCGCCCTGCGCGATGCCCAGGCACGCCTCAACAAGTCACAGTTCAACGGCGTCAGGGTCAGCGTGGAGAATGGCATCGCCACCCTCACCGGCACCGTCAAGCTCTACATCTACAAGGAGGACGCGCAAAAGCGCACCATTCACGCGCACGGTGTCTCAGCCGTACGGAATCTCATTGAGGTCAGCGGCCCATCCATCTCCGACAAGGCTCTGCAGGCCCAGCTCGCGGATGCACTCTCCTATGATCGCGTCGGCTATGGCAACGCCTTTAATGCCATCTCCGTCAGCGTGCGTGATGGTGTCGTCACGGTCGGCGGGCATGCCCGAACCTATGTCGATCGCGATTCAGCCCTCGATCTCATCTCCACCACGCCCGGCGTCAGGGATGTGCGTGGCCAGATCGAGGTGGATCCCGTCTCCATCATGGACGACCAGATCCGCATCGCGGTTGCGCGCGCCATCTACGGCTTTCCAACATTGAGCAAATACGCCATCAATCCCGCCCGGCCCATTCGCATCTCCGTGCAGAACGGCCATGTGGAACTTTACGGCGTCGTCGACTCCGAATCCGACAAGAATACCGCCTTTCTGCGTGCCAACAGCGTCCCCGGCGTCTTCGGGGTCAAGAATTATCTTCAAGTTGCCGGCGAATCATCCGAAGCGCGTAAGTAGGCGTCTCGCTCCGGGCCTCCTCCGCGGCCACGTGGTCCTTGCGCAGCCGGGAGAGCCAAGGCCAAAACAAATATATGGACAGTGGCCGCCTGGGATTGCATACACTCGTCTCACCATGTTCAGCGACGATTCCCTACAAATCGATTGCCGGCAAGGCAGGGACGGTAACTCCATCATCTACTCGCTGTCCGGTCCGGTTACCCTGCGCAACATGTTCGAATTTCAACGCCGGCTCCGGAGCGCGGCCACGCCGCCCCTCACCGTCTTTGACCTCACCCATGTTCCCTACATGGATTCGGCGGGCATCGGCCTCGTGGTCAACCACCACGTCCATTGCCAGAACAAGGGCGGACGGCTGGTCGCCGCCGGGGTCACCGGACGCGTGTTCGAACTGATCAAAATGATCCGGGTCGACAGCATCCTGCATCTGACCGCCACCATTGACGAGGCTGAATCGCAGTCCTGAGCCGGCTCTTGTCCCTCCTCCTCCATGCGCACGCCCGATGTCCGCGCCGTGTTCCGCATGCTGCCGCATGCGTCTCCTCAAGTACACTGCTAGAGGAAACGCTGCGCGATGGGCATTGTTGCAAAAACACGCACCACCCTGGAGATGATCAAGTGGGAGCACTCCATCTTTGCCCTGCCGTTCGCTCTCACCGCCGTCATCCTCGCCGCGCGCGGATTGCCTGCCTGGCGTACCCTCGCATGGATCATCATCGCCATGGTTGCCGCTCGGTCCTGTGCAATGGCCTTCAACCGCTGGGCCGATGCCGGGCTTGACGCCGCCAATCCCCGCACCCGGGCCCGTGCCATCCCCGCCGGCCTGCTCTCCCGCCAGTTCGTTCTCGGGTTCACCGTGCTCATGGCCATCATCTTCATTCTGGCCGCCGCCGAGCTGAATCGTCTCACGCTGTACCTTTCGCCGCTGGCGCTGCTGGTGCTGCTCGGATACAGCTATATGAAGCGCTTTACGCGCTGGTCGCACCTCATTCTTGGCCTGGCGCTCGGTCTCGCTCCCTCCGCCGCGTGGATTGCCGTGCGCGGCAGTCTCGACGTGCGCATCGTGGTGCTCACTGCCGCCGTCACTCTCTGGGTGGGGGGCTTTGACGTGCTCTACGCCTGCCAGGACTTTGATCACGACCGCTCCACCGGGCTGCACAGTCTTCCCCAGGCCATCGGCATTCCCGCCGCCTTCTGGGCCGCGCGCCTCATGCATCTCGCCATGCTGGCGCTGCTGGTGTGGTTTGCCCGGCTTTTCGCCTTCGGTTTGACAGGCTGGCTGGGTATCGCCGCCGTCGCTCTTCTGCTGGCCTATGAGCACTCGCTGGTCTCGCCCCGCGACCTGCGCCGGCTCAATGCTGCCTTCTTCACCATGAACGGCGTCATCGCCATGGTCTTTCTCGGCTTTGTCGCCACCGACCTTTGGCTGCGGAGGTAATCGCGCATGTCTTCCGGTGTGCCGCCCCGGCAATCCCCAATCGAGAAGTGGTACGCGTCCAGATCGCAGCCCGGGCAGTCAGCCGCCACTGAAGGGCACGACGATGGACTCCGCATCGCCATCCAGGGCGAGCCCGGGTCCTTTAGTCACGAGGCCGCCACCCGCCTTGAGCCTTCGGCGCGGATCGTGCCCTTCTCGCTCTCCGCGGATGTCTTTGGCGCGCTCGCCGGCGGCAGCGTCGACGCCGCCGTCATTCCCATTGAAAACAGTCTCGCCGGCTCTGTTTCAGAGCACTTTGACCTGCTCCTCGCGCATGACGTGCGCGTCGAGCGTGAAACGCTGCTGCGCATCCGCCACAACCTCATCGCCTTTCCCGGCGCGGCGGTCGCGGACGTCGTACGAGTCTTCTCCCATCCCGTTGCGCTCGCCCAGTGCCGCCGCTATCTTGCCGCGCATCCTGCCATGGAGGCCTTTTCGTTCTACGACACTGCCGGAAGCGTCAAGCACCTTATGGAGTTGCGCGACCGCGGCGCTGCCGCCATCGCCAGCCAGGCCGCCGCGCGTCACTACGGCGCCACGGTCCTTGAGGCCGATATCGAGGACAACCCCGAAAACTACACCCGCTTCTTCTTCGTTCGCCGCACGCGCGACTCGGTACCCGACCCCGCCGCGGGTAAAATCAGCCTCGCCTTTTCCGTTGAGAATCGGCCCGGGTCGCTGGTGGCGGCCCTTGCTGAGCTCTCCTCGCTCGGCACCAACCTCACCAAGATCGAGTCCCGCCCTGTGCACGGCAAACCGTGGGAGTACATCTTTTATGTAGATGCCCAGATCCGCTCTGCCGGCGAGGGCCGCCGCGCCATCCAGGCCCTGCAGCCACACTGCGCCATGATCAAGGAACTCGGCTGCTACCGCGAGGTTGAGGCGCAGCCCTGATTCACCTTCTTGCGTATGCGGGCGATTCTTGCGCACGACAAGAGGGATGAGCCACGGCTCATCCCTCTTGAACTCTCCAGTTCCGCTGCGCTAGAAGTGGTATGCCACGCCCACCGTCGGCATGTAGATGTTGTACCAGCGCTTGGTGGCCAGTTGAGGGTAGTCGAAGGTCGGCACCTTGGTGATGAATCCGCGGTACTCCGCCCGGATGTCAAAGCTCGGGCTTATCTCATACGCGATACCGGCGCCGTACAGCGCGCCCACTCCCGTCTGCTGCTTCACGTCCAGCGAAGTCGTCCCCGAATTGCGAATCGGCAGGAACACAAGCACGCCCGGCCCGGCTTCAACAAAAGGGTTGAACTTGCGGAAGTAAAAGCTGCGCACAAACGCCGCTGAAATCTCCTGCGTCCGCGTCAGCACATCGTAGTTGTTCGTATTGCTGATGACATAGTGAATCCGGTTCTGATAGGTGACCCCGTAGTTCAGCTCCAGCGCGCTGGACGGCGTCAGCATGTAGCGGTAGCTCAGCAGGGCGCCATAAGCCGTATTCGAGTGCACCTGCACATCCGTCGAAGAGGAAATGAACGGTTCAATCAGGGCTGTACCGCTCAGGCTTACGTCCTGCCGGCTCTCCTGAGCGCGGCCCACTGCCGCGCAGACCGTCAGCAGGAATACAAAAAGGGCGATCTTCTTCATTCGATCCTGAACCTCATGACTGCCCAACCTTCAGGCCGGCAACCAGCGTGTTGATTCCGGCGCTCCGGTTCCTGCCGGGCCCCGCTCTCAGCATTGTAAATGGCCGGAACGGGTCGTGGCAGTGTGCTGATGGAATGCTTTCCTCACTTGGACGCTGCAGACGGAAAAGCGGCTTCTTGGCGATGAAAAATCCCCCCCGGCGGTTATCTTCGCCGGTTCTTCCCGCCGCTGCAGCCCGGTGCAACGTCTCCTCAACCCATCCGCTCGACGTGGTAGAAGAAGGGCGGCCCCTTCTCCTCGGCCATCGAGCGCACGGTGCGCAAAAATGCCCGGGCCGCATACGAGAGGGTCGTCTGCCGCCGGTGCGCCAGACGCAGCACCCGCTTGACCTCCAGTTCGTCCACCTTCACCTGCACCAGCTCGCCCGTCTCCAGCTCGCGCCCTACTGAGAGGTGCGGCACCAGCGCCACCCCATTTCCCATCGCCACAAACCGTTTGATCGCCTCAATCGTCGGCAGGTCGACGGTCATGTTCAGCGGTGTCCGGTACCGCTGAAACGTCTCGATGACCTTTCTCCGCAGCGGCGAGGCCACATTATGAGCAATAAAACTCTCCTTCCCCAGGTCGATGATTGAAACCCGTTCCTTCCGCCCCAGCGGGTGTCGCGGACTGGCGATCAGCGTCAGGCTGTCTCCATAAACCGAAATGGCGCGAAAGTGCTCCGGGTCCGGCCGGTACGAGACCACCCCGATCTCGAACGTACGCTGGCTCAGTGCCTCGGGAATCCGGCTCGCCAGCATCCGGTGCACGTGCACCCCCACATGCGGAAACTCGCGCCGGAATGCATCGATGGCAGGCAGCAGGTACAGGCACGTGTACTCGTTTGCCGCCAGTTGCAGATGACCCCGCTCCACGCTCTTCAACTCGTCCAGCGCGCTCCCTGCCTCCCGCCGCAGCGCCAGTATGCGCAGCGCGTAGTCCTTGAGCAGCTCGCCGGCCGCAGTAAGTGACCCGTCCCGCGCCGCGCGGTCAAAAAGTGTTTCGCCCACCGCTGCCTCCAGTTTGCGAATCACCTGGCTCACCGCCGGCTGCGTCCGGTGCAGCCGTACCGCGGCGCGCGAAAAGCTCCGCTCCTCGGCCACCGTCAGAAATGCTTCAAGCTGGCTCAGCTCCATCGCCACCGCTCCTTTCGCAGGTCGCATCCATAACAATTACTAATCATAGCTAAAAAAAGAATAACTTTGCGTTATAAGCCTCCAATGCGCGAAAATGGGCTTGCTGGCAAAGGTTTCCCCTGGCAGGTGAGTTCATGACGGTTGAAAACTCGAATCACGTCGCTTTTTTTGACACCACCCTCCGCGATGGCGAGCAATCCCCCGGCTGCAGCATGACCACGCAGGAAAAGCTCACCATGGCCCACGCCCTTGAGGATCTGGGCGTGGACATCATCGAAGCCGGCTTTGCCATGGCGTCGGAGGGCGACTTTGCGGCCATTGCCACCATCACCCAGGCCATCCGCAAGCCGCGCATTGCCTCACTGGCCCGCGCCAAGACCGAGGACATCGAGATGGCGGCACGCGCCCTCAAGTTTGCTGACCGCGCCCGCATCCACGTCTTCCTCGCCTCCAGTGACCTGCATCTCGAGTACAAGCTCAAAATCAGCCGTCAGCAGGCCCTCGACCTTACCGGCGAATCCGTGCGCCTGGCCCGCTCTGTCTGCGACGATGTCGAGTTCTCCCCCGAGGACGCCACGCGCTCTGACCGCGACTTCATGATTGAAATGGTGCGCATCGCCATTGAGGCCGGGGCCACCACCATCAACATGCCCGACACGGTCGGCTACACCACCCCCGAGGAGTACGGACGCATGTTCCGCGAGGTGCGCGAGCGGATTCCAGTTGTCGATGCGCAGGGCATCATCCTCTCTTCTCACTGTCACGACGATCTCGGCCTTGCCGTCGCCAACTCGCTGGCCGCAATTCAGGCTGGCGCGCGCCAGGTGGAGTGCGCCATCAACGGCATCGGCGAACGGGCCGGCAATGCTTCGCTGGAGGAGATTGCCGCCGCACTCTACGTGCGTGCCGACCGCTACGGCGTCTCCACCGCCATCCGGCTTGACCAGCTCTACCCCACCAGCGAGGTACTGGGACAGATCATCACCTTCAAGCCCTCGCCCAACAAGGCCATCGTCGGCGCCAACGCCTTTGCTCATGAGTCCGGCATCCATCAGCACGGCATGCTGGCCAACCCGCTCTGCTACGAGATCATGACCCCCGCACTGGTCGGCGTCTCTCACACCCATCTGGTGCTCGGCAAGCACTCAGGTCGCGCCGCGCTGCGCCATCGCCTTGAGAAACTCGGCTTTACGCTCAGCCGCGAAGAGCTGCAGCAGACCTATTACCGCTTTGTCGCCATGGCCGACCGCAAGAAGAACATCTATGACCAGGACCTGATTGGCCTGCTGCCCGACAGAATTCGCGAACGCCGCTCCGAGCCTGTGTCGGAGCTGGATTGAGGAGGGATGAACAGGCGCACGCTGGCGCGCGTCGCATACACGGCGCTCGCATCGCCCACGCTCATGATTGCCGCCTACGAGCTGGACGGCACGCGATTCCAGTGGATTGCAGTTCCCTTCTGGGCGCCCGGAGTCTTCGTTGTAACCCGGCTGCTTCCGCACCAGGCCTACGCGGCCAGACCGGCATTCTATATGCAGTTGGCGGTGATGTTGAACTTCGTCTTGATCTGGATGGTGCTGCTGTTCCTTTCCAGGCGATTTGAACGACTTTTCAAACCAAAAAGAGAGCAGGCATGAAGCTGAAGATTCTTGTAGTCGCCGGCGACGGCATCGGACCCGAAGTCACCCAGGAGGCGGTTGGCGTTCTCGATGAGATTGCCCGGCTCGGCGGCCACACCCTTGAGCTCGACCACAAACGCATCGGCGGCGTCGCGATTGTGAACGACGGCACGCCGCTGCCCGCCGACACTCTCGCCGCGGCGCTTGACTCCCAGGCCGTGCTCCTTGGCGCTGTCGGAGGCAACGAATTCAACTCCCTGCCCCCGGATAAGCGCCCCGAGGCCGGGCTGCTGCAGATTCGCGCCGCGCTCGGCGGATTCGCCAACCTGCGCCCCGCCTTCGCCTTTAAGGAACTCGCGGTCAACAGCCCGCTGCGCCCTGAAATCGTCGATGGAGCCGACATTCTTTTCGTCCGCGAGCTGCTCGGCGGCCTTTACTTCGGCCAGCCACGTCAATGGGATCGCGCCGCCGGCGAGGCCTGGAACACCATGCGCTATACCCGCGACGAGGTCGCCCGCGTTGCCCGTATCGCCTTCCAGCTTGCCCAGAAGCGCAGCCGCAAGCTCACCAGCGTCGACAAGGCCAATGTCCTTGAGGTCTCGCAGCTCTGGCGCGCCACCGTCACTGAGGTGGCCCGGGAGTTTCCCGAGGTCGCCCTCGAGCACCAGTACGTCGACGCCATGGCCATGCACCTGATGAACCAGCCGCGCAACTACGATGTGGTGCTCACCGAGAATCTCTTCGGCGACATTCTCTCCGACGAGTCCGCCGTCATCACCGGTTCGCTCGGCATGCTGCCTTCGGCCACCATCGGTGGCAAGGTCAATCTGTACGAGCCGGTGCACGGCTCCGCGCCCGACATTGCCGGCAAGGGCCTCGCCAACCCTCTCGGAGCCATCCTCACCGGCGCGCTCATCCTTCGCCACTCAGCGGGGCTTGAATCCGAGGCCGCGGCCGTTGAAGCCGCCGTGCGCAGGGTCCTTGAGCAGGGCTTCCGCACTCCCGACCTCGCACGCGGCAATGCGCAGGGCTACTCCGTCCTCTCCACGAAGCAGATGGGCGCCAAAGTACGTGAAACAGTCAAGACACTGCTCGTGAATGCTTGACTTCACTGATCCACCAAACAAGACACCAAGGATGATTCGATGAGTTCCGAACCCAAAACACTCTTTGAAAAGGTATGGGAGCAGCATGTGGTGGTCGAGCCCAAGGGGGAGCCGGCCCTGCTCTACATCGACCTGCAACTGGTCCATGAAGTCACCTCCCCGCAGGCCTTCGAGGGCCTGCGCCTGGCCGGCCGCGGGGTGCGCTGCCCTGACCGCACCATCGCCACCGTGGATCACAACGTGCCCACCACCCGGGAGGGCCGCCTTCACATCGTTGACCAGACTTCGGCAAAACAGATCTCCACGCTGCGCCAGAACTGCGCCGGCTTTGGCATCGAACTCTACGACGTTGACTCGCGCAACCAGGGCATCGTCCATGTCATCGGTCCCGAGCTCGGCATCACCAAGCCGGGCATGACCATTGTCTGCGGCGACTCCCACACCAGCACCCACGGCGCATTCGGAGCCCTGGCCTTCGGCATTGGAACCAGCGAGGTGGAGCACGTGCTCGCCACGCAGACCCTGCCCCAATCCAAGCCCAGAACCTTCCGCATCGCGGTGGAAGGCCAGTTGCCAACCGGTGTCACTGCCAAGGACATCATCCTCGCCATCATCGGGAAAATCGGCACTGACGGCGCCACCGGCTGCGTCATCGAGTACGCAGGCTCGGCCATCCGCTCACTCTCCATGGAAGGCCGCATGACCATCTGCAACATGAGCATCGAGGCCGGGGCGCGCGCGGGATTGATCGCGCCTGATCAAACCACTTTCGACTACCTGAAGGGCCGCCGCTTCGCCCCGCAGGGCGCTGACTGGGACCGTGCCGTGGCGGAGTGGAGCAAGCTGCCCAGCGATCACGGCGCCACATTCGATCGTGAGCTCGTCATCGACGCCGCGACGCTAGTACCCTACGTCAGTTGGGGAACCAGTCCCGGCATGGTTGCGCCGGTCACAGCCGCCGTTCCCGATCCCGCGCGCGCCGCCAGCGAGATTGACCGCAAGTCGTTTGAGCGCGCGCTCGAATATATGGACCTCAAGGCCGGCACCCCGCTTGAGGAGATCGTCATCGATCGCGTCTTTATTGGCTCCTGCACCAATGGCCGCATTGAGGACCTGCGCGCCGCCGCCGGCATCGTCGCCGGTCACAAGGTCTCAGCGCACGTCAGCGCCATGGTTGTTCCCGGCTCGCAGGTGGTCAAGTCGCAGGCCGAGCAGGAGGGATTAGACCGCATTTTTCTTGACGCCGGCTTCGAGTGGCGCGAGCCCGGATGCTCCATGTGCCTGGGCATGAATCCTGACATTCTCTCGCCCGGCCAGCGCTGCGCCTCCACCAGCAACCGCAACTTTGAGGGCCGCCAGGGCCGCGGCGGACGCACCCACCTTGTCAGCCCGCAGATGGCCGCGGCGGCAGCCATTGCCGGTCACCTGGTGGATATTCGCAACTGGCCCGTTCTCGAGGAGGTAAAGGCCTGATGGAACCCTTCCACACACTCACGTCGCTCGCCGCGCCGCTCGACCGCGCCAACGTCGATACCGACCAGATTATTCCCAAGCAGTTCCTCAAGCGCATTGAGCGCACCGGGTATGGCGACTTTCTCTTCTTTGACTGGCGGCAGACGCCCGATGGCACGCCCGTGGCCGGCTTCGTGCTCAATGACCCGCGCTACAAGGGCGCGCGGATTCTCATTGCGGACAAGAACTTCGGCTGCGGCTCCAGCCGCGAGCACGCCGCCTGGGCGCTCTCTGACTTCGGCTTCCGCGTGGTCATCGCCCCCTCCTTCGCCGACATCTTTTTTTCCAACGCAGGCAAGAATGGAATTGTCCTTGTCCGCCTGCCCGAAGAGCAGGTGAATACGCTGCTCAAGAACGCCGCGTCCATTCCCGGCTACGCGCTCACCGTCTCCCTGCAGAATCAATCCGTCCGTGATGAGCGGGGCTTCAGCGCTTCCTTTGAATTTGACGCCTTCCGCAAGTATTGCCTGCTCGAGGGTCTCGACGATATCGGCCTTACCCTTCGCCACGCCGCAGCGCTTGACGCCTATGAGGCAAGGCACAATGCAGACACCTGGCTCAGGGCAAAGTAATCTTGTAAGCAGCGGAGGGTCGCAAAACTCCGCAACATAATCCGAAAACACCACAAGGAAGAGCAATGACCATCGAAGGCAAGCGCCAAAGCATCCCGTTGACTGAAGGTCCAAGCCGTGCCGGCGCGCGCGCATTTCTGCGCGGAGCGGGCTTTAGCAAGGAAGACCTGCACAAGCCCATCATCGGCATCGCCAATACCTGGACCGAGATCGGCACCTGCAACCTGCACCTGCGCCAGATTGCCGAAGCCCTCAAGCAGGGCATTCGCGAGGCCGGCGGCACGCCCATGGAGTTCAACACCGTCACCATCTCCGACGGCATCACCATGGGCAGCCAGGGCATGAAGGCATCGCTCGTCTCGCGTGAGGTCATCGCCGACTCCATCGAGCTCGTCGCCCGCGGCAACCTCTTCGATGGCCTCGTCGGCATCGGCGGCTGTGACAAAAATATGCCCGGCATCATCATGGCCCTCTGCCGCCTCGACATCCCCGGCATGATGCTCTATGGCGGCTCCATCGCCCCCGGCAAGCTCGACGGCCCCCGCGGCGAGAAGGTTGACATCACCATTCAGAATGTCTTCGAGGGCATCGGCGCCTTCGCCGAGGGCAATATCGACGCGGTTGCGCTCGAAGCGCTTGAGGCCGCCGCCTGTCCCGGCGCAGGAGCCTGCGGAGGCCAGTTCACCGCCAATACCATGGCCATGTCCGGCGAGATTCTGGGCATCTCGCCCATTCAGCTCTCCGGCGTCCCGGCCACATCCAGGGACAAGCTGCCGGCCTCGCGCGAGGCCGGCCGCATGCTCATGGACGCCGTCCGCGCCAACCGCCGTCCCTCGCAGATCATCACCCGCAAGTCCATTGAGAACGCCATCGCCAGCGTCGCCGCCAGCGGCGGCTCCACCAACGCCGTGCTGCATCTGCTCGCCATCGCCCGTGAGATGAAGATCGATCTCTCCATTGACGACTTTGACGCCATCAGCAGGCGCACGCCCTTCATCTGCGACCTCACCCCGTCAGGCAAATACGTCGCGGCCGATTACCAGGCGGCCGGCGGCTCACGGCTGCTTGCCCAGCGGCTCATCAACGCCGGGCACGCCGATGGCTCTACCCTCACCATCAGCGGCCGGACACTCGCCGATGAGGCCGCGCTCGCCAGCGAGACTCCTGGCCAGGCCGTCATTTACACCTTTGAGAAACCCCTCAAGCCCAACGGCGGTCTCGTCATCCTCAAGGGCAATCTGGCGCCCGAGGGTTGCGTCATGAAGGTCGCCGCCGCCGGCCGCTATGAGCATCGCGGACCCGCCCGCGTCTTCGACTGTGAAGAAGATTGCTTCGCCGCCGTCGAGTCCGGCCGCATCAAGCCCAATGATGTGCTCGTGATTCGCTATGAAGGCCCGAGGGGCGGACCCGGAATGCGCGAGATGCTCCAGGTCACCGCTGCCATCAGCGGCATGCCCGACCTCAGCAATACCGTTGCCCTGCTCACCGACGGCCGCTTCTCCGGCGCAACCCGCGGCCTTACCGCTGGCCACGTCGCGCCCGAGGCCTTCGTGGGCGGTCCCATCGCCGCCATCCGTGAGGGCGACACCATCCACTTCGATATTCCCAACCGCAAGCTGACGCTTGAGGTCAGCGATGAGGAAATCGCTGCGCGCCTCAAGGGCTTCTCGCCTCCCCCGCTGCGCTGGCCCGGGGGCGTCTTCCGTAAATATGTTGACCGCGTAAGCTCCGCATCCACCGGCGCAACCACGTAACCATCACGATCATTCGTCCGCGACTGTTGAGAGCGCGGACAAGGAGTCATCTATGGGAAGCAACGCGAATCCGCACGCTGCAAATGCCCACCTCACCACGCCCACACCCCTCACCGGCTCTGAGATTATCTGGGCCACCCTGGTCGGCGAGGGCGTTACCGACGTGTTCGGCTATCCTGGCGGCGCCATCCTGCCGGCCTATGACGCGCTGCGCAAGTTTCCCATCCACCACACTCTCGTACGTCACGAGCAGGGTGCGGCCCACATGGCCGATGGGTATGCCCGCGCCTCCGGCAGGGTGGGTGTGGCCATCGCCACCAGCGGCCCCGGCGCCACCAACCTCATTACCGGCATCGCCACGGCCATGCTGGATTCCATCCCCATTGTCTGCATCACCGGCAACGTCTCCAGCAAGCTGCTCGGCACGGACGCATTCCAGGAAGTTGATATCACGGGCATCACCCTGCCCGTCACCAAGCACAACTTCCTCGTCAGCCGCGCCGAGGACATCGCCCCCGCGCTGCGCCATGCCTTTCAGATTGCTCAGTCAGGCCGCCCCGGCCCGGTTCTGGTTGACATCACCAAGGACGCGCAGCAGACCACGGCCATCTTCGACTTCGAGGCCGCCCGGCCGCGGCCCTGCCGCCCCCACCCCATGCTCTGCGTTGAGCAGTCCTGCCTCGCCCAGGCCGCCGGACTCATCCGAGGCTCCCAGCGTCCCGTCATTCTCGCTGGCCACGGCGTCATGGAGTCCGGTGCCATGGAGCAGGTGCGCACCCTCGCCGAGCGCGCGCAGATTCCCGTAGCCCTCACTCTCCTCGGCCTCGGCGGCTTCCCTGCCTCGCACCCGCTCAACCTCGGCATGATGGGCATGCACGGCGAAGCCTGGGTCAACCACGCCATTCAGGAGGCTGACCTGCTCATCGCCTGCGGCATGCGCTTCGATGACCGTGTCACCGGCGTCATCTCCCAGTACGCCCTTAATGCCAAGAAGATTCACATCGAGATTGATCCCTCCGAGGTCAACAAGAACGTCAAGGTCGATGTTGCCCTGCTGGGCGATCTCCGCGCCGTGCTTGAAGACCTGCTGCCCCGCATCTCTGGCCGCGATGGCTCCGCGTGGCTCAAGACCATCGACGCCAGCAAGGGCGCGGTGGCCGTGCGCGACATCAAGAACCTGCCCGACTCCGGACACCTCTACGCGGCCCATGTCATGAATGACCTGTGGCGCATCACCGGCGGCAACGCCATCATCGCCACCGACGTCGGCCAGCATCAGATGTGGGAGGCGCAGTACTATCACCACGACGCGCCGCGCACCCTCATCACCTCCGGCGGCCTCGGAACCATGGGCTTCGCCCTGCCCGCCGCCATCGGCGCAAAAACCGCCTGTCCCGACCGCGAGGTCTGGGTTATCGTCGGCGACGGCGGCTTCCAGATGACCGCAGCCGAGCTCTCCACCATCGTGCAGGAAGGCCTCAAGATCAACATCGCCGTCATCAACAACGGCTACCTCGGCATGGTCCGCCAGTGGCAGGAGTTCTTCTACGAGCGCAACTATCAGTCCACTCCCCTCGTCAGCCCTGACTTCGTCAAGCTCGCTGATGCCCACGGCATCCCCGGCCGCGCCGTTCGCTCCCGCACCGAGCTGGAGGACGCCGTCAACCAGGCGCGCTCCGCGCCCGGCACCTTCCTGATCAACTTCATGGTTGAGAAGGAGGACTCCGTCTATCCCATGATTCCCGCCGGCAAGGCGCTGGACGAAATGATCCGTCGTCCCGGCGCAAAAAGCCCCCTCGTCGAGTCCCCGGACGACAACTAATCCGCACGGACAGGAGCAGAAGCCATCATGATGCACACATTCGTCGCATACGTTGAAGATATTCCCGGCGTGCTTACCCGCGTCGCCTCGCTCTTCCGCCGTCTCAATATCAATATCGTCTCGCTCACCGTCGGCCCCAGCGAGCGGCCCGGCCTCTCCCGCCTTACGGTCGTCTGCGAGGCCTCCGCCGGAGCCGGCCACCGCATCCGCGCCAGTCTCTACAAGCTCGAAAACGTCGTTGACGTGGACGACATCGCAGGCGCCGCCAACGTCACCCGTGAGCTTGCGCTCATCAAGGTCGCTGTCAACGCCTCCTCCCGCTCCCAGGTCTTTGAGCTTGCAAAGGTCTTCCGCGCGCGCGTCGTTGACCTTACCTCCGACTCGCTCATGATTGAGCTTACCGGCGTCGAAAGCAAGATCGAGGGACTCATTGAAATTCTCCGCTCGGGCGATATCCGCATCCTGGAGCTCTGCCGCAGCGGTAAAATGACCATGCGGCGCGGGCATCACACCTCCAGCGTACTCAGGGCCATGGCGGCAGGCGCTCCCGATGCTGAACCGGATGCCAATGTCGTCGAGCCCCTCGCCGGAGGAGCAGCCGCCCGGACCCAGTAGTGCCTCGCCTTTCCCGCCCTCCCGGCGGACAGGGCAGCAATGAACCGCCGAGCCTCGCTCGACTCGAACACAAAATCTCCATCACCCCGAAAAAGGAAAATCGAGAACAACCATGGCTACCACCTACTACGATCACGACGCCGACCTCTCCCTCATCCAGGCGAAAAATGTTGCCATTATCGGCTACGGCTCCCAGGGCCACGCTCACTCGCTCAACCTCAAGGACTCCGGCGTACAGGTCAAGGTTGGCCTCGCCGCGGGCTCCCGGTCCATCCCCAAGGCCCAGAAGGCCGGCCTCGAGGTCGACACTGTCGCCAACGCGGTGAAATGGGCCGAGGTGGTCATGATCCTCACCCCCGACCAGGTCCAGGCCCGGCTCTACGCCGATGAAATCGCGCCCAACCTTAGTCCCGGAGCCCTGCTGCTCTTTGCCCACGGCTTCAACATCCACTTCAAGACCATCGTTCCCGCCGCCAACATCAACGTCGGCCTCGCCGCGCCCAAGGCTCCCGGCCACCGCGTCCGCGAAATCTTCCCCGAGGGCGGCGGAGTTCCCGGCCTCATCGCCGTGCATCAGGACCCCTCGGGCAACTCCCACGCCCTCACCCTCAGCTACCTCAAGGGCATCGGATGCACCCGCGCAGGAGTCCTCGAAACCACCTTCAAGGAGGAGACTGAGACTGACCTCTTCGGCGAGCAGGCCGTGCTCTGCGGCGGCGTCAGCGCGCTCATCAAGGCTGGCTATGAAACCCTCGTCGAGGCGGGCTACCAGCCCGAGTCCGCCTACTTCGAGGTCCTCCACGAGCTCAAGCTCATCGTCGACCTCATCTATCGCGGCGGCCTTGCCTACATGCGCTACTCCATCTCTGACACCGCCGAGTTCGGCGACTACGTCTCCGGCCCCCGCGTCATCAACGATGCTAGCCGCCAGGCCATGAAGCATATCCTCGCTGAAATCCAGGACGGCACCTTCGCCAAACAGTTCCTCAACGACCAGTCCACCGGCAAAAAGCGGTTCCTCGCCTTCCGCGAGGCCGAGGCCAAACACCCCATCGAGATTGTCGGCAAAAAGCTCCGCGCCTCCATGCCCTTCCTCGATCCCGTCAC